>NZ_BAAGWC010000015.1:0-109604 GCF_054780555.1 Hymenobacter daeguensis
CGCCCCGGCGCCGCCGGCCCCCGCGCCCGGCCCGCTCACCACCTACGGCTTCGTGGATGCCTACTACGGCTACGATTTCAACCACGCCAACGGCAACGACCGGCAGCCCTTCCTCTACTCGCACGGCCGCCAGAACGAGTTCACCATCAACCAGGCCCTCATCGGCCTGCGCTATGATGACGGCAAAGTGCGCGGCGCCCTTGGCCTGCACGCCGGCACCTACGTGAGCGCCAACTACGCGGCCGAGGACCCCGTGCTCAAGCACGTGTACGAAGCCTACGCGGGCTTCCGGCCCTTCGCCAAGGCCTGGCTCGACGTGGGCATCTTCGGCTCGCACATCGGGTTCGAGTCGGCTATTTCGAAGGATAACTGGACGCTGACCCGCTCCATTATGGCCGAAAACTCGCCCTACTACGAGTCGGGCGCGCGCTTCACCTACGAAGTCGGCCCCAAGCTGACTTTGACCGGGCTGGTGCTGAACGGCTGGCAGAACATCCGCGAAACCAACCAGGCCAAGGCCCTCGGCACCCAGATTCAGTGGAAGCCGTCGGATAAAATCCTCATCAACAGCAGCACCTTCTACGGCAACGAGCAGCCGCAGGACTCGCTGGTGCGCCGCCGCTTTTTCCACGATTTCTATATCACCTACGCCGCCTCCGAGCATACCAACCTGGCCGTGGTGTTCGACGTGGGCAAGCAGCGCGGCGTGGGCAGCGAAAAATATGATACCTGGCACACCGGAGCCGTTTTCATCAAGCACAAGCTGGCCGACAAGCTCTCGGCCACGCTGCGCGGCGAGTACTACTACGCCGAGCGCGGCGTCATCATCCGCAGCATCATGCCCCGGGCGCTAGACCAGAATTTCCGCGTCGCCGGCGGCTCGCTCAACCTCGACTACCTGCCCACCAGCAACGTGGCCTTTCGGGTGGAAGGCCGCTACCTGAACGGCATGAAGGGCGTGTTTGCGCGGAGCGACAACGCCGACAACCGCAGCTACGGCAACGTGACGACGAGCATCGCGCTGTCGTTCTAAAAGCGACCAAAGGCTAAAGCACGTCCTGCTGAGCGCAGCGCAGTCGAAGCCGGACGTGCTTTCAGCCATTGTCAATTACCTGTTTAAACCCCATGAGCACCACCGCCCCCCTCGTTCCGCAAGCCCCGCTGCCCACCGCCCACAGCCGGGCCACGGCGGCGGGCCTGCTGGTGGCGCTGGGCATCGTGTACGGCGACATCGGCACCTCGCCGCTCTACACGGTGCGGGGCGTGTTTGTGACGCAGCCCGTGACCGAGGCGGTGGTGCTGGGCACGATTTCCTGCATCATCTGGACGCTCACGCTGCTCACCACGGTGAAGTACGTGGTGCTGGCGCTCCGGGCCGACAACCACGGCGAGGGCGGCATTCTGGCGCTGTACGCGCGGCTGCGGCGGCTGCCGGTGCGGCGGCTGTACCTGCCGGCCGTCGTCGGGGCGGCGGCTTTGCTGGCCGATGGCATCATCACGCCGCCCATCTCGGTGGCGTCGGCCATCGAAGGGCTGCGGATTCTGAAGCCCGACCTCCAAACGGTGCCCATTGTGGTGGCCATTATCGTGGGGCTGTTTGCGTTTCAGCAGTTTGGCACGCAGGTAATTGGCAAGCTGTTCGGGCCGGTGATGACGGTGTTTTTCTCGATGCTGGCCGTGCTTGGGGTGGTGCAGCTGGTGCAGGAGCCCGGCATTCTGCGGGCGCTGAGCCCCCACTACGCCCTGGCGATGGTGACGCAGGTGCCGGGCGCGTTCTGGCTGCTGGGCAGCATTTTCCTGTGCAGCACCGGGGCCGAAGCCCTGTACGCCGACATGGGCCACGTGGGGCGGCACAACATCTACGGCTCCTGGACGTTCGTGAAAACCTGCCTGGTGCTCAACTACCTGGGCCAGGGCGCGTGGCTGCTGCGCCACCTGGGCGGGCCGCTGGGCGAGCAGAATCTGTTTTTTCTGATGATGCCGAAGTGGGCGCTGCTGCCGGGCATTGCCCTGTGCACGCTGGCCACCATCATTGCCTCGCAGGCCCTCATTTCGGGCTCGTTCACGCTGGTGGTGGAGGCGCTGCGGCTGCGCTTCTGGCCCAAAGTGCGGGTGAACTACCCCACCGAGCTGCGCGGCCAGGCCTACGTGCCCAGCCTGAACTGGCTGCTGTGCGCCGGCTGCGTGGGCGTGGTGCTCTACTTCCGCGAGAGCGGCCGCATGGAGGCCGCCTTCGGGCTGGCCGTCACCATCACCATGCTCATGACCACCGTGCTGCTGGGCTACTACCTGCGCCTGCGCCGCACGCACTGGGCCGGCATTGCGCTGCTCCTGGGCCTCTACGGCAGCATCGAAGGCTCGTTTCTGGTGGCCAACCTGGCCAAGTTCAGCCACGGGGGCTGGCTGTCGGTGCTGCTGGCGGGCCTGCTGCTGCTGGTGATGCTGAGCTGGATTGCCGGCCAGCGCATCCGCAACGAGCTCACCGAGTTTGTGCCGCTGGCCGACTGGCTGCCGCTGCTCCAGCGCCTGAGCAACGACGAAACCGTGCCCAAATACGCCACCCACCTCGTGTACCTCACCAAGGCCGAAGACGGGCGGCAGGTGGAAAACGCCATCGTCCACAGCATTTTCAAGAAGCGCCCCAAGCGGGCCGACGTGTACTACCTGGTGCACGTGACCACCACCGACGAGCCCTACACCCGCCACTACCACGTCACGCACATGCTGCCCAACGAGCTGGTGCGCATCGACTTCTACCTCGGCTTCCGCGTCGACCAGGCCCTGAACTACATGTACCGCCAGGTGGTGGCCGACCTCGTGAAAAACCACGAAGTCGACATCACCTCGCGCTACGAGTCGCTGCGCGGGCAGGAAGTGACCGGCGATTTCCAGTTCGTGATTCTCAACAAAACCCTGCCCTACCAGTACCTGCTGCGCGGCTGGCAGCGCACCGCCCTGCGCCTGCACGGCTGGCTGAAGTGGCTGGGCGCGTCCGAAACCGAAAGCTTCGGGCTGGACAACAGCACCTTCACCGTCGAAAACGTGCCCCTGCACATGCCCCCGCGGCCGGAGCTGAAGCTCACGCGCAATTGAATGGCGCATAGGCCTGACTAGGAGCTCATAAATCAGAGCAGTCCTGCTGAGCGGAGCGGAAGCATGACTGCTCTATTTTTCCTGACCATCAACTTCTCCCATGAACCCCACCGCCGACCTTCGCGACCAATCTGCCGAGCGGTTTCTGCGCCTGGTGCAGGCCCGGCGGCGCGGCACGCTCAAGGTGTACCTGGGGCTGGCGGCCGGCGTGGGCAAGACCTTTCGCCTGCTGCAGGAAGCCCACGACCTGCACCAGCACGGCGTGGATGTGCTGCTGGGCTACGTGGAAACCCACGGCCGCGCCGGCACCGTGGCCGAGCTGAAAAACGTGCCCCTGCTGCCGCGCAAGCGCATTTTCTACAAAGGCCGGGAGCTGGAGGAAATGGACCTGGAGGGCATCGTTCAGCGCCGGCCGCAGGTGGTGGTGGTGGACGAGCTGGCGCACTCCAACGTGCCTGGCTCGCGCCACGAAAAGCGCTGGCAGGACGTGGAGTTTCTCGTTAATCAGGGCATTTCGGTGATTACGGCCGTGAACGTGCAGCACCTCGAAAGCCTGCACGACCAGGTGCTGCGCATCACGGGCACCGACGTGACCGAGCGCATCCCCGACCAGCTGCTGAAGCAGGCCGACGAGGTGGTGAACGTGGACCTGACCGTGGGCGAGCTGCGCACCCGCCTCGAGGAAGGCAAAATCTACGACCCGGCCAAGGTGCCCACCGCGCTGGCCAATTTCTTCCAGGCCGAAAACCTGCTGCAGCTGCGGCGGCTGGCCGTGCGCGAAGTGGCCCAACTGCTGGGCCGGCAGGTGGAGTCCGACGCCGGCGGCGCGCCCGCCGTGGCCCCGCAGCGCCGCAACGACGACCGCCTGCTGGCCTGCATCAACTCCAACAGCGCGGCGGCCAGGGAAATCATCCGCAAGACCTCGCGGCTGGCCGACCGATTTTCGGCCGCCGCCTGGTACGTGCTCTACGTGCAGACCGGCCGCGAAACCGCCGACCGCATCGGCCTGGCCACGCAGCGGCACCTGCTCAACAACCTGCAGCTGGCCACCGAGCTGGGCGCCCAGATTCTGCGGGTGAAGGACGACGACATTGTGGGGGCCATCCGGCGGGTGGCCGCCGAGAAAAGCGCGACCCTGCTGATTTGCGGCATCACCCGCGAAAAGGGCTTGTGGGAGCAGCTTTCGCGGCGCGGCGTGACGGCCGACCTACTGCGCGCCGTGGCCGACGATGGGCGCGACGTGGATGTGTATTTGGTGACGTATTGACTGTGAAGTATTACCAAAGAAGCCCGTCATGCTGAGCGCAGCCGAAGCATCTCTACTGCGCAGGTAATCAATCCGATTTAACGAAGCGGTAGAGATGCTTCGACAGGCTCAGCATGACGGTCAACTGGCCGCTGAAAACCAATCAAAATCATGAACCTCAAAACCAAAATCACCACCGGCTTTTTGGCCATGCTGCTGCTGGTGCTCAGCATCGGCGGCTACGCGTACTATTCGCTGCGGCAGCTCGACCGCAGCTCGCGCGATGTGCTCAAGGCCAACCTGTATTCAGTGAACCTGGGCCTGCAAATGCTCCGAAGCCTCGACCAGCTGAGCCGGCAGCCCCTGGCCGATACGGCGGGCACGGCGGCCTTCGCCGCGGCCCTGCGCGAAGAGGCCCGCAACGTGACCGAGCCCGGCGAGCAGCAGGTCGTCGATGACCTCCAGCGCCTTACCCGGCAGTTGCGGCAGCACCAGCAGCAGGCGCTGCGCGTTGCCACTGCCGGGCCGGCCGGCCCGCTGGGCATCAGCGCCGAGCCCTACCGGCTGGGCGGCCTCACCTACCAGATGATGGCGCTGAACACCGACGCCCTGAACCGCAAAACCGAAGCCGCCAACCAGCGCGCCGACCAGGCCAACCGCAACCTGCTCATTTTCGTGACGCTGGCGGTGCTGCTGGCCCTGGCCCTGGTGGGCAGCGTGCCCGAAGCGGCCGTGCAGCCCCTGCGCAAGCTCACCGCCGCCCTGGACCACGCCACCGAGCGCAACTTCGCGGCCAGCATTCCGCAGGAAAGCCACGACGAGTTCGGCCAGGTGGCCCGCGCCTTCAACCGCATGCTGAGCCAGCTGCGCGAGTACCGCACCTCCACCGCCGCCGAGCTCATCACCGAGCGCAACCGCGCCGCCAGCATCGTGAACACCCTGGACGAGGGCCTGCTGCTGCTCGATGAAAACCGTCACATTCTGCTGGCCAACCCCGTGCTGTGCGAGCTGCTGGGCATGCCTGCCGAAAAGCTGGTGGGCCGCCCCGCCGCCACCGTGCGCCTCGAAAACGACCTGTTTCAGGCCATGCTCCGGCCCCTCGATGCGCCCAACCGCGAGGCGGCCGTGGCCGAAGCGCCGCTGCTGCACATCAGCCAGCGCGGCGAGGAGGCCTTCTACCGCCTGGCGGTGCAGGATTTGGTTTCCTTCAACGAAGCCACCGAGAAGACGGAGTTTGTGGGCCAGATTCTGACCCTGCGCAACGTGTCCGACTTCAAGAAGCTCGACCAGGTGAAGTCGAACTTCCTGGCCACGGTGTCGCACGAGCTGAAAACGCCGCTGTCCAGCATCAACCTCAACACCAAGCTGCTGCAGGACGAGCGCCTGCCCGCCGACGAGCGCCAGCGCGTGACCGGCTACATCCGCCAGGAAACCCAGCGCCTCCAGCGCATGGTGGCCGAGCTGCTCGACGTGTCGCGCCTCGACGCCGGGGCCGGCATCCAGCTCGACGTGCGCCCCACCGACATTGCCGACGTGGTGCGCTTTGCCACCGCCACCGTGCAGCCCCAGCTCACCGACAAGCAGCTGCGCCTGGATTTGCAGCTGCCCGCCAACCTGCCCGAAGCCCGCGCCGACGTGGAAAAAGCCACCTGGGTGCTCATCAACCTGCTGGCCAACGCCATCCGCTACTCGCCGGTGGGCGAAGTGCTGACGGTGCGCGCGGCCGTGGCCGGCGCCTTCGTGCAGGTGAGCGTGCAGGACCACGGCCCCGGCATCGCGGCCGAGCACCACGAAAAAATCTTCCAGCGCTTCGCCCAGCTGCCCGACAAAACCGGCTACCGGGGCGGCTCCGGCCTGGGCCTGAGCATTGCCCGCGAGTTCATCACCACGCAGGGCGGCCGGCTGTGGGTGGAAAGCGAGCTGGGCAGCGGCAGCACGTTCCGCTTCACGCTGCCGGTGGCCGTTTGATGGGGTGGAGGCGGAGCGAATTGCCTGAAATGAGCGTTATTCGGGGCGGCTAACTCTTCTTCGGCGACTGCCTCCGGAACCTGGCCCGACCTCAACGCTCATGACCGTTTCTTCCTCCCTTTTGCGGCGCTGGTGGCTGGCGGCCTGCTTGCTTTCGGGGCTGGTGCTATCCGCCGGAGCCCAGCAGCTCCCCGTGCCCCCCGATACTTCGTTCAGCACGCACAGCGCGTTTCTCAAAGCCCGCAAGAAGGACCCCGGCATCAGCATTGCCGCGCCGGCGGTGCCGCGCACCATTCGCGAGGCCCGGGACGTGACGTATTGCGCCATCGGCAGCCGGCAGCTGAAGCTCGACGTGTTTGGGCCGGTGGCGAAACGGCGGCCGGGCTACCCGGCCGTGCTGCTGGTGCACGGCGGCGGCTGGCGCTCGGGCAGCCGGGCGCAGCACGTGCCCATGGCCCAGCAGCTGGCGGCGCGGGGCTACGTGACCGTCACGGCCGAGTACCGGCTCTCGACCGAAGCCCTGTACCCGGCTGCGGTGTTCGATTTGAAGGCGGCCATTCGCTGGCTGCGCGCCAACGCCGGGGCGTACCAGATTGACACCATGCGCATGGCCATCTGGGGCTTCTCGGCGGGCGGGCAGCTGGCGGCGCTGGTGGGCACCACCAACGGCGACCCGCAGTTTGAGGGCACTGGCTGCCAGCCGGGCCATTCCAGCCGCGTGCAGGCCATTGTGGACGTGGACGGCACGCTGGCCTTCATCCATCCCGAGTCGGGCGAGGGCGACGACAGCAAAGGCAAGTCGGCCGCCACGTACTGGCTCGGCGCTTCTAAAACCGAGAAGCCGGAACTGTGGCAGCAGGCCGGCGCACTAAGCCACGTCACGGCCCAAACGCCGCCCATCCTGTTCATCAACAGCTCGGTGGACCGCATGCACGCCGGCCGCGACGACATGGCCCGGCAGCTTGAGGGCTTTCACATCTACCACGAAACGCATTCGTTTCCGGCCGCGCCGCACCCGTTTCCGCTGTTCAATCCCTGGTTCGAGCCGACCCTGAACTACACGGCGGATTTTCTGGACAGGGTGTTTAAGCAGAAGCGCTAGGCCGGGCCGGAGCCGGCTGCTACATGGGCGGCGGCCGGCGTGGGCGGCACCTGGGCCGGGCCGGCCAGCTGCACCCGCAGCGTGTGCCGGGTGCCCGCCTGGCTCACCGTGTATTCTACCCCGAAACCGTAGTAGGCGCAGATTTGCTGCACAATGCTCAGGCCCAGGCCCGGCGAGTCGGATGCGGCGTTGTGCTTGCGGAAACGCTCAAAAAACCGGGCCGGGTCGCCCTGCACGGCCGGGCCGGTGTTGCTGATTTTGAGGTGCTGCGGCGTGAGCCTGATGGCCAGCTCGCCGCCGGGCACGTTGTGCTTCACGGCGTTCTGCAACAGGTTGTGCACCAGCGAATCGGCCAGGCCGGGGTGCATGGTCACGATGACGGGCTCGGTGCTGATGTTGAGGCCGTAGCGCAGCTCGCGGGCCGTGAGCAGGGGCTCAAACCTGGCCACTTTTTCGGCCACCAGCTGGTCGAGGCGCACGGCCACGGCCTGGCCAAACTGCCGGTTCTCAATCTTGCTGAGCAGGCCCAGGGCCTGGTGCAGGCGCGAGAGGCGCAGCGTGGCCCCGTAGAGGTCGGCCACGAGGGGCGCGGCGGCCGGGTCCTGGGCCAGCGAGGGCAGCTGGAGCAGCTGCTCCAGCTGGGCCTGCATGATGGCCAGCGGCGTCTGGGTTTCGTGGGCCGCGTTGGCCGTGAACTCGCGCAGGCTGTCGTAGTCGGCGGCCAGGCGCTGGCTGAGCGTGGTGAGGGCCTGGTTCAGCTCGGCAAACTCGGCAATGGCGGGCGTGCCCAGCTTCAGGGGCTGGTGCTGCTGCAAATCGTAGCCGCGCAGGGCCGCCAGCGTGTGCCGGAACGGGGCCCACAGGCGGCCCGTGAGCCAGCGGTTCAGCACCACCAGGCCCGCCACCAGCAGGGCCAGCGCGCCCAGCATCACGGCCAGCACCACGCCCAGCAGCTCCTCGGTTTCGACCAGCGACTTGTGCAGCGTCACCCACACCCGGCCCTCGCTGCGCAGCGCGAGCGGAAACGTGAGCAGCCGGTGTGGCACCATCTCGTGCTCAATGTTGTCGGGCAGAATCGTGTCGCGGAAGCCCTCCGGCCGGGGCTGGCGGCTCACGAAAAGCAGCTTTTCGAGGGCCGCCACCGGGGGCAGCTGGTTGGCGCGGGCCTTTTGCTGAAGCTCCTGCCGCCGAATGGACAGCTGCTCGCTGACTTCGGTGCGCAGCGCCCAGTTGATGCCCTGATAAAGCGCAAAGCTTCCCAGGCTGAACAGCAGCACATTCAGAACCAGGTAGTAGCGTGTGGTAGCAGCAAGCAGCTTCATGCAGAAAACGAACGGGAAAGAGCGTACGCCAGCACCTATACGCCGCGTCGCGCCCGCCCGTTATTGTCAGTGGGCATTATTGCGGGCTCAGCTTGTAGCCCACGCCATACATGGTCCGGATGTAGTTGTCGGCCCCTTTTTCCTGCAGCTTGCGGCGCAGGTTCTTGAGGTGGGTGTAAATGAAGTCGAACGAGTCGGCCGTGTCCACCTGGTCGCCGCAGAGGTGCTCGGCAATGGCCTCTTTGGTGAGCACGCGGTCGGGGTTGGCCAGCAGGTAGAGCAGCAGGTCGTACTCCTTGCGGGTGAGGGCGAGGGCCTCGCCGTGCACCTGCACCTCGGCCAGGTGGGGCAGCACGGTCAGGTCGCGAAACACCAGCTGCGGCTGCCCCTGAAACTGCCGCCGCCGAATGATGGCTCGCAGCCGGGCGTTGAGCTCCGAGAGGTGAAAAGGCTTGATGAGGTAGTCGTCGGCCCCGAGGTCGAGGCCCGCAATCTTGTCATCCAGCGCGTCGCGGGCCGTGATGATGAGCACCCCGGCCGCCGAATTGCCGGCCTTCAGGGCGCGCAGCAGGTCCAGGCCCGAGCCGTCGGGCAGCGTCAGGTCGAGCAGCACGCAGTCGTACTGGTAGAGCATTATCTTCTCCTGGGCCTGAGCAAAGTCGGCGGCGGTTTCCACCAGGTAGCCGGCCTGCTTCAGCGAGCCCAGCAGGGCCGTGCGCAGGGCCACTTCGTCTTCAACAAGTAAAACTTTCATCACTCGGCAGGTTGCGTGGGCCGAAACTTACGCACAACCCGCCGTAGAAGCGGCAAGTGCCGGGCGCCGGTTTGCCGCCCGGCACTTGCGCCCGGCCGCTAGCCCACCTGGAAGGTGCGCATACTGAGGCCGCCATACGTCACGTCTTCGTGCGTGTGCGTGATGGCCTCGGCGGGCCGGGCCAGGCCCACGCTGTAGAGCAGGGGCAGGTAATGCTCGAGCGAGGGCACCGCCAGCGCCCCGGCCCGGCCCGCCTGCTGGTAGTGCACCAGGCCGGCCAGGTCGCCCTGGTCGAGCTTGTGCTTCACCCACAGGTCAAACTCCGTGGCCCAGTCGTAGGCCGAGGCATCGCCGGCCATGAGCTTGGGCATGCTCAGCTGCAGGTTGTGCACCACGTTGCCGCTGCCAATGATGAGCACGCCCCGCTCCCGCAAAAACTGCAGCTGCCGGGCAAACGCAAAGTGCCAGGCCAGCGGCTTGGTGTAGTCGAGGCTGAGCTGCACCACCGGAATGTTGGCCTGCGGGTAGAGGTGGTGCAGAATGGTCCAGGTGCCGTGGTCGAGGCCCCAGTCGGCCGAGCCGTGCACCTCGTGCACGTGCTCCACAAGGGCCTGGGCCAGGTCGGGCGCGCCCGGCGCGGGGTACTGCATGTCGAACAGCGCCTGCGGAAAGCCGCCGAAGTCGTGAATGGTTTTCGGGCGCTGGTTATTGGTCACAAACGTGCCCCGCGTTTGCCAGTGGGCCGAAACCACCACAATGGCCTTCGGGGGCGTGAGGCGGGCCCGCAGCTGGTGCAGGCTGCGGGTAAAGGCGTTGTCTTCCAGGCCGTTCATGGGCGAGCCGTGGCCCACAAACAGCACCGGCATAAGGGGCGTCGGGGGGTAGCTGGCGGCGGCGGCAAACAAGGATTTCAGGTTCATGGCAAGAGGGAGTAAAGGCATCAGCGCCAGGTTTTTGAACAAAGAGCGGCGGTGCATGGCAAGCGCGGGAAACAGGTTCCGGGGAATGCCGCAAAGGTCGGGGCCGCGCCCGGCCCCGGCATTGACCCAGGATAAGAAAGGCGGCCGGGCCGCCATCCATGCCCGAGGGCGCGCCAAAGCGCTGCATTACCACAAGGGGCGCTGGCGCTGCGCCGGGGCATCCCGCTTTTCCGCTGACGGCCCGCTAGTTTTGCTCCCGTCGTGGGGCCGCATCGCCGGTTCGGCCCGTCCTTCGGCACTCATCCTCCATCCAATCTTCGCAATGAAAGTTATTTCCCCGGCTGCCTTTCGCGCAGTCCTCCTGCTTGGCATCGCCTGGTGCTCGGCTTTTCTGGTGGCCGTGCCCGCCACTGCCCAAACGTTTGCCAAGGGAGCCGACGTGGGCTGGCTCCAGCAGATGGAAGCCACCGGCTACACGTTCTACAACGAGCAGGGCGTGGCCCAGGACTGCTTTCAGATTCTCAAAAGCAAGGGCATCAATTCCATCCGGCTGCGGGTGTTCGTCAACCCTTCCGCCGACAAAGCCAGCGGCCATTGCAGTCCTGCCGAGGTGACGGCCATGGCCAAGCGCGCCCAGGCCCTGGGCTTTCGCCTCATGATTGACTTTCACTACAGCGACAGCTGGGCCGACCCCGCCAAGCAGAACAAGCCCGCCGCCTGGGCCAGCCACCCCTTCCCGCAGCTGCTCACCGATGTGTACGACCACACCTTCAGCACCATGACCATGCTGAAAGCGGCCGGCATCACGCCCGAGTGGGTGCAGGTGGGCAACGAGATTCCCGGCGGCATGCTCTGGCCCGAAGGCAGCACCAAGAATTTTCCCCAGCTCACCCAGCTCATCAACAAGGGCTACGAAGCGGTGAAGGCGGTGAGCCCTTCCTCCAAAGTCATCGTGCACCTGGACCGGGGCAACAACGGTGAGCTCTACCGCTGGTTCTTCGATGAGCTCACCAAAAACGGTGGCAAATACGACGTGATTGGCATGTCGTACTACCCGTTCTGGCTGAAGCAGCACTACAAAGAGTCCATCGGCAACCTGCAGGCCAACCTCGCCGACATGGCCAGTCGCTACCGCAAAGAAGTGGTGGTGGCCGAAGTAGGTGGCGTGGACACCGAAGTGCAGGACACCTACGACCTGCTGGTGGCCGTGCAGCAGGCCGTGCGCGCTGTGCCCGGTGGCAAGGGCCTGGGCGTGTTCTACTGGGAGCCCGAAGGCGCCCGCAGCTGGAGCCACTACGAGCTCAGCGCCTGGGGTGCCGACGGCAAGCCCACCGCCGCCCTCAACGCCTTCCTGGCCCCCGCCGCCGAGCGGGCGCCGGCCGCCAAACCGGCTGCCAGGCCCGCCGCCAAGCCAAAGCGGCCGGCCAGGTAGGCAATGCGCCAGCCTGATGATGGGCCTTGGATTTCGTTCGGGGCCGGGGAAGCTCTGAGCAAGCGGAAGCGTCTTTCATTCGCAGGGCCGTCTGTGTGAAAAGGACGGCCCTGCTGAGCAACTTCCCGCCGCCGCACATGCAGGCCGTGTCAACAAACAAGGCCCTCACGCTTCCGTGGGGGCCTTGTTTGCGGCCGCGTAAGGCCCGGAAATGACTTGTTGGCTTGGATAAGAACAGCTAAAAACCAGCTTCTCGGGTTTCCCTGGCCAGCTGTTGTGTAGGCCACTATCTGGTTTTACGTCGCTCGCTAATAGCCAAGAATGGCCACAGGCCCCCTTGGCGGGGCCCCGACTTTGGGCTATCTAGCGAGTGGCCGTAGATGCCCGCGCCACCAGCTCCGATTTCAGCACCATGCTGTGGGCGGGTAGCACGGGCTTGTGCTTGAGAATAGATTGGAACAGAATGCGCGCCGCCTCTTTGCCGATGGCGTAGGCCGGCTGGGTGATGGTGGTGAGGCTGGGCGCCAGCAGGGAAGCGGTTTCCATGTTGGAAAACCCCACGATTTTAATGTCCTGCGGAATGGCGCGGCCCAGTTGCTGGCAGGCCTGGTAGCTGCTCAGCGCCAGGCGCTCGACGGAGGCAAAGATGCCGTCGATACCGGGCCGCTGCTGGAGCAGGTTCTTGATTTTGCGCAGGCTGTCGGCGTTCGAGCCGCTGCCGTTGAGCACCAGGCCCGCGTCGTACGCAATGCGGTGGTCGTGCAGGGCGGCCATGTAGCCGTGCAGGCGCTTGTTGCCGATGGACAGCGTGCCCGACACCTGTAAATGCGCGATGGTGCGGCAGCCGGCCCGCAACAGGTGCTCGGTGGCCTGGTAGCTGCTGGTGTAGTCGTCGGTGGTGACGGTGGCCGTGCTCAGGCTGTCGCTCACCCGGTCGAAGAGCACCAGGGGCAGGCCCCGCTGCCGCAGCTTTTCGAGGTGGGCCACGCTGCGGGTGCCGCTGGCCAGGGCCATGAGCACCCCATCGACGCGGCCGCCGGTGAGGTACCGGGCCACGGCTTTTTCCTGCTCGCCGCTGTCGTGGGTGAGGTAGATGAGCACGTGGTAGCCGTTTTGCTGGGCCACTTCCTCGATGCCGTTGATGGCCAGCGAAAAGAAATGGTTATCGACCTGGGGCAGCACCACGCCAATGGTTTTGGTGACGTTGTTGCGCAGACTGCCGGCAAACGGGTTGGGCTGGTAGTTGAGCTGGCGGGCCACGGTCTGCACCCGCTCGCGGGTGGCGGTGCTGATTTCGTAGCTGTCGCGCATGGCCCGCGACACCGTGGACGACGACAGGCCCAGCTCGCCGGCCAGCTGTTTTAGATTGACAAAGCTCATGGGACGGGTGGGATTTTGCATCAGAAGTAGAGGGAGAAGCTGGCGGACCCGTCGCTTTTCCCCCGCCGGCATCAATAGCCAACTCCTGCAAAATTCCACGCGCCACGGGCCACTATCCTGCTCATTTATTACACAGGCTGTTCATAAGGCAATTTTTATTTAATCAATTAATTTTTAATTTGTTATAAATAAAAAAAACCGGGCTGCATCACAGCTCGGTTTCGTTTTTATAACAGGGCTTTCGAGTTTGTTTCAGGATAGGGCCGATACGTGCAGCGCCCGGAATTCGGACGGCGACAATTGGTAGCGCGCCCGGAAGCTGGTGGAGAAATAAGAAGGGGAGGAGAAGCCCAGCTCATAGGCCACATCCGACACGGTGCGCTGCTCATCGAGCAGCAGCTCGCGGGCTTTGGTCAGGCGCAGACTCTGAATGAAATCGGTGACGCCGGTGCCCAGCACGGCCTTCACCTTGCGGTAGAGCTGCATGCGCGAGATGCCCAGGGCGCGGGCCACGTCCTCCACGCTCAGGTCGGTTTTGGTGAGGTGGGCCTCCACCACGGCCGTGAGGTCGAGGAGGAATTTCTGGTCGGGGCTGGCGGGCGCTACCGTGGCGGTGTCCAGGCTCAGCTCGCGGCGGAAGTGGGCGCGCTGGCGGGCGCGGTTGGCCAGCAGCGTGCGTACGCTCTCCAGCAGAAAGGCGGGGTTGAAGGGCTTGGTCAGGTAGAGGTCGGCGCCGGCCTGCACGCCTTCCAGCTGCTGCTCGGCCGCCGAGCGGGCCGTGAGCAGCACCACCGGGATGTGCGAGGTGCGCCAGTCGGCCCGCAGCTGCGTCACCACCTCCAGCCCGCCCAGGCCGGGCATCATCACGTCGCACACTATCAGGTCCGGAATCAGCTCCGTGGCCAGCCGGAAGCCGCTGTGGCCGTCGGTAGCCGTTTGCACCCGGAAGTCGCCGCGCAGCTTGCGGGCCAGGAAGTCGTTTACCTCGGCGTTGTCCTCAATCACCAGCACCAGCGTGTCGCTGGTTGTTTCGGGCAGGGCCAATGACCCGCCGGGGCCGAACTCATCGGGCAGCAGCTCCGGCTCGTCCAGGGCCAGCGCCGGCCGGCCGGCCGCATTGCTCATGCGCAGCTCTGCCGGCAGCTCGCAGGGCACCGCCACCGTGAACGTGCTGCCCTGGCCCGGCAGGCTGCTGAGCGTGAGCTGCCCGTGGTGCAGGCGCACCAGCCCGTGGGCCAGCGCCAGGCCCATGCCCGAGCCCTTGGCCACGGCGCCCTGCTCGCCCTGGTAAAACCACTCGAACACGTGCGCCCGGTCCTGCGCGCTGATGCCGGGGCCGGTGTCGGCCACGCTCACGCGCCAGGCGCGGCCATCTTCGGTAGCCTGCAGGCTCACGGTAATCTGGCCCTGCTCGGGGGTGAATTTCAGGGCGTTGGACAGCAGGTTGAGAAAAACCTTGTCCAGCAGGTTGGCGTCGAACCAGGCGTAGAGCGCCGGCTCGGCGGCCACGAAGCGCAGCTGCACGCCGCGCCGCCGGGCCGGCTTCTCGAAGGCCTCCACAATTTCGCGCACGAAGGCCACCAGGTCGCTTTCGGTGGCGCGCACGGCCATCTTGCCTACTTCAATCCTGCGGAAGTCCAGCAGCTGGTTCACCAGCTGCAGCAGCCGCTGGGTGTTGCGCTGCACCAGCGCCAGGTCTTGCCGCTGCGCCCCGCTCAGCTCCGGGCTGCTGCCCAGCAATTCCTCCACCGGCCCCATGATGAGGGTGAGCGGGGTGCGCAGTTCGTGCGAGAAGTTGGTGAAGAAGCGCAGCTTGGCCTCGGTGTCGGCGCGGGCCTGCTCGGCCAGGGCCTGAATCTGGTTGCGCTGCTGGCTGATTTCCTCGTTCTGGGCCAGCAGCTGGCGGTTGATTTTGTCGTTCTCAGCGTTTTGCAGCACCAGCTGGTGGTTGATGAGGCGGTTTTTGCGGGCCGAGCGCCAGGCCACCGCGCCCAGCGCCAGGGCCCCGAGCAGGGTGGCCAGCAGGCCGTAGAGCACGGTGCGCTGGCTGGCGTAGGTGGCGCGCAGGCCCTGCAGCAAGCCGTGCTGCTGTTCGATGTCCTTTTGCTGGGTGAGGATTTTCTCCCGCTGCTGCATCATCATCTGCACATTGGTTGAGTCGATGACGACCGTGCTCAGCTTGTTCTCGCGCTTGAAGGGCTGGTGGTTCAGGATGTGCAGGGCCGTGCGAATGGCGTCCTCGCCGGCCGGCGAATACAGCAGCGAAGCCCTGAATACGCCTTTATCGACCAAATCCAGCGCCAGCCCATCGACGCCAATGATGCCCACCTTCTGGCTGAGGCCCAGCTGCTGCAGCACCTCGGCGGCGCTGCGGCCCATGTTGTCGTTGTGGGCGAAGATGAGCGTGGCCTCCGGATGCGCGAGCAGCGCGGCTTTCAGCGGCGCTTTCAAGGTCGTGATGTTCCAGTTGCCGGTCACCTCGGCCGCCACGTGCATGGTGGGGTAGGCCGCCATGCCCCGGGCAAAGCCCTGGTGCCGCCCCGCGGTGGCCGACGACTTCCGCGCCCCGGTCAGCTCAATCACGCTGCCGTGCTCGTGCAGCAGGCTGGCGGCGTAGCGCGCCGCCGTCTGGCCCACTTCCACGTTGTCGCCCCCCACATAAGCCGTAAACTCCTGCGAGGTAATGCGGCGGTCGAGCAACAGCACCGGAATGCCCGTTTCGTAGGCCGCTTCCACGGCGGGCGTCACGGGGCCGGGCTCGTAGGGCGACACAATCAGCAGGTCGATGCCATCGCGCAGCAACTCCCTGATTTGCCGGGCCTGACGCTGGCTGTTGTCCCTGGCATCCAGCATGCGCAGCTGCACTTCGGGGTGAAAGCTCAGCTCGCGCTTCATGCCATCCAGCACCGCCTGCCGCCAGATGCCCTGCGTGCTGCACTGCGAAAAACCAATGCGGTAGGCACGCGGCCGGGCTGGCTCGGCGCAGCTGCTGAGCAGCGCCACCAGCGGCCACAGCCACGCCCATACTCGAAAGCCAATCCTACTAGTCACGGGGTAATTCTGGAAATGCCGGGGTGAAACGGAGCACCCGGCCTACCCAAATATACGGCGTGCCGCGGGCGTGCCGGTCCGTGCTGCATCAGGGCGGCTTCGGCTGGCCCGCGCCAGGCTTTTGCGCCCATAGCCAAGGAGCCGCGGTGCTGACTATGGTTTGCCCGAAGATTGGAAGCAATAAATTGATTAACAGTGTTTTGGATGTTTGTTTTACGTAAACGATTCCGTAAAAAAACGTTTTTTTGGAGCCATGTGGGGGAATCAGACCTCTTTATTTACTGAATAAATGAGCCCTCACTCACCCAACTAATCCCACCAATTATGCAAAAACTTCGACTCCTTATTGGGCTGCTGGCGTTCCTGGGAACGTTTGCAGCCCAAGCCCAGACCCGGCAAGTGTCCGGGCGGGTTCTCAATTCGACGGATAAAACGCCCCTGCCCGGCGTGTCGGTACTGCTGAAAGGCACGACCACGGGCAGCAGCACCAACGCCGCCGGCGAATTCGAGCTGAGCGTGCCGGCCAATGGTGGTACGCTGGTGTTCTCGTTCGTGGGCTTCGAATCCTTCGAGCAGTCCATCGGCACCTCCACTTCCATCAATGTGCAGCTGAAAGAGCAGGCCCAGGACCTCAACGAAATTGTGGTGGTGGGCTACGGCACCCAGCGCAAGCGCGACATTACCGGCTCGGTGGTGTCGATTTCGGCCGAGCAGGTGGCCGAAACGCCCATTGCGCGGGCCGACCAGATTTTGCAGGGCCGCGCCGCCGGCGTGCAGGTGACGCAAACCAACTCGGAGCCGGGCGGCAACGTGTCCATCCGCATTCGCGGCACCAACTCCATCAATACCGGCAACGAGCCGCTGTTTGTGGTGGACGGCTTCCCCGGCGCGGGCGACCTGAACTCCATCAACCCCAGCGACATCGAAAGCATTGAGGTGCTGAAAGACGCCTCGGCCACGGCCATCTACGGCTCGCGGGGCGCGAATGGCGTTATCCTCATCACCACCAAGAAGGGCAAGGTGGGCAAGGGCACCATCAGCGCAGAAGGCTACACGGGCATTCAGCTGGTGCGCCACAAGTTCGATTTGATGAACGCCAGGCAGTTTGCCCAGTATTTGAACGACGTGAACGCCGGCTCGACCACCCTGCCGCCGCCCTACCGCCAGAGCCAGATTGACTCGCTGGGCGAGGGCACCGACTGGCAGGACGAGCTGTTTCGGCCCGCCCCGATGAGCAACTACCAGCTGGGCTTCAACGGCGGTACCGAGGAAACCCGCTACAACCTCAGCTTCAACTATTTCGACCAGCAGGGCATTGTGCTGAACTCGGGCTTCAAGCGGGCCACGGTGCGCCTGAACCTCGACAAGAAAATCAGCCCCAAGCTGAGCTTCAACTTTTCGAGCCAGGTGGCCGGCACCTTCGAGAACCGGGCGTTTGTGAACTCCTCGGGCGGCAGCAACGGCGGCGTACTGCTTGATGCGCTGCGCATTAGCCCGGTGGTGCCGGTGCGCGATGCCTTCGGCAACTACACCTACTCCAACGGCCCGCTGCCCTACGTGGAAGACGTGGGCAACCCCATTGCCTACGCCGAGGAGGTGAAGGACCAGCGCACGGTGGCCCGCGGCCTGTTCAACGTGGCGGCCAACTACGAAATCATTCCCGGCCTGACGGCCCGCGTGACCGGCGGCTTCGACTACAACAACAACCAGGTGAACCAGTACCGGCCGTCCGACATCTTCCAGGGCCGCCTCACCAACGGCTCGGCCACGCGCAGCACCACCTACCGCTACAGCTGGCTGAACGAGAACACGCTGACCTACGACAAGAAGCTGAACGAGAACAACTTCCTGAACGTGGTGGTGGGCGTGACCGAGCAGCAGTTCTTCGGCGACAACTTCGGCACCTCGGCCACCAACTTCTTCACCAACACCCTGGGCTCCGACAACCTGGCGCTGGCCGCCGTGGTGCTCACCCCCAACTCGGGCCGGCCCTCGAACACGCTGGCCTCGTTTTTCGGGCGGGTGAACTACCGGCTTTTCGAGCGGTTCCTGTTCACGGCCACGCTGCGGGCCGACGGCTCGTCGCGCTTCGGGGCCAATAATAAGTGGGGCTACTTCCCCTCGGCGGCCTTTGCCTACCGGCTGATTGACGAGAAATTCATGTCGGGCTTCACGGCGCTGAGCGACCTGAAAATCCGCCTGGGCTACGGCGTGACCGGCAACCAGGAAATCCCGAACTACCAGTCGCTGGCCCGCTACGACGCCGGCTCCTACGCCTCGGGCAGCACCCGCCTGGTGGGCCTGGTGCCGCTGAACATCCCGAACCCCAACCTGAAATGGGAATCGACGGCGGCGGCCAACGCGGGCGTGGACGTGGCGTTTCTGCAAAACCGCATCGTCATCACGGCCGATGCCTACTACAAGAAAACCACCGACCTGCTCCTGCAGGTATCGACGCCCCGCACCAGCGGCTACAACAGCATTCTGCTGAACGCGGGCAGCGTGGAAAACAAGGGCGTGGAACTGGCGCTGAACACGACGAACATCGACACGAAGAAGTTTTCGTGGAACACCAACCTCAACCTCTCGCTGAACCGCAACAAGGTGCTCGACCTCAACGGCGAGTACGAGCGCTACGTGGGCAGCTCCAGCTCCAGCCTGTTTGTGGGCTCGGGGCTGGGCAACACCAGCCTGCTGCGCGTGGGCGAGCCCATCGGCACGTTCTTCGGCTACCAGTTTGATGGGCTGTGGCAGAGCCAGGACGAGATTACGGCCAGCGGCACCAAAACCGTGGTGCGCCCCGGCGACCCCCGCTACGTGGACCAGAACGGCGACGGCGTCATCACGGCGGCCGACCGCGTCATCATCGGCCGGGCCCAGCCCAAGTTCATCTACGGCGTCACGAACGGCTTCAAGTACGGCGGCTTCAACCTGAGCATTTTCCTGCAGGGCGTGCAGGGTTCTAATGTGCTCAACCTGAACCGCTACGAGCTGGAGTCGGGCATTACGACCACCAACAAGCTCGAAACCGTGACCAACCGCTGGACGCCCACCAACACCAACACCACCATTCCGCGGGCCGGCAGCACGCTGCGCCGCAGCACCGGCATCGTGAGCGACGTGGTGGAGGACGGCTCCTTCCTGCGCGTGAAAACCGTGACGCTGGGCTACACGCTGCCCAAGTTCAGCAAGGTCATCAAGTCGGCCAGCGTGTACGTGACGGCCCAGAACGTGCTGACCTTCACGAAGTACACCGGCTACGACCCCGAGGTAAACTCCTTCGGCAGCGACAACCTGAGCCTGAACACCGACTACAACGCCTACCCCAGCACCCGCACGTTCATTGCCGGGGTGCGGCTGGGGTTCTAACGCCGGGACCTCACCCCCGGCCCCTCTCCTGTGGAGAGGGGAGCCACGGCGGCGCAGACGTAGGCAGTCGCCTTCAATCGTCAGGCTCCCCTCTCCGCGGGCTTCGCGCATCAAGCGAACCGGGGCCGGGGGTGAGGTCCCCCGCCCGCGCTCATTCCCATTCCGACTTTCCCATCCATTCCCGATGAAAAAAAATATCCTCCTGCTCGGCATCCTGGCCCTGGGCCTGAGCTCCTGCGAGAAATTCCTCCAGGAAGAGCCGGCCGACTTTCTGGCGGCCGAAAACTTTTACCAGAACGAGAGCGACGCCGTTGCCGGGCTCAACGGCGTGTTCAATGCGCTGCTGCCCCAGACGTACTACGGCCGCACGGGCTGGCAAATCACGGAGCTGCCCGGCGAGCTGATTCGGGTGGGCTCCAGCACCGACGAGCGGGCCCAGCTCTCGCGCTTCACCTACACGCCCACCAACACCGAAATCAACAGCTGGTGGACCAACTCGTACCGGATGATAAACCGGGCCAACGACGTGATTGAGAAGGTGCCGGCCATCAACATGGACGCCGGGCGCAAGGCCAACATCGTCGGCAATGCCCGCTTTCTGCGCGCCCAGGGCTATTTCGATTTGGTGCGCTGCTTCGGCGACGTGCCGCTCATCACCGCCACGGTGAAGGGCCCGGCCGACGACCTGCGCCCGCCGCGCACGCCCCTGGCCCAGGTGTACCAGCAGATTATTGAGGACCTGCAATACGCCGAGGCCAACTGCTATTCGGAAAACCAGATTCCGGCCGGCGAGAAAGGGCGGGTGTCGAAGGGCGCCGCCGCCGCCGTGCTGGCCAAGGTGTACCTGACCCGCGCCGTTTCCAGCGCCGCCCAGCCCACCGACAACCAGAGCGGCCTCGATGCCTGCAACCGCGTCATCGGCTCGAACCAGTACAGCCTGCTGCCGGTGTACGGCGACGTGTTCAACCCCGACAAGGAGAACGGGGCGGAGCACATCTTCAGCATCCAGTTCGACCTGCCGCCGAACACGGGCAGCATCATCGTGCGGCAGTTCCTGCCCTCGCAGCTGCAGGGGCTGGGCACCTTCACGGTGGAAGACAGCCTCGTGCGCTCTTACCGCACCACCGACGTGCGCCGGGCCTGGAACATCAGCAACCAGGCCGGCACCACCACGCTGGCCCGCTACTTCTTCAACAAGTTCCGCGACGACAAGCGCATCATCAACGACTCGCGCGCCAACTACCTCATCACCCGCTACGCCGACGTGCTGCTGCTGCAGTCGGAAGCCCGCAACAACCTCAACCCCAACGACCCGCTGAAATACGACGGCTACAACCGCGTGCGCGCCCGCGCCGGCCTGCCGCAGTGGGCCAGCACCCGCACCACCACCAAAGACGCCTTCGTGGACATGCTGGTGCGCGAGCGCGGCTGGGAGCTGGTGCAGGAAGGCCACCGCTGGTTCGACCTGGTGCGCCTGGGCCGGCTGTTCGAGCGCGAGCGCGCCATCTTCAACCGCACCGTGGACCCCAGGTACCTGCTGTTCCCCATTCCGCAGCCCGAGCTGCAGCTCAACCCCAATCTGACGCAGAACCCGGGGTATAACTAACGGGGAAACCGTGAGGTTGCGCCGGTCCAGCTACTTTAAATAATCAACTCAGTAATGCGCCTAGTCCTTCTTTTTCTGGTGTGGTGGGCAATGAGCGCGCCGGCGCTGGCGGCTGCAACCGCCGCGCCGGCCGCGTTCATTCTGCTCGACCCTGCCGCCCTGGCCGCCTATAAAACGGCCTACCAGGCCGGCCACCAGCCCGAGGCCGCCCGCGTGCAGGAGCTGCTGCGCGAGGCCAGCGCCGCCCTCAGGCGCGGGCCCTACACCATCACCACCAAGCCCCAGACGCCCCCCAGCGGCGACAAGCACGACTACATCTCGCAGGCGCCGTACTGGTGGCCCGACCCCGCCAGGCCCGACGGCAAGCCCTACATCCAGAAGGACGGCCTGCGCAACCCGGAGTCGGAGGCCATGAAGGACAGCGAGACGCTGGGCAAGCTGTGCGCCGACGTGCAGAAGCTGGGCCTGGCCTACTACTTCGCGGGCAACGAGGACTACGCCCGCCGGGCCACGCGCCTGCTGCAGGTGTTTTTCCTGGACCCCGCCACCCGCATGAACCCCAACCTGAACTTCGGGCAGGGCATTCCGGGCATCAACAACGGGCGGAATTTCGGCATCATCGAAACGCGCCATTTGGTGAATATTCCGGAGGCGCTGGCCTTGCTGAGCGGCAGCCCGAGCGTGGACGCGGCCGTGGTAGGAGGGGTAAAAGCGTGGTTTAGGGACTTCACCACCTGGCTCACCACCAGCCCGGTGGCCCTGCCCGAAGGCGCGGCGAAGAACAACCACGGCACCTTCTACGACACGCAGGTGGTGGATTTTGCCCTCTTCACCGGCAACCCGGCCCTGGCCAAGACCACCCTGCAACAGCAAACCTGGCCCCGCGTGGCCGTGCAGTTCGAGCCCGACGGCGCGCAGCCGCTGGAACTGGCCCGCACCCGCCCCTGGAACTACACCGGCATGAACATGCAGGGCTGGGTGCGCCTGGCCCTCATGGCCCCGCACGTCGGCCTCGACCTCTGGCACTACGCCACGCCCGACGGCCGCGGCCTGCGCACCGGCGTGGAGTGGTTCCGGCCCTACCTGCTGGGCCGTAAAAAGATGGAAAAAGCCGATGCCGCCGGCACCTCCGACAACCTCGCCCTGGACGTGTACGCGCAGGCCAGCCGCGCCTACCCCGACCTAAAAGCCGCCGAAGTATTCGCCAAACACCCCGATTTCAAGCCCGTGCCGTGGGCCTACTGATGATGAAGAAAATTCTCCCCGTCATGGCCGCGCTGCTCGGGCTGGCGTTGGGGCCGCTGCAGGCCCAAAAAAGGCTGCCTGCCAAACGGCCCGCCGCCCGGCCGCTGGCCGTGCCCGTGGCCGCCGTGGTGGCCCGCGCCGAAGCCCAGTACACGGCCTACCTGCGCCGCTACCCCGACAGCACCCAGCACCCGCGCAGCACCGAGAATGACGGCCGCCTCGTGCGTACCACCTCGCGCAACTGGACCAGCGGCTTCTTCGCCGGCAACCTCTGGTACCTGGCGCGCCTGAGCGGGCAGCCGCAGTGGCCGCGCCGCGCGGCGGCCTTCACCGAAACCCTGGACGCGGAGAAGAACGTGACGACCACCCACGACCTGGGCTTCATCCTCAACAACAGCTACGGCCAGGGCTACGCCCTGACCAAAAACCCGCAGTACCGGGCCGTGCTGCTGCAGGCCGCCGCCACGCTGGCCCGGCGCTTCAACCCCAGAGTGGGCGCCATCCGCTCCTGGGACCACCACGCCGAGGTGTGGAGCTACCCCGTCATCGTGGACAACCTGCTGAACCTGGAGCTGCTTTTTGCCGCCTCCCGCCTCAGCGGCGACACCACCTACGCGCACATCGCCAAAACCCACGCCGCCACCGATTTGAAGTACCGCTTCCGGCCCGACTTCAGCACCTACCACGTCCTGAATTTCGACCCCGCCACCGGCAAGCTGCTCACCGCCGTCACACACCAGGGCTTTGCCGATAACTCCTGCTGGGCGCGCGGGCAGGCCTGGGCCATCTACGGCTACACCATGGTTTATCGGGAAACCAAAGACCCGAAATTCCTGGCCGCCGCCATGCACGCGGCCGACTACTTCCTGACCCAGACGGCCAGAATCCCCGACCGCATTCCCTACTGGGACTTCAACGCGCCCGACATCCCCCGGGCCCCGCGCGATGCCTCGGCCGCCGCCGCCGCCGCCGCCGGCCTGCTGGAACTGAGCAAGTACGCTCCCCCGAAAAACACCTATTACGCCGCCGCCACGGCCATGCTGGCCAGCCTGAGTTCGCCCCAATACCTGGCGGCGGCCGGCACCAACAACTACTTTCTGCTGAAGCACAGCACCGGCAACAAGCCGGCCAACTCCGAAATCGACGTGCCGCTGGTGTACGCCGACTACTACTTCCTCGAAGCCCTATGGCGCTATCAGAACTACACCCAGCTGACGCTCAACTAGCGTCCGCCACCAATCCTTTTTCGCTCAAAGACAAGGTGATTGTCGTGACAGGCGGCACCGGCATCCTCGGCGAGGCCTTCCTGGCCGGCATCGTGGAAGCGGGCGGCACCGTGGGCATCCTGGGCCGCAACGCCGCCGTGGCCGAGGCCCGCGCCGCCGCCATCAACGCGCAGGGCGGCCGGGCCCTGGCGCTGGTGGCCGACGTGCTGAGCGAAGACGAGCTGCGCCTGGCCTGCGACCTGATGCTAAGCACCTTCGGCCGCATCGACGGGCTGGTGAACGCGGCCGGCGGCAACGCCCCCGATGGGGTTCTTTCTCCTGATACGGATGTTTTCAAGATGGACCTGGCCGGCATGCGCCGCGTGATGGACCTCAACGTGTGGGGCACGCTGCTGCCCACGCAGGTGTTCGGGCCGGCCCTGGCCGAAGCGGGCGCGGGCAGCATCGTCAACATCTCCTCCATGAACTCGAAGCGGGCCATTACCAAAGTGCTGGGCTACAACATGGGCAAGGCCGCCGTGGACTGCTACAACCAGTGGTTTGCGGTGGAAATGGCCAACCGCTACGGCGACCGCCTGCGCATGAACGCGCTGGCCCCCGGCTTCTTCCTCACCGAGCAAAACCGCAGCCTGCTCACCAATCCCGACGGCGGCTTCACGCCGCGCGGCGAGCTGGTGATTCGCCAAACCCCGTTCAAGCGCTTCGGCCGGCCCGACGAGCTGAAAGGCGCCCTCGTCTGGCTGCTGAGCGACGCCTCCCGCTTCGTCACCGGCTCCATGATTTGCGTGGATGGGGGCTTTTCCATCTTCGGCGGCGTTTGATTCGGGCGATGAAGGCAAGTTCTCCTTGGCGCGGCCGCGCCGTCTACATACTGCTGCTGCTGCTGCTCAGCTTCAGCAGCAATATCCCCGTCTTCGCCCAGCAGCAAACCCGCCTGAACACCGGCTGGGAGTTTGTGCGCCAGGACCTGGGCGGCGTGTGGGAAGCCGTGCGGCCCGTGACGGCCGGCAACCCCGAAAGCGTGCCGCTGTGGGAGGCCGTGGCCCTGCCGCACTGCTTCAACGCCCGCGACGCCGTGGACCCCGACGTGAACTATTACCAGGGCCCCGGCTGGTACCGTACCCAGCTCAGCATCGCGAACCCCTACGCCCACGGCCGGACGCTGCTGCACTTCGAGGGCGCGGGCCAGAAAACCCGCGTCTTCATCTACACCACCGAAGTTGGCAGCCACGTCGGCGGCTACGACGAGTGGACCGTGGACATCACCCAGGCCGTGGCCGACTTCCAGCAGACCGACGCCTTCAAAACCCAATTCAAGGGCAAGATTCCGCTCTCCATTCGCTGCGACAACTCCCGCGATTTGGAGATGATGCCCTCCGACCTGTCGGATTTCAACCTCTACGGCGGCCTCTATCGGTATCTGAATCTCGTGTACGAACCGGCCGTTTCGCTGGCGCGCATAGCGGCGAAAGCGGACGTGGACGCCGCCGGAAAACTCGGCTCGCTGACGCTAAAAGGCGTTTTTCGGGAGCCGCTGGCAAGCGGGAATGCGGTGGTGAGCGTGCGCCTGCTCGACCCCGAAGGCAAAGTGGCGGCGAAATCCCAGGCCACGGTTTCGGTGAAAGCCGGCGAGCTGGATTTAGCCGGTTTCAGGCTGAAAACCCCGCGCCGCTGGTCGCCGGAACACCCGGAGCTCTACACCGTGGAAGTGACGGTGGGCAGCGGCCCCGAGCAGTTTGAGCACCGCGAAAAGGTCGGTTTTCGCCACATCGAATTTGTAGAGCACGGCCCGTTCCGGCTGAACGGGCAGCGCCTGCTGCTGCGCGGCACCCACCGCCACGAAGACCACGCCGGCGTGGCCGCCGCCATGACCGAGCCCCAGATTCGGCAGGAAATGCGGCTGATGAAGAGCATGGGCGTCAACTTCATCCGCCTGGGCCACTACCAGCAGTCGCGCATCGTGCTGAACCTGTGCGACTCGCTGGGCATCGTGGTGTGGGAAGAAATTCCCTGGTGCCGGGGCGGGCTGGGCGGCGAGGTGTACCAGGCGCAGGGCCGCCGCATGCTCACCCACATGATTGAGCAGCACTACAATCACCCGGCCGTCATCATCTGGGGCCTGGGCAACGAGAACGACTGGCCCGGCGACTTCCCGGCGTTCGACAAGGAGAAAATCCGCACCTATATGAAGTCGCTCAACGACCTGGCCCACCAGCTCGACCCCGGCCGCTACACCGCCATCCGGCGCTGCGACTTCTGCAAGGACATTCCCGACGTGTACTCGCCCTCCATCTGGGCGGGCTGGTACCGGGGGATTTATACCGATTACAAGGAAGTGACGGAGCAGGAGTTCAGGGCGGTGAAGCGCTTCCTGCACGTGGAGTGGGGCGGCGACAGCCACGCCGGCCGCCACTCCGAAAACCCCGACAACGCCCTGGCCAAAATCGCCCACGGCCAGGGCGCCGACGAGCGCGCCGGCGACGCCAGCCTGTTCGGCGGCAGCGCCCGCGTGTCGAAGGACGGCGACTGGAGCGAGAGCTACCTCTGCAACCTCGTCGACTGGCACCTCAAGGAGCAGGAAACCATGCCTTGGCTGAGCGGCACCGCCTACTGGCCCTTCAAGGATTTCAGCACGCCTGTGCGCCCCGACAACCCCATTCCCTACCTGAACCAGAAGGGCGTGGTGGAGCGCGACCTCACGCCCAAAGAGGCCTTCTACGTGTTCCAGTCGTACTGGGCCACCGCCCCCATGGTGCACCTCTACGGCCACTCCTGGCCCGTGCGCTGGGGCGCGGCCGGCGAGCCGAAGATGGTGAAAGTGTACTCCAATGCCGCTGAAGTCGAGCTGTTTGTGAACGGAAAAAGCCAGGGCATCAAAAAGCGCAACAGCCAGGACTTCCCCGCCGCAGGCCTGCGCTGGCTCGTGACGCTGAACGCGGGCGAAAACACCCTGCGCGCCGTGGCCCGCCAGGGCAAAGCCACCGTGCAGGACGAAATAACCCAGCGCTACCAAACCGCCAAATGGGGCAAGCCCTCCCGCCTCACCCTCACCAAAACCGCCGAAGCCAACGGCCTGGCCACCATCGAGGTGAAGCTGCTCGACGCCCAGGGCGTGCAGTGCCTGGACGCGGCCAGCTGGGTGCAGTTCGGCCTGACCGGCGACGGCACTTTGCTCGACGACCTGGGCACCAGCAGTGGCTCGCGCAAGGTGCAGGCCTACAACGGCCGCGCCATTATCCGCGTCCGCACCAACGGGCGGCGCAGCGTCGCCAGCGTGGCGTCGGAGGGGCTGGAAACGGTGTTTTTGAATTTGTGAGGCGTTGGCCTGACGCGCGAAACCTCACCCCCGGCCCCTCTCCGCAGGAGAGGGGCCGGGGGTGAGGTTTCCCAGCTCAAATTGCAAATAACTCACTAAAAATGAGTGTATAACATACGTTATTTTTCGCAAACGATTCCGTAAATAAAGCCTTTCTGAACGGTACTTATCGGACCTCGACGATTCTACTTTTATGCCGCTCCCCGACGATGGCCTAAGTCGCGGAGCTGCCTGAAAATCATCGTTTCCATCCTGCAATTCCCACCGTAAACCATGACGCATTTTACCACGCTGCCCCGCCTTGCCCGCCTGGGCCTGGCCGCCACCATTGCCCTGTTCAGCAGCTGCCAGAAAGAGCAGGCCGCCGCTCCCGATGCCACCGCTACCACCACCGCCGATTCCACCATCACCACCTTCCGCCACCCCGGCGTGGTGGTGAGCGCGGCCAGCCTGAACCTCGTGGCCGGCCAGGCCAACGCCGGTGACGCTACCCGCACGGCCGGCTACAACAAGGTTATCGACTACATGAACCAATACGCGGTGCCAACCTCCTTTCCATCAGTAGTGTACGTGGTGGGCAGCGGCGGCAGCCCCACCGAAGACCAGATTCGGCGCGACTGCATTCTGGCCTACGCCTGCGCCCTGCGCTGGGTGAAAACCGGCAGCGCCACCTACGCCAACCAGGCCAAGCAGATTCTGAACGGCTACGCCTACAATTTCCAGCGCTACTCCACCTCGCCCAAGCCCGACGGCAGCCCCACCGAGTTCCGCCAGACCTACCTGGAGGCCGCCTGGGTGGCGCCCACCTTCGTGGCGGCGGGCGAAATCATCCGCTACTACCAGGTGAACGGCACGGGCGCGGGCTGGTCGGCCACGGACGTGGCCAAGTTCTCGGACTTTCTTAACAATCTGAAGAACAACTACGTCAACAACGTGCCCGGCGCCATTGCCGACACCAACAACTGGCAGGCCTCGTACTGCTACGCCAAGATGGCGCTGGGCGTGTGGTTCAACAGCACCACCGTGTACGACTCGGGCTACGACTACCTGCTGCAAATCATGCCGCAGCTGGTGTACTCCGACGGGGCCATCAAGGAGCTGCGCGACCGCGACTGCGTGCACCCGCAATACACCCTCACGGCCATGACCTACGCCGCCGAAACGGCCCGCATCCAGGGCAACAATGCCCTTTACGAAGCCAACGGCCAGCTCATCAAAAACGGCTGGAACAAGTTCGAAGACGCCGAAGCCGGCAACTACTCCCGCAACTGCAGCGGCAGCCAGATTTTCCCCGGCATCGAAACCGCCTACAACTACTACGGCACCAGCAAACTGGCCTCGCTGCGCGACCGCCAGGACCCCTACGGCGTGTCGGGCGACAAGACCTTTCTGGGCTTCACGTCCTTCACGCACCGCAGCATCGGCACCGTGCGGTAGGGGCGAAGCGGAATGCTTAGCTGAACGATAATAGCCCGTCATGCTGAGCGTAGTCGAAGCATCTCTACCGCAATAGTAATCAGCTACTACTGCGGCAGAGATGCTTCGACTACGCTCAGCATGACGTTTTAAGAATTAATGATATGCTGCTTCGCCTAACCGCTTTACTAATAGCCCTTCTTACGGCCGCGCCCGCCAGCCGCTCGGCCCCGTCGCCGGCCGATAAGCTTCGGCAGGAGGCCACGCGCACCCTGCGGCCCTACGTGCTGAAAGAAGCGGCCTGGGCCTTGCAGCAGGCGCCCGTCACGGTCACGGCCAGCACCTCGCCGCGCAGCGCGGGCGGGCGGCACGATTTCTTTTCCGAAGGCGACTACTGGTGGCCCGACCCGCAAAACCCCACCGGCCCTTACATCCAGAAAGACGGCCTCACCAACCCCGACAACTTCACGGCCCACCGCCTGGCCATGATTCGCTTCAGCCGCATCATCGGGGCGCTGGCCTCGGCCTATAAGCTGACGGGCGACGAAAAGTACGTGCGCCACGCGCTGCTGCACCTGCGGGCCTGGTTCACTGACCCGCAAACGCTGATGAACCCCTCGCTGCTCTACGCACAGGCCATTTCCGGCAAGTTCACCGGGCGCGGCATCGGCATCATCGACACCATTCAGCTGATGGAAGTGGCCCAGGGCGTGCTGGTGCTGCAGGCCGCCAAAAGCTTCGGCAACGACGACCTGGCCGGCATCAAAAGCTGGTTCAGCCAGTACCTGACCTGGCTCACCACCCATCCCAATGCCCGGGAGGAGATGAATGCCGCCAACAACCACGGCACCTGCTGGACCATGCAGGTGGCCGCCTTCGCCCGCCTCACCGCCAACCAGGAGCTGCTGGCCCGGTGCCGCACCCGCTACAAAACCGTGCACCTGCCCACCCAAATGGCCCCCGACGGCAGCTTCCCCCTCGAAACCAAACGCACCAAGCCCTACGGCTACTCGCTCTTCAACCTCGACGCCATGGCCATGCTCTGCCAAATCCTGAGCACGCCCACCGACAACCTCTGGACCTACCAGACGCTCGACGGGCGCGGCATCCGGAAAGGCATCGAAT
Source organism: Hymenobacter daeguensis (assembly GCF_054780555.1). Classification (NCBI taxonomy): domain Bacteria; kingdom Pseudomonadati; phylum Bacteroidota; class Cytophagia; order Cytophagales; family Hymenobacteraceae; genus Hymenobacter; species Hymenobacter daeguensis. Next base: position 29,572 of record NZ_BAAGWC010000015.1, read on the forward strand.
TCCTGTATCCGTTCGTGCAGGATAAAAGCGCCTGGCCCTTTCCCAGGGACGTGATGTACTGGAACGACTGGCCGGTGGCGCAGCCCTTTCTGGTGCTGGGCGCGGTGCAGTTTCAACGCCCGGCCTGGCTGGGCACCTGGCAGCGCCTCGACCACGCGCCCGGGGTGCCCGAGGTGGTGCGCAACCTGCCCGTGCGCAACCCGCTCATCTGGCTGGATTAAGGTTAGACCGTAGCAGCTGCCACGTCGGCGGGCTTGCTGGCCGCCTCAAACTGCAGCGTAATCTGCACGCCGCTGTCTTGCGCAATGGTCAGGTCGGCATCGAGCTGCTGGCTCAGCCCCTTTATCATCGTGATGCCGAGGGTGCGCACGTGCTCCACGTAAAAGCTCTCGGCCATGCCCACGCCGTTGTCGGCAATGGTGAGTTGGTAGCGTTGGGGGGCGGTGCAGGCGAGCGAAACGGTAATGACGCCGGGCTGCTGGTGCGGAAAGGCGTATTTGAGGGAGTTGGTCACGGCTTCGTTGAGTATCAGGCCCAGTGGGGTGGCAATGGCCACGTCCAATTCTATGGCCTCGACCGTGAGGTGCGGCCGGACCGAGGCCTGCCGGTCGAAGCTGTCAATTAAATGCGCCACAATGTCCTGAACGTATTCCTGCATGTTCACCCGCGCCAGGCTGTCGGACTGGTAAAGCTTTTGGTGGAGCAGGGCCATGGCGTGCACGCGGTTTTGGCTTTCGCGCAACGCGCCTTGCACTACGGGGTCCGGCAGGAAATCGCTCTGCAGGTTGAGCAGGCTACTGATGACTTCGAGGTTGTTTTTGACGCGGTGGTGGATTTCCTTCAGCATCCAGTTTTTCTCTTCCAGGAGAATGCCCTTTTCGGCCAGCAGCTGCGCCAGCGAGTGGTTTTGCGCGTTGATGGCGGCCTGCTGGGCTTCCAGCAGCTGGTTGCTGCGCTGCTTGAGCCGGTAGCGGTTGTAGCCCAGGCCCAGCACCAGTACCAGCAGCACCGCGCCCGCCAGCAGGGCATTGCGCAGCTGCTGCCCCCGCTCCAGCTGCTTTTGCTGCAGGAGGCGCTGCTTGTTGAGGAGTTGAATGTTCTGCTTTTGCAGCTTGATTTCCCGGTCTTTCCGCTGGCTTTGGTACTGAATATCCAGCCGGGAAATTTCTTTGGCCTTGGCTTGGGTGAAGAGCGAATCCCGCAGGGTGACGTAGTGCTGGTAGTGCCGGATGGCCGCGTGGTAATTGCCCAGCGCGGAGTCGAGCCGGAACCAGTTTAATTGATTCTGCCCCTTGTTAAACAAGTCGTTGCGCTGGTAGCGGTAGTAGCTCTCCTGCCGGGCTAGCGTTGCGCGGGCCTCCCCATACTGCCGGGTGGCCAATAAAAAGGCAATGGCTTTGCCGTACACAAAATCAAACTGTGGGCTGCCCGCTTGCAGTGTGTTGGTCAGCGCCTGCACCTGGTTGTAATGCTGCTGCGCCTGGGCGTATTGTTTGAGGGTGGTATGCAGCCCGAGCAGCTGAACGGCTGTGAGCAGGCTTCGCATCTCATCGTCCAGCGGGGGATGCTGTTGAACAAACCGCGTCAGTAGTCGCAGCGCGGCAGCCGGCTGGCCGCCTTGCTCCAGGCTGCTCACCGTGTTGGAAAATACGGTCACCACGTCGCCATCGTAAGGCTTGCGCTGCACCAGCGCAAGGGCTTTGCGGAAATAAGGCAACGCTTTGTCGTTGTCCTTCAGCCGCCGGTAGACGATGCCCACCTGGTTGTAAGCCATGGCCGCCACAATGCTGGTATCGCCGGCGGATTCGGCCGTTTTGATGCCCAGCAAACCGTAGTGCAAGCCGTTTTTATAGTCATCCCGCCGGACGTAGAGGGTGCTCAGCTTGTTGTAGATGGCTATCCGCAGGGCGTGGTCGGCGGTGCGCGCCAGCTGCAGGGCGGCGAGCAGGTCGCTCAGGGCCGCATCGTCTTTTGCCAGCAGCATGTAGATGGTGCTTCTGTGAACCAGAATGCTGATTTGGGCCGGAACGTCTCCTGACTTACGGTACCCAACCAAGCACTGCTCGTAGCACCGAAGCCGTTCCGGCTGCTCCTCCATCCGGTACGCAAACCCGAGGCTCAGCTCCCAATAGGCTTCGGCGGTATGCCGCGCATCGCCGAGGCGGGTGAATAGGTCAATCGCTTGCCGGGCCGCCGCGCGCTCCCGGGGCACGTCCTCCTTCTGCAACCACGCCCGGGCACCCACCAGGTAGCCAATGCCTTCGCCCCTGGGATAATGCAGGGCCCGGCTGAGCGTCTGGGCCTGTTGCACGAGCCGCAGCACGGTATCGGCCTTAACCGCGTCCCCTCTGAATCTGGCCAAATAAAACTGCCCCAGCAGCAGCAATTGGCTGACCCGATTGGTATCGGCTACCGAAGTCCGCAAGCGGTGCCGCACGCTGTCCATCTGTGCGTTGGATGGCAGGGGCGGGGCCACCGGCTGGGCCCGGGCCGGCAGGGCCAGCCCCAGCAGGGCCGCCAGAAAGACAAAAAAGGTACGCGGGTTGGCCATTAGTTGTTCACGCCCGGAAGCGCGCGAAAGAGGTGTCTGCCCGTGCTGCCAGCAGCGGAGCCAGGACCAGGCCCGCAAAGAAGCCTGCTGCTGCTGACCGCCGGAATGGGCTGGCTAAATTTCCAGCTATTCTGCCGCATCGGCCCCCGTAATGGCCCCTGAAGCGCTGATTGTACCGCTTTATCAGCTGAATATACCGCAAAGCGAGTGTGCTGAGCCAATAGGTTTGCAGCATGCTGTTAGTTGGCCATGCCTTGGGCGTGTGGCCCCTTCCTTCCACTGGGCTTGCCTTTGCCCTTCTGCAACTTTACTCGCGATGAACCTGACCATTGAAATGGCGGCGGACATTGGGTGCCCGTGGTGCTACATCGGGTGGCGGCACCTGCAGCTCGCCCTGGCCCGGCTGCGCGCCGAGCGGCCCGCCGTGCAGCCCCGCGTGAAGTGGCACCCCTTCGAGCTGAACCCCACGGCCCCCGCCGAAGGCCTCGACCGCCAGCGCCACCGCAGCGCGGCGCTGGGCAGCTGGGCCCGGGCGCAGGAGCAGGATGCCGCCGTGGTGCAGGCCGGGCTCGAAGCGGGCATTGCGTTCGATTTCAACAAGGTGGCCCGCACGCCCAACACCCACGACACGCACCGCCTGCTCTGGCTGGCCCTGGGCGAAGAAGGGGCGCAAGGGCTGGTGGCCCCGCAGGGCGTGGAGGTGCAGCAGGCCCTGGCCGAAACCCTCTTCCACGGCTACTTCGTGGGCGGTCGGAACCTGAACAACCGCGTTTCGCTGGCTAATCTGGCCGCTTTCTGCGGGTGGGACCGGCAGGCTGTCGGCGCTTTTCTGGCCAGCAGCCAGGGCGCGGAGGCCGTGCGCCAACTGGAAACCACTACGCGCGCCACCGGCATTGCCAGCGTGCCTTTCCTGCTCTTTAATGGCGTCTACGGCATCTCGGGCGTGCAGCCCGTGGCGGTGCTGCACTCGTTCATGGAGCAGATTCTGGATGCGGAGCCCGTCCCCAGCACCCGCAAGGCCGACACCGTCGGAACTCCGGACAGCTATGCCGGAGGCATCTGCAATCCGTAGTGAGGCGTTGCGGGAAATGAAAAATACGTCCAGCTACCCGGGATATTCACTGGGTAGCTGGACGTATCGGGAAATGCACTTTCCAGTTCAGGAAACCAGTACCGGCTATTTAGCGGCCAGCTTGCTGGCAATCTCGGCCGTGTGGCGGCCCTGGAAGCGGGCGCCTTCCAGCTCGTTGGGGCTGGGCTGGCGCTCGCCCTGGCCGCCGGCCACGGTGCTGGCGCCGTAGGGCGTACCGCCGGTTACTTCGTGGTGGCCCATCTGGCCCTGCCAGGCATAGGGCAGGCCCACCAGCACAAAGCCGTGGTGCAGCAGCGCCGTGTGCACCGCCCGGATGGTGGTTTCCTGGCCGCCGTGCTGGGTGGCGGTGCTCACGAAGGCGCCGCCCACCTTGCCCACCAGCGCGCCCTTGGCCCACAGGCCGCCCGTGCTGTCGAGGTAGGCCTGCATCTGGCCGCACATATTACCGTAGCGCGTGGGCGTGCCGAAGAGGATGGCGTCGTACTCGGCCAGCTCGTCCGGTGTAGCCACCGGAACGTGGGCAAAAGCTTTTTGGGCTCCGGTAGCGCCGGTTTTGTCCAGTATATCTTGGGGCAGCGTTTCGGGCACGCGCTTGATGACGACTTCATTGCCGGCGATTTCGCGGGCACCTTCGGCAATGGCTTCGGCCAGCTTGAAGACGTGGCCGTAGGTGGAATAAAACAGAACCAGGGTTTTCATCAGGAATGATTAAAAAAGTGAAAGAAGCAGCACCCCCGGCCATACGCTAGTTGATGGGCGGTAGGCTGGATTCCAGCTGCGCCCGGCGGTGCTCGTGCTGTTTGGGCAGCATCAGGTGCGTGCCCAGCTCGGCCAGCGGCTCATCCACGGTGAAGCCGGGGTTTTCGGTGGCAATTTCGAAGAGCACGCCGCCCGGCTCGCGGAAGTATACCGAGTGGAAGTAGTCGCGGTCAATCTGCGGAGTGGGCTGCAGGCCTTTCTCAATCAGCTTTTTGCGAATGTAGAGTTCGGCCTCATCGTCCTTCACCCGGAAGGCAATGTGGTGCACCGAGCCGCCGGCCGTGACGCTACGCACCTCACCGGGCACCTCTACCAGGTCGATGTAGGCGGCGCCCTGCACGGTATCGGTCACGTAGCGGGAGCGGTTCACGTGCTGCTCCAGCAGCGTGTAGCCGAACACGTCGGTCAGGATTTCGGCCGTGGCCTTCACGCTGGCCAGCGTGAGCGTGACGGTGTGGAAGCCCTTCGTGGCCACGTCGGCCCCTACTTCGGGCGTGGTCCAGGGGGTGCGCGGGTCCTCGGTTTTCGATACGATGAGCTCCAGCTTGAGCCCGTCGGGGTCGAGGAAGGTGAGGTATTGCTCGCCGAACTTCTCCGCTGGCTTGTTGTACGTCACGCCGTGGGCCTCGAAGCGCTTCATCCAGAAGTCGAAGCTGCCGGCCGGCACCGAGTAGCCGATTTCGGTGGCCTGCCCGGTGCCCCGCCGCCCGGCGGTGATGTGCGCCCACGGAAAAAACGTGAGAATGGTGCCCGCCGAGCCGTGCTCATCGCCGAAATAGAAATGGTAGGTGCCGGGGTCGTCGAAGTTGACAGTCTTCTTGATGAAGCGCAGGCCCAGGACTTTGGTGTAAAAATCGTGGTTGCGCTGGGCGTTGCCGGCAATGGCCGTGACGTGGTGCAGACCGAGGATGCGGGGTTCCATGAGTTTGAGGGGGAGGGGAGGAGGGAATGTCTAGTTGAAAATCAGCTTGTTGGCCACGTCTATTTCCTGCTGCGAAATGGTATGGCCCAGGTTGGGGTAAATCTGCTCCGTCACCACCGCGCCCAGGCGCGTAAGCTGGGCCGTGGAAGCCTGCACCCGCCCCACGGGCACGTGCGGGTCGGGGTCGCTGCTGCCAATGAAAATGGGCGTGCCGGCCAGGTCCGCGGTGTAGTTTTCCGGGTAAAGCCGGTCGCCGATGAGGCCCCCGGTGAAGGCCGCCACCCCGCCGTAGCGCGCTGCGTGGCGGGCCACGTACTCCAGCGTAAGGCAAGCCCCCTGCGAGAAGCCCATGAAGTAGATGTTTTGCTTTGTAATACCCGCGCTTTCGGCCAGGGCCACGGCCCGGCCCACGGCGGCCAGCGCATCGGTCAGCCAGGGCTCGTTCTGGGCGGGCGGCGCCAAAAAGGAGTTGGGGTACCAGGTGCTTTGGCTGGCCTGCGGGGCCAGCAGGGCATAATCGGCCACCTGGAGGTGCGGGGCCAGCGAGAGAATGTCGGCGGCACTGGCGCCCCGGCCGTGCAGCATGATGAGGGCTTTGGTGGCCGTGGCCAGCGGCTGGCCGGCGGTGCGGAGGGTTTCCTGGTGCATGAGGCAGAACCGGGTGCGAAACCGGCAAGAATTAAACATAGAACGTCATGCTTCGCCTTGGCTCAGCATGACGTTCTGCTTTTAACCGATTTCAAAGCGGCACTTCCCGCTTAGGCTTCAATAAACTTCAGCAGGTCGGCATTGATGGTGGCGGCTTCGGTGGCGGGCATGCCGTGGGGGAAGCCGGGGTAGGAGATGAGCTGGCCGTGCTTGAGCAGCTTGATGGCCTTGACGGCGCTCACCTGGAAGGGCACAATCTGGTCGTCCTCGCCGTGCAGCACCAGCACCGGCAGGTCCACACTTTTGAGGTCCTCGGTAAAATCGGTTTCCGAGAAGGCCTTGATGCCGTAGTAGTGGGCGTTGGCGCCGCCGGCCATGCCCTGGCGGAACCAGTTGTCGCGCAGGCCCTGCTTCACGTTGGCGCCCTCGCGATTGAAGCCGTAGAACGGCAGGCTGAAATCGGTGTAGTACTGGGCACGGTTGGTGGCCGTACCCTCCCGGATTTCGTCGAAAATGGCCATCGGCACGCCGTCGGGGTTGGTGGGGCCCTGCGCCATGAGGGGCGTCACGGCGCTCACCAGCACCACCTTGGCCACGCGGCCGGGCGCGGCGTGGGCCGCGTAGTGGATGGCCTCGCCGCCGCCGGTGGAGTGGCCGATGTGGACGGCATTTTTCAGGTCGAGGTGGGCCGTAAGCTCGGCCACGTCGGCAATGTAGGTGTCCATGTCGTGGCCGGTGGCGGCCTGCGAGGAGCGGCCGTGCCCGCGCCGGTCGTGGGCGATAACGCGGTAGCCTTTCTGGAGGAAAAACATCAGCTGGGCATCCCAGTCGTCGCTCGAGAGCGGCCAGCCGTGGTGGAAGTACAGCGGCTGGCCCGTGCCCCAGTCCTTGTAGTAGATTTCGGTGCCGTCTTTTACTGTGATTGTAGGCATAACGCGTTTGGTTGAAAGTGGTTGAAGAAACAGTGTGGTTGTGGCGGGCAAGGGGTCAGTGACCATTCCCGACCCTGCAAAACTACCCGCCCGGCCAGCCGGCGCCACGGTAAAAAGCCCGGCTTTCGCAGTATTATCAGCGGATTGCATCAGGTGCTGAGCGGCCGGCAGGCGGCCGGCTTGAAACGTACCGTTTGTTCCGGCTTTTTTACCGCGCCGCCGCCGGCCGGCCGCTCTAGGTTTGCAGCGGTAACGGGGCCCACTTTTTACAGGCTTAGCAAGTGGCACCGCGCCAGGATGGCCTTAGCCGAGGCCGGTGCTGGCAACCCTTTCGCTCATTCCGGCTGGCTTCGGCCCACTCTGGCTCCTGGCAGCCGGCCATCAACCAACCCTTTCTTTATGAAACATGCATCTGTTCTCCTGACGGGGGCTTTGGCGAGCGCGCTGCTGGCGGCTGCGCCGGCGCCCCCCGCCCCCCGGGCTGCTGCCCCGGCGGGCGTCAAAAACATTGTGCTGGTGCACGGCACCTGGGCCGACGGCTCCAGCTGGGCCAAGGTTATTCCGCTGCTCACGGCCAAGGGCTACCACGTGACGGCGGTGCAAAACCCGCTCACCTCGCTGGCCGACGATGTGGCCGCCACCAGGCGCGCCATCGAGCTGCAGGATGGCCCGGTGCTGCTGGTGGGCCACTCCTGGGGCGGCGTGGTCATTACCGAAGCCGGCACCGACCCCAAAGTGGCGGGCCTGGTGTACGTGGCGGCGGCCGCGCCCGATGCCGGCCAGTCGTTTCTGGAGTTGGTGCAGACCTTTCCCGGCACGCCCGGCAACGACCAGATTCAGCCCGACAAGTTCGGCTACATCCACATGTCGCCCAAGGGCTTCACGGAAGACGTGGCGCAGGACCTGTCCAAATCGGACCAGCAGGTGGCTATTGCCACCCAGACGCCCCAGCCCTTCGCGGCCCTCAAAGACAAGGTGAGCACCCCGGCCTGGCAAACCAAGCCCAGCTGGTACATCGTGGCCGCCAACGACCGCATGATTAACCCCGACCTGGAGCGCAGCCTGGCCAGGAAAATGAAGGCCACCAGCACCACGCTGTCGGCCAGCCACATGGTGCTGCTGGCCCAGCCCGACAAGGTGGCCGCCGTCATCCTCGAAGCTGCCGCCAAGGTGCCCGCCAAGTAGCCGCCAGCCGTTGCCGTTGCCGCCCGCCGCTTGCCGTGGCGGGCCCCCTTACCTCGCTTTCACCATTCATTCCCGACTTATGAAACCTTCACCCCAGCTGCTCACGCCCACCAACCACGCCCTCGTGCTCATCGACTACGAAGGCCAGATGGCCTTTGCTACGCAGAGCATCAGCATCAACACGCTGCGCACCAACACGGCCATTATTGCCGGGGCCTCGCGCATCTTCAACGTGCCTACCGTCGTGACCACGGTGGCCGAGGAGTCGTTCAGCGGCCCGGTGTTTCCGGAAATTGAGGAGTTCTACCCGCAGGCCACCTCCGGCTACCTCGACCGCACCAGCATGAACACCTGGGAAGACGAGGCCGCCTACAACGCCATCAAGGGCAAAGACAAGAAAAAGGTGGTGCTGGCCGGCCTCTGGACGAGCGTCTGCATCGTGGGCCCGGCCCTGTCGGCCATGGCCGAGGGCTACGAGGTGTACGTGGTGGCCGATGCCTGCGGCGACGTGTCGCCGGAAGCCCACGAGCGCGCCATGCAGCGCATGATTCACGCCGGCGTGCGCCCCATCACGGCCGTGCAGTACCTGCTGGAGCTGCAGCGCGACTGGGCCCGCCAGGAAACCTACGTGGCCGTGACCGACCTCATGAAAAAGTACGGCGCGGGGTATGGGCTGGGCATCCAGTACTCGCATAAGATGCTGACGCACTAGGCGGGAAACCTCACCCCCGGCCCCGGTTCGCTTGATGCGCGAAGCCTGCGGAGAGGGGAGCCTGACGACTGCAAACGTCTGGGCCGCCGTGGCTCCCCTCTCCGCGGGAGAGGGGCCGGGGGTGAGGTCCCGTCGCGAGCACAATCCCCACCCAGTAGCCTCCCGTAACCATGAGCGCCACGCTAATCCTCTACAACGGCCGCATTCACACCGTGGATGCGCAAAACCCCACCGCCACCGCCGTGGCCATCGAAGACGGCAAGTTCCTGGCCGTGGGCGATGACGCGGCCATCCTGCAGCTGGCCGATGAGGCCACGACGCGCATCGATTTGCAGGGCAAGTGCGCCATTCCGGGCCTGAACGACTCGCACATTCACCTCATTCGGGGCGGGCTGAACTACAACCTGGAGCTGCGCTGGGACGGCGTGCCCTCGCTGGCCGATGCCCTGCGCCTGCTGGCCGCCCAGGTGGCCCGCACGCCCACGCCGCAGTGGGTGCGCGTGGTAGGGGGATGGACCGAGCAGCAGTTTGCCGAGAAGCGCATGCCGACGCTCGACGAGCTGAACGCCGTGGCCCCCGACACGCCCGTGTTTATCCTGCACCTCTACGACCGGGCCCTGCTCAACCGGGCCGCGCTGCGGGCCGTGGGCTACACCCGCGACACGCCCGCGCCGCCCGGCGGCCAGATTCAGAAGGACAGCCGCGGCGAGCCCACCGGCCTGCTGCTGGCCACGCCCAACGCCATGATTCTGTATTCGACCCTGGCGAAGGGGCCGAAACTGAGCTACGAATACCAGGTTAATTCGAGCCGCCATTTCATGCGCGAGCTGAACCGCTTCGGCATCACGAGCGTGATTGACGCGGGCGGCGGCTTCCAGAATTTCCCCGACGACTACCAGGTTATCAACGAGCTGCACGAGAAAAAGCAGCTCACCGTCCGCATTGCCTACAACCTGTTTACGCAGCGTCCGAAGCAGGAGTACGAGGACTTTGATGCCTGGACGAAGTCGGTGAAGCTGTACCAGGGCGACGAGATGTACCACCACAACGGGGCCGGCGAAATGCTGGTGTTTTCGGCCGCCGACTTCGAGGACTTCCTCCAGCCCCGCCCCGATTTGCCGGATAACATGGAAGCCGAGTTGGAGCGCGTGGTGCGCCTGCTGGTCGAAAACCGCTGGCCCTTCCGCCTGCACGCCACCTACAACGAGAGCATCACCCGCTTCCTCAACGTGTTTGAGCGCGTCAACCGCGACATGCCCTTCAACGGCCTGCCCTGGATTTTCGACCACGCCGAAACCATCGACGAGCGCAACATCGACCGCGTGAAAGCCCTTGGCGGCGGCATTGCCGTGCAGGACCGCATGGCCTTCCAGGGCGAGTATTTCACGGAGCGCTACGGGGCCGAAGCCGCCCAGCACACCCCGCCCATCAAGCGGATGCTGGAAACCGGCGTGCCCGTGGGCGCCGGCACCGACGCCACCCGCGTGAGCAGCTACAACCCCTGGGTGGCGCTCTACTGGATGACGACCGGCCGTACCGTGGGCGGCTTGCAGATTTACTCCGACGCCACCCGCCTGAGCCGCGAAACGGCCCTGGAGCTCTACACCCGCGGCAGCGCCTGGTTCTCGAACGAACAGGACCGAAAGGGCAGCATCAAAGCGGGCATGCTGGCTGATTTGACGGTGCTGGACCAGGATTACTTCACCGTGGACGAAGCGGTTATCAAGGAGATTGAGGCCGAGCTGACCATCGTGGGTGGCAACATCGTGTACGCCAAGGGCGGTTTCGGCAGCCACGGCCCCGAGCCGCTGCCCATCCTGCCCGACTGGTCGCCCACGGCCCTGCAAAACGGCTACTACCCCGCCAACCCGGCCTACCGCGTCACGGCCAACCGGCCGGCTGCCAGTGCGGCGGCCCCGATGGCTCAGCAGCAGCTGCTGGCGCAGGTGCACTGCTGCGCCGGCAGCTGCAACGTGCACGGCCACGCCCACGAAAAAGCCCGCCTGAGCAACGTGCCGGTGACGAACTACACGGCTTTCTGGGGCGCGCTGGGGTGCTCGTGCTTCGCGTTTTAGGGCGGCCGGTTCACCTCACCCCCTGACCCCCTCTCCCGCGGAGAGGGGGCACCGGTTCAGCTTCTTCCCAAACCGTCAGGCTCCCCTCTCCGCGGGAGAGGGGCCGGGGGTGAGGTTTTCCGTTGGGCTAAGCCACTTTTTACTTCATAATCATGCTCGACCTACTCAAAACCCTGCTTTCCTCCGATGCCGGCAGCGCGCTCAACAACTGGGCGCTGCTGGGCTTCCGGGTGCTGCTGGCCGTGGAGCTGTTTCGGGTGCACGGGCTGCGTAAGTTTCAGCACGAGCCGGGCGAGGCGGCCGAGGTAGTGCCCAATCCGCTGGGGCTGCCGGCGGCCCTCAACCAGCTGGTGGCTACGTTTTCCGATACGGTGGTGCCGGTGCTGGTGGTGCTGGGCATCGGCACGCGGCTGGCGGTGCTGCCCACCATCGGCGTTACGGCCATTGGCTATTTCGTGGTGCACCGCCACGATTCGGTGGCGGTGCGCGACGTGCCCTACATCTACACCATCTGCTTTCTGCTGCTGCTGTTCCTGGGCCCCGGCACCCGCTCCGTCGACCACTATTTGTGGACGCTGCTCACTCCTTAACTCCGACTTATGGCGCTGGAAATTGAAACCCGAATCAAGCACCTGAGCATATTGCTCACGCTGGTGGCCGGCTTCTGCGACACGGTGACCTTCGTGGCGGCCGATTCGCTGTTTTCGGCCCACGTCACCGGCAACTTCATCGTGTTTGCCTACGACGCGGTGCACCACGTCGATGCCCACGCCTGGACCAAGCTGGTCAGCTTCCCGGTGTTTGTGGCGGCCGTGGTGGCGGGGCGCTGGATAGGCGGCCGGGCCCCGAGCCGCTACGCCCTGCTGCTCTGGGAAGCGGGCCTGCTGCTGGCCGCCGGCGGGCTGGTGCTGGCCCTGCTGGTCCTGCACGACCGCACCGTGGGGCTGATGCAGCTGGCCGCCATGCTGGTGGTGTTTGCCATGGGCCTGCAAAACGCCTTCGGCCGCCTGTTCGCCAAGGAAACCTACGGCCCCACCACCGTCATGACCGGCAACGTGACCCAGGCCACGCTCGACGTGGTGGCCTGGCTGCGCACGCCCGGCCCCGCGGCCGGGCAGGTGGCGGGGCTCCGCAAGCAGCTGCTGATGATTGGGGCTTTTCTGCTGGGCTGCCTGGCGGGGGCCATTGCCGCCAGGGTGGCGGGCTTGGTGGTGGTGGCGGGCGCGGGGGCCGCGCTGGCGGTGGCGGCGCTGGGCTGGCACCGGCAGGCGCAACGCGAGGTCAGCGGTTCAGCCCTTCTTTCTTAACTAATTCATTTTATGTCCATCCCGCTGTTTTCACCGCTTCAAATCCGCAGCCTGACGCTGAAAAACCGCCTCGTTATGTCTCCTATGCAGCAATACGAGAGCACCGATGGGCTGGTGAATGCCTGGCACCTGGTGCACTTGGGGAGCCGGGCAGTTGGTGGCGTGGGGCTGATTATTACGGAAGCCACGGCCGTAGCGCCCAAGGGCCGCAACACGCTATTCGATACCGGCTTGTGGAACGAGGCGCAGGTGGCGGCGTGGCGGCCCATTGTGGAATTTGTGCAGGCGCAGGGCGCCAGAATAGCGGTGCAGCTGTGGCACACGGGCGGCAAGGGCAGCCACGCCCACCCCACCGCCGGCTTCCACTACCTGCCCCCGGCTGAAGGCGGCTGGACTACCAAAAGCGCCTCAGCCGTTTCGCTCGACCATCAGCACACGTCCGAAGCCCTGACCCTGCTCGAAATCCAGGCCCTGATAACGGACTTTGCCCGGGCCGCCGCCCGGGCCGTGCAGGCGGGCTTCGATGCCATTGAGCTGCACGCGGGCCACGGCTACCTGTTTCACCAGTTCTACTCGGCTTTGGCCAACCACCGCCACGATGAGTACGGCGGCAGCTTCGAAAACCGGATTCGGCTGCTGGTTGAAACGGTGGGCGCCATCCGGGCCGTCATCCCCGCCGGAATGCCGCTGCTGGTGCGCCTCTCGGCCGTCGATTTTTCCGATGAAGAACATGCCTGGCACCTGCCCGATTCGGTGCGGCTAACGGCCGTGTTGCAGCAGCACGGCGTGGATGTCGTCACGGCCTCGGCTGGCGGGTTTGGCATGCCTGACAAAGCCAAAGTGGTACCGCTCTACCAGGTGCCGTACGCCGAAAAAATCCGGGCCACCACCGGCATTCTTACCGGCGCCGTGGGCCTCATCACCACGCCCAAGCAGGCCAATGACCTTATTGCCAACGGCCAGGCCGACCTCGTGCTGCTGGCCCGCGAGCTGCTGCGCGACCCCTATTTCGCCCTGCGTGCCGCCACCGAGCTGCACGCCGAAACGCCAGTACCCGCCCAATACCTCCGCGCTTTTCCCAAGCCAGCTCGCTAGTTAATGGCCGCTGCGCATTCTACCCGCGGCCCTTTTTCTTCATTTTACGCCAACGCGCATGCCCACCTACGACACCCTCACCGAAGCCCTTGCCGACCTGCGCCGGCGCGACTACACCCTCGACTACAACTTGGTGAACGGGCTGGCCCATTGCGAACAAGTGCCGGAAGACCTGCGCCCGGAGGAGCTGGCCATCAGGGAAGTGTACCGCTTCGAGGGCGATTCCAGCCCCGACGACAACATGGTGCTCTACGCCCTGCAGTCGCGCCCCAACCCGGCCCACAAGGGCGTGCTGGTAGCCGCCTTCGGCCCCGATATTGAAACCGCCGCCGCTGATTTTCTGCAGCGCCTGCACAACCCGCAGCACGCGTAGCAGTTGCCGCCATGCGTAGTCTGCTACAAATGCCGCGCCCGGCGCTGCTGGCCGCGCTGCTCGGTGTGGCCTTGCCAGGCCGCGCCCAGGAGCACCTGCTGGCCCCGCCCGCCTACCGCATGGAGCGCGCCCGGGAAGATTACCGCTACCTGGCCAGCGACACCAGCACCGTGCGCCCCGACCTGTTCGACCCCATCAAATTCATCCCGCTCACGGCTTCCAAAAGCAGTTACCTGAGCCTTGGGGGCGAAATCCGGCCGCAGTACGTGCTGGTGCGCCACAACGACTGGGGCGCGGGCGAAGAGGACCGCAGCGGCTACCTGCTGGAACGCTACATGCTGCACGCCGACGTCCATGTTGGCCCGCACGTCCGGCTGTTCGGGCAATTGAAAAGCGGCCTCGCGCACTTCAAATCCTACGCCCCCGAAGTGACCGAGGAAGACCAGCTCGACCTGCACCAGGCTTTCGTGGACCTCAGCACCGGCGCTGGCGCGCGCAGCCTCACGCTCCGGCTGGGCCGCCAGGAAATGGCCTACGGCTCGTCGCGCCTGATTTCGTGGCGCGAGGCACCCAACGTGCGCCAGACCTTCGACGGCGGCCGGCTGATGTGGCACCTGCAGGAGCTGCAGGTCGATGGCTTCGTGACCCGGCCGGCCACCACCAAGCCCGGCGTTTTCGACGACAGCTCCAACCCCAACGTGTGGTTCTGGGGCCTGTACGGCGTGAAAAACCTCCAGCCGCTCAGCGGCGGCATCGACCTGTACTACCTCGGTTTCGACAATAAGCTGGCCCGCTACCAGCAGGGCACGGCCGCCGAGCGCCGGCACTCGGTGGGCACCCGGCTGTGGGGCGCGCCCGGCCCCTGGCGCTACAACGCGGAGGCCGTGTACCAGTTCGGCCGCTTCGGCGCCGGCAACATCCGCGCCTGGACGGCTTCCGGCGAGTTTGGCTACCTGTTCAAAACGCTGCCGCTGCGCCCGCTGCTGCAGCTGCGCACCGAGTACATCAGCGGCGACCAGAACCGGGATAATCCCGATTTGCAGACCTTCAACCCGCTGTTTCCCAAGGGTGCGTACTTCGGTCAGGCCGCCCTCATCGGACCGGCCAACTTGTTCGACCTGCACCCGGTGCTCACGCTCTACCCGGCCCGCACCGACGATTTCGCCCTGAGCTTCGACTGGGACTTTTTCTGGCGCGCCAGCTCGGCCGATGGCCTCTACAGCGTGCCCTACGTGCTGAACCGGCCCGGCAACGCCGGCCAGTCGAAGTACATCGGCAACCAGCTGACCATGGAGCTGGACTGGCAGGCGCAGCGCCACTGGGAGCTGGAATTGTTCGTGACCTACTTCCAGGCCGGCGCTTTCCTTGAACAGTCCGGCCCCGGCCGCAACCAGACCTATGTGTCGCCCCGCGTCACGTTTCGCTTCTGATAGTCACCCGTTTAGGAAGTCAGAAGAATTAAAAAGGAACGTCATGCTGAGCTTGTCGAAGCATCTCTACTAATTCGTTGAAGCGGCTTATACGAAGCGGTAGAGATGCTTCGACAAGCTCAGCATGACGTTTAACAACTTGCTAAACAGGTTAATACACACCTTTATTCCTCGCTACATACTTCATTTTCTTCCCCTCTATGAACAAAACGTTTGTACTCGTCCACGGCGCCTGGTCGGGCCAATATGCCTGGTCGGAAATAACTCCCTTGCTGGAACAAGCCGGGCACCGCGTGCTGGCCTTCGACCTGCCGGGGCACGGCGACGATGCCACGCCTCTGGAGCAGCTCACGCTCGACCGCTACGTGGCCGCCACCGTCGGCCGCATCGAGGCCGAGCCGGGCCGCGTGGTGCTGGTGGGCCACAGCATGGCCGGCATGATTATCTCGCAGGTGGCCGAGCACATTCCTGACCGCATCGGGCAGCTGGTGTACGTGTGCGCCTACCTGCCGCAAAACGGCCAGAGTGCCTTCGACTTCAACGACCCCGACAGCCTGCTGCCGCCCAACCTGGTGGTGGCCGCCGACCAGCGCACGGCCACCATCAAGCCCGAGGCCATCGTGCCCATCTTCGCGGCCGACTGCCCGGCGGCCATTCAGCAGCTGGTGGTGGCCCGGCACCGGCCCGAGCCGCTGGCGCCCTTCCAGGCCAGGGTGACGCTGACGGACGCCCGGTTCGGCCAAGTGCCCAAGTGCTACGTCGAAACGCTGAACGACGTGGGCATCAGCACCAACCTGCAGCGCCGCATGCTGCTCGCCAACGGCACCGTGGCCCACGTCTCGGCCCTGGATTGCGGCCACAGCCCGTTTTTCGCCCGCCCGCAGGAGCTGGCCGATATTCTCACTTGCTGAGGCCCCGCCGCTCGCGGGTGAGGCCGCGCCGCCGGGCTACTTCGCCACGGCTGGCGCTGCCTCGGTGGCCAGCGGCTTCAGTTCTCCGAATACCGTGGGTATCAGCTCCGCCACCGTGGGGTGAATGAACATATTGCCGCGCATGAAGGCGGCGGTTTGCCGAGCGTACATGGCCGTGATGATGCAGTGAATGGCCTCGTCGCCGCCCACGCCCACGATGCTGGCCCCCAGAATCTGGTCGGTTTCGGCGTGCACCAGCACCTTGATGAAGCCCTTGGTTTCGCCTTTTTCCACGGCCCGGCCCACTTTGGTCATGGGCCGCTTGCCCACCAGCGCGGGGATGCCGGCGGCGCGCAGCTCATCTTCCGTCTGGCCCACTTTGGCAAAGGGCGGGTCCAGGTAAATGGCCGAAACGGGCAGCCGGTCGCTCACGCGGCGCTGGCCGTGGTCGAGCAGGTTGGCGGCCACAATCTCGAAGTCGTTGTAGGCCGTGTGCGTGAAAGCGCCCCGCCCGTTGCACTCGCCCAGCGCCCAAATGCCCGGCACGGCCGTTTGCAGCTGCTCATCCACCGGAAGGTAGCCGTGCTTATCGGCTTGCAAACCGGCTTTTTCCAGGTCTAAATCATTGGTGTTGGGCTGGCGGCCCATGGCCAGCAGCAGGTGCGAGCCCTGGCTCGGGGCCGGGTCGGCTTCGCATCTGACGTGCACCACGGGCCGGCCGTTTTCCTGCGCCAGGCTAATGCACTCGGCCCCCAGCCGCAGCGTAATGCCCTCGCTGGCCAGGATATCGGCCACGGCGGCGGCCACGTCCGCATCGTCGTGCGGCAGCAGGCGCGGGCTGCGCTCCACGATGGTTACTTCCGAGCCCAGGCGCCGAAACAGCTGCGCAAATTCCAGGCCCACCGCGCCGGCCCCCACAATGACGAGGTGCGTCGGCAGTTCTTCCAGCGCCAGAATGGTGCTGCTGGTCAGGTACGGCACGGCGTCGATGCCGGGCAGCGCCGGGCGGGCGGGGCGGGCCCCCACGTTCAGAAAAATGTGCCGGGCTTCCAGCACTTCTTCGCCCACCTGCATGGTGGTGGGCGATACAAACCGGGCCGTGCCATCGAAAACGGTGCAGCCGGGCAGGTGGCGCAGCCAGTTTTCCAGGCCGGCGCGCGAGGCCTGCACCACGGCGTCTTTCCGGCTTTTCACCTTGCGCAGGTCCACGGCCAATGGCGCCGTGGGCTCCAGGCCGTAGTCGGCGGCCCGGCGCAGGGTGTGCGCCGCTTTGGCGCTGGCAATCATGGCTTTGGTGGGCGTGCAGCCGGTATTGACGCAGGTGCCGCCGAAATTCTTGCGTTCCACCAGGCCCACCGTCCAGCCCGCCGCCGTGAGCCGGCCCGCCAGCGACGGCCCCGCCTGCCCGGCCCCGATAATCAGTGCGTCAAAGGAATGATTCATGCGGGGATGCGGGAAGAGGTTGGCTTGCCGCAAAGTACGTCAGGCGGCGCTTGCCAAAGCAGCTGCGGCAGTGACTTCGACGGCCAGAACGGCGTAGAGACGCCTACTGGCGTCTAGTCGTTGAACGAGGATGTTGAACCGCCCAAGCTGCGCACCAGCACCGCGCAACGCTAAACAACGAAGCTGTTTAGAAAGTCCATCAGCACGACGTTTTACTGATTGTTGGTGACTTCCTAAACAGCTTCACCATCAGCTACGAGGAGGCCGCCAGGTGGCGACGGAAATCGGTGGGCGTGGTGTCGTAATGCTTCTTGAACAGCTTGTTCAAATGGCACACGTCCGTAAAGGCCAGCTCCTCGGCTATCTGCGAAACGGTGAGCGTGCTCAGCAGCAGCCGGGTTTCCACCATTTTCAGCTTGTAGCGCAGAATGTACTGGCGCAGCGACTCGCCGGTTTCCTGCTTGAACAGCGCGCTCAGGTGCTTGGGCGAATAGGCAAATTCGGCCGCCAGGTGCTCCACCCGCAGAAAATCGGGCTGCGCGATGTACCGCCGAATGTGCGCCAGCAGCCGCTGCACGAAGTTTCCGGCGTGGGAAACCGCGGGCGGGGTGGCCGCCGCCGGGCCCGTGAGCCGCCGGCCCACAAAGCTCAGCACGGCCCCCATCAGCGACTCGGCCAGCGTGTTGTTGAACGGCTGGCCCCGGTTTTCAAACTCAGCAAACAGGATGCCGAGCAAGGCCTCAAACTGTTGCTGCCCGGCGGCATCCAGCTCGATGGTGCCGGCCAGGCCCAGCGACGCGTGCAAGGTGTAGTCGCGCAACTGCTGCCAGGCTCCGGGGTGAATCCCGCTGGCCGTCAGGGCGGTCAGGTACGCCTCCGTGAACCGCAGCACGCCGAAGCTGGTCGACTGCTCGATGATGAAGGAGTAGTCGTCGGCGGGGCCCAGCACAAACAGGCTGCCCCGCTGGTAGCCGCGCGACTGCTGGTTGATGACGACCACGCCGCTGCCGGCGCGAATGCTGATGAGTTCGAAATGATTGCGCAAATGGCGTGGCCCCGCCCAGTTGTCTGCCTCAAATTCCTCGACTTCCAGTGGTTCGTGTTGAATGTGGCATTTCATAGCAAAAAAGAAGAATGGCGAACAACGGTGTTCCAGACCGGCCTTTGCCAACGGGGTGCCAGCCCTGATTAGGAAGATGGGCATCTTAATCAACTATTTGATATATTGTGTATTAAAGAGGTTTTTGAACCCCGGATAATGCTTCCATAACCTCCGACAATGCGTAGACTCCGAAATATCGGAGGCCCGCTCGGAGCGGGTCGGAGGCTTGCGTAATTTGCAGGAACGTCCATCTGTGCGGCCTACTGTTGGGTCGCGTCTGCTGCCATGCTGGAAAATCGCCCCGAACTCTCGCCCGCTGCCAGTATCCTCATCGTGGAAGATGAGTTTCTGATTGCCAACAACTTGCAGCGCATTCTGACCAAAGCCGGCTACCAGGTAAGGGGCCTGGCCAAAAGCGTGGCCGAGGCGCGGCGGCTCCTGGCGCAGGCGGTGCCCGACATCGTGCTGCTCGACATTTTCCTGAAAGGCGAGGAAACCGGTATCGACCTGGCCCACTGGCTCAATGAGCAGCACATCCCGTTCGTGTTCCTGTCGGCCAACCTCTCCGACAGCGTGCTGGAGGCGGCGAAAGTGACTCACCCGTTCGGCTTCCTGAACAAGCCTTTTCGCACCAAAGACGTGCTCACGACCCTGGAAATAGCCCGCTACCGGCACGCGCACAGCACCGAAGCCAAGCTGCGCCAGCAACAGCAGATTCAGGTAGCCGTCAACAACGCCATTATCACCCTGCACGACCGCGACCAGCTCAGCCTGGCCATTGCTGCTCAGATTGATAGGCTGGTGCCGTTTTCCTTTCTCAACCTCCGCATCGGCCTGCCCGAGGAACAGTCCTTCTATTGGGTGATGCTGCGCAAAACGGCCCTGGGCACGTTCGAGCGCATTCACTTGCCGGTGCTGCTGGGCCCCGAGGCCTCGGACGAGCTGCTGGAAAAGCTGACCCAGGAAACCCCCGACCGGCTGGGCGAGCAGCCCGGCATCTTCACCGGGCCGGCCTTCGAGGCGCTGTGCGCGCAGTACCTCACGGCGCGGGCCATTCGCGATACGTTTGGGGTGCAGTCGCTGCTGGTGCTGCCGGTGGTGCTCAAGCGGCGCTCCTTCACCAACCTGCAGCTGGCCCGCACGGGCCCGGAAGGGTTTGCGCCGGCCGATTTTGAGGCCATCAACCTGGTTATCTCGCAGATTGCCCTGGCCCTGGACAACCTGCTGGCCTGCGAGGAGATTGACGAGCGCCGCCGCCAGAAAACGGCCGAGCTGGCCGTGGCCGGCGCCTTCCAGAACGGCAAAACCATGTCGGAAATAGCGGCCGTAGTGGCTGCCGCCATCAACGAGCGGATGCCGGGCATCGACTTGCTGAGCATCTACCAGGTGGGGCAGCAGCCCGGCACGCCGTTCGATACCACGGTGCAGAAGCAGAATGGCGTTTTTACGCCGCTCCGGCCGGACGAATTGATACTGCCCGCCGCCATCTCGCCCCTGGGCTGGCAGCAGCGCGTGGCAGATATGGAAGCCTGGCTACTGCAACCCACGCTGAAAGTAGGCCGCCACAGCCAGGATGCCGCCGGCCGCGAGCATAGTCCGGTAGCTCAGCTTTATGGCGAATTGCTGGGCCTGCAATCGTATATGCACGTGCCCGTTATGAGCAAGGGGGAGCCGGTGGCCGCGCTGGTCGTGGCCAGCAAAGCCGCATATGCCTTCACCGTCAAAGACCTGCAAAACCTGCAAGCCCTGAGCGGCGAGCTGGCCCTGGCGCTGGAAAACCTGCTGGCGTTCGAGCGCATCAAACTGCTGAGCGAGCAGCTGGAGCAGGAAAAAACCTACCTGAGCGAGGAAATCAAAACCAGCCACAACTTCGAGGAAATCGTGGGCACGAGCCCGGCCCTGCTGGCCGTGTTCGAGGCCATCGAGCAGGTGGCGCCCACCGACTACACGGTGCTGGTGACCGGCGAAACCGGCACCGGCAAAGAGCTGGTGGCGCGGGCCGTGCACAACCGCTCGCGCCGCCAGGGCCGCGCCATGGTCAAGGTGAACTGCGCCGCCCTGCCTCCGCAGCTCATCGAATCCGAGCTGTTTGGGCACGAGCGGGGCAGCTACACCGGGGCCACCGACAAGCGCATCGGCAAGTTTGAGCTGGCCCACGGCGGCACCATCTTTCTGGATGAGATTGGCGAGCTGCCGCTGGAGGTGCAGGCCAAGCTGCTGCGCGTGCTGCAGGAGCGCGAGATTGAGCGCATCGGCGGCCAGGGGCCCATTGCGGTGGATGTGCGCATCATTGCGGCCACCAACCGCAACCTCCAGGCGGAAGTGGCCGCCGGCCGCTTTCGCGCCGACCTCTACTACCGGCTCAACGTGTTTCCCATTCTGGTGCCGCCGCTGCGCGAGCGGCCCGAGGACATACTGCCCCTGACGGCGTTCTTCCTGCAGAAAATCAGCAAAAGCCTGGGCAAGCCCCTCACCGGCCTGGCGCCGGCCATGCGCCAGCAGCTGCTGCACTACGCCTGGCCGGGCAACATCCGGGAGCTGGAGCACGTCATCGAGCGGGCGGCCATCCGGGCGCGCTCCGCCACGCTCGAACTCACCGAGCCCCTGACGGCCAGCCCGCTGCCGGCGGCGGCACCCGCTTCGGCCCCGGTAAAATCCATGCAGGAAGCCACCCGCGAAATCATTCTGGCGGCCCTGGCCAAGTCCAACAACCGCATTCGGGGCCAGGGCGGCGCGGCGGAGCTGCTCAACCTTAAGCCCACCACGCTGGAATCGCGCATGAAAAAGCTGGAAATCAAAGTAGGATAGGCGCCTTACTCTAGTCGGGCAGGCACGGCGCTGGTGGCCGTCTCAAAGTCCAGGCTGACGCGCACGCCCGGCGTCTGGATGATGCGGAGCTTGCCGTCAAGCTGCCCGCTCAGGCCGCGCATGATGGAAAGGCCCATGGTGCGGCCCTCTGCCAGGTCGAAACCGGGCGGAAAGCCGGCCCCGTCGTCTTCGATGACTAATTGAAAGTGCCGGGCGTCAAACGCCAGCAGCGCGATGCTGATGTTGCCGGGCCGGGAACGCGGAAAAGCGTACTTCAGCGCGTTGGTCAGGGCTTCGTTGATAATCAGGCCCAGGGGCGTGGCCAGCGTCACGTCCAGCTCCACCGGCGCCACGTTCAGGTGCAGCTGCACGGCATCCTGGCAATCGAAGGATTCGACCAGGTGTTCGGCGATTTCGCGGATGTAGGCCGCCATGTCCACCACCGACAGGCTGTGCGACTGGTAGAGCTTCTGGTGGATGAGGGCCATGGCGTGCACCCGGTTCTGGCCCTCGCGCAGGGCCGTGAGGGTGGCGGGGTCGTGCAGGTAGTCGGACTGGGTTTCGAGCAGGCTGCTGATGACTTCGAGGTTGTTTTTGACGCGGTGATGGATTTCCTTCAGCATCCAGTCCTTTTCCGTCAGCAGGTGCTGGAGCGAGGCGTTTTGCCGGTTGATTTCGGCCTGCTGGGCTTCCAGCAGCTGGTTGCTGCGCTGCTTGAGGCGGTAGCGGTTGTAGCCCAGGCCCAGCAGGCCCGCCAGGAGCAGCGCCCCGATTACCAGCGCATTCCGCTGAAACTCCCGTTCCCGCAGGCTGGCCTGCTGCACTTGGGCTTGCTTGGTGAGCAGGGCAATGTTTTGCTCCTTCTTCTTCGTGTCGTATTGAATTTCCAGGCTGGCCAGCTGCTTGGTTTTCCGCTCGTTAAACACCGAATCGGTGAGCAGCTTGTAGCGCTGGTAGTGCGCGATGGCGCTTGGGAACTGCGCCTGTGCCGAGTCGATTCTGAACAAGAGCAGGTGTGTTTGGGCCAAGCTTAGTACCGCCCCCATGCGCTGCCAAAGCTCCTTTGCTGGCTGTATGTATTGACGGGCCTCATTGTAGCGCCGGGTGAGCAGGTAGAACTTG
This sequence comes from Hymenobacter daeguensis, assembly GCF_054780555.1. Lineage (NCBI taxonomy): Bacteria > Pseudomonadati > Bacteroidota > Cytophagia > Cytophagales > Hymenobacteraceae > Hymenobacter > Hymenobacter daeguensis. The sequence goes on from NZ_BAAGWC010000015.1 coordinate 52,040, forward strand.
CCAAGAGCTAGGTTGATGGTGCCTTTGTATACCTCGTGTGTGTGCAGCTTATTGGAAATCGACAAGGCTTTCAAATACTGCTGTTCCGCTTGTGGGTAGTGCTTGGTCGCCACGTATAAGTCGGCCAGGTATTGGGCATGGGCCATGTGGTTTGCCAGGCTCACCGGGTGCGCTGCACCCACGTACAACTCCAGCGCCTGTTGCGGCCGACCCAACTTTACCAGAATCTTGGCCGTTTCGCCAGCCATCAGAATGATGCCTTCTGGGTTTTTCAGAATCTGGTAGTTGCGCAGGGCTTTTTGGGCATATCCTAGCCCTTTGCCGGGTTCGCCTACTTCCACATAGAGCGAGGCCACGCGCGAGTAGAATATCTCAACCGCACTGGTATCGTGCGTGGCCTGTGCCCGCTCAATGGCTGCCCGCCCGTAACGCAATGCCTCCTTATAATTGCCCATCTGGCGGTTGACAACCTGCAGCAAGTCGTAGGTGTAATGCAAGCGGGGGTAGCCAATGGCTTGGTACTGTGCTACTACCTGCAGCAGCTCGCCTTCGACCTGCACAGCTTTGCCCTGCTGCAGGTGGAGGTCAGCCATTGATTTCAGCATGTAGGCAGCCTCCCGTCGCTCCCCTGCCTGTCGGAATAAGTCTTTGGCCCGCTGGTAGCAAGCCAGCACAGTGGGCAGGTACGGGCCCGAGAACGGGTAGCTATTACCCAACTGGTACCAGCCCACTGCTGCCAGGTGCCACCGTTGCTGCTGCTGGCTCAGCCGCAATCCCTGCCGCAGGAGGCGGCGGCCGGTGGTGTCCTGGAGCAGGATGTGGTAGTGGCCCAGCGCAAATAAGCTGCCGATGTGGCCGGCTGCAAAGTGCAGGGTTTTGCTCAGGGCGAGTGCCTCGTTGCAATAAGGGAGAGCAGAATGAAAATCGGCCATTTGCTGCTCGCTGCGTTCCATGATGTCGGTACTCAGCTGGAGCAGGAGCCGCACACGGTTCGTATCAGGGCTGGACTGACGCAGCTGGGTGCGCAAGCTGTCGAACTTTGTCAGTCGAAGCAGGGGATACAGCGGTTCGGCCCGGCTGGCCCGGCTGGCTACCAGCAGCCAGAACAAAAGCAGAAGCCCCAGGAGGCAGCGTTTAAGCATAGGAGAGCAAAGAAACGCCAAGTGCTCAGTTGACTACGAAGCAGTTAGTTAAATTAAGCATAAAGTACCGAGTAATCCGGTATTTCTACTGCTCACCGGAGCAGGAGGGCAGGTACGTTTGTGAGTCCTCCAGGCGTGGGCTTAATGTATGTGCTGCTGCCGCATTAAATCGCCTTCTCAACCCTTAACCATTTGCTATGAAAACCATTGCCCTGCATGGATTTGGCCGCATCGGACGGCAGTTTCTGCGGATTGGCCTACAGCACGAGCTGTTTGTGCCTGTGTCCATTTCCGATATCCGCGACGAGGCCACCCTGGCCGCCCTCTTTGCCGTGGATACCAACTACGGCCGCTGGCCCGAGCCCGTGGCGGGAAGCGCGGGGAAGCTGACCATCGGCGAGCAGGAGATTCCCTACTTCAACTCGGCCACGGAAATCCCCGACTGGGCCGCCCTGGGCGTGGACCTGGTGGTGGACTGCACCGGCCGCGCCACCACCCGCGCCGGCGCCCAGGCCCACCTTGACCGTGGCGCGAAATACGTGCTGGTGAGCGCGCCCAGCAAAACTCTCGCTGACTGCGACGCCGTGCTGCTCAAAGGCATCAACCTCGAAACCTTCGACCCGGCGCAGCACCGCATCATCAGCATGGGCAGCTGCACCACCAACGCCCTGGCCGCGGTGGTGAAGGTCATTCGGGAAAAATTCGGCATCCGGTACGGCCTGTTTTCCACGGTGCATTCCTACACCAACACCCAGTCGCTGACCGACCAGCCGATGAAGGACCGGCGCGATTCCTGGGCGGCGGCCGAGAACATTATTCCCTCGTCGTCGGGGGCGGCGCGGGCCCTGCAATTCATCTGGCCCGACCTGAAAATCACGGGCAAAGCCTACCGCGTGCCCACCCGCACCGGCAGCATCGCCGAGCTGAACCTGGTGACCGAAAAAGACTGCACCGTGCAGCAGGTAAACGACGCCTTCCGGCAGGCCGCTCAGGCAGGCCCGCTGCACGGCGTGCTCGACGTGCTGGAAGACGAGTGGGCCAGCTCGCGCATCGTGGCCGACCCGCATTCCTCCATCATCGACCTGCCGCTCACGGCAAAAGAGGGCAGCCTGCTGTCCGTGGCCGCCTGGTACGACAACGAGTGGGGCTTTTCGAACCGGCTGGCCGAAGTGGCCGCCGACCTGGCCGCGCGCATCTGACGGGGCCGGCTGGCCAAGCAGGCGGTTGGGCGCGGCGCGCCCGGCGGGGGCGTAGCGCTGGCTGTAATAGCCAAACGCTTCATGCACGGGCACCTGGGCCTGACTGCCCTGCCCAGACCACCTCAAATACCCTTGCTGGCAACCGCAAAGGCATCGTTTGAGTCCATAGGGATGAGCACTGAGCCCACGTTAAGAAACATTTGAGTCCCCCCCGCATTCCCCGAAAAGCAAAAAACCGCCCTCACAGTAGCGTGAGGGCGGTTTCTGGTGGTCGTGTAAGGAGTCGAACCTTAAACCTTCTGATTCGTAGTCAGATGCTCTATCCAATTGAGCTACACAACCCTTTTCCCCTTTTCCCGTGTTGGGAGCACAAAGGTAAGAGGAGAAAAAGCGGCTTTACAAGCAGGGGGCACTTTTTTTGTGAAGAAAAATGCCGCTGCCGAAGCAAGTGGCTAATAATCAGCCGGAGATTTTTTGAGTGTTTCGGCAGCGCTTTTGCTCAGGGCGCGTTTCAGGGCCTGGTTGAAGAGGTAGTAGATGCCGAAAAACGACGCGGCCACCAACGCCAGCAGCAGCAGCTTGCCGGTGGTGCCGGTGCCGGGGTCTTTGAGTAGCGTAAAAACGTCTTTGGCCTTGGTGCCGAGCCAGTAGAAGAACAGGCTGCGCGGCAGCATCCCGGCAATGGAAGCCAACAGAAACGGCCCCCGCCGCACCCGCATGATGGCCAGCACAAAAGTCATGAGGGCAAAGGGCGTGACGGGCGACACGCGGGTGAGGAAGATGAGCTGCCAGCTGTCGGTTTTCAGCTCTTTCATCACGGCATCGGCCTTGGGGAAGTGGCTGAGGAAGGCCAGCATCTTGCCGTGGTCGAGCAGGGTGGCTATCTGGTAGCCCACCAGGGCGGCCAGCGCGTAGGCCACCACCATGCCCGGAAACCCGCTCCAGCCCAGGTAGAAGCCCGTGATGAGGACCACGGCGGTGGTGTTGACCAGGGAGAAAGCCATGGCCACGCCCACCACCACGAAATACAGCAGGCTTTGGCCGGTGGTCAGGTTATCCAGAAACGCCTGATTTCTGTAAAGCACGCCCGTGAGCGACGCGCTGCCGAGCAACGGCACGGCCACCAGCAGCAGCAGGGAAAGCAGCGTGGAGAAGTTTTTCCGGAAAAGCTCGCGCAGAAATTTCATAGAGCAAGATAGGGTGAGGAGCCAGGTGCCGGTGGGGCGCGCTACACCGTCCAGGCCCGGATGGTCATCCATCCATACGCAGCCAGCACGGTGGCCAGCCAACCCAGCGCCCCATACGTAAGAAGCAGGTACCAGGCCACGGCCCGGTGGCGGAAGTGCCCCAGGTACCGCACCGTAAGCAGTAGCCCGGCCACCGTGCAGGCCACAAACACCAGCGGCCCCAGCGAAAGCACCACGGATTCGAGGTTGACCCGGCCGGCCGTCCAGAGGTGGCCGCTGAGGCTGAGCAGGGCGGCCAGCGTGGCCACCAGTGCGCCCACCGCCAGCACCGGCAGCAGCCGGGGCAGCACCTGCGTGCGCGGAATTTTGCGGCGCAGCACCTGCACCATTCCCACCAGAGCGGCCAGGCTGCTGCTGAGCACCAGCAGCCCGCATAGGGCCAGCAGCGCCGGAGGCAGCCACCACCAGAAACCCGCCGCCAGGGCATATTCAGAGCCCGTTATGAGCACCCGCCGGCCTTCTTTGTCCTGGGCGAGCACCACCGTGGCCGTGCGCTCGGCGGGGTGGCGGAAGGTGAGCGGGCCGGTAGGAAGCAGGGTATCGGGCGTGCCGATGAGGGGCGCGCTAAGCAGAAAGTTGCCCTGGCGGCGCAGGTGCATGCCGCCACTCAGGTAATCGACGAAGCCGGCCATCTGGTTGCGCGGTGCGGCGCTGCGGTAGTGGCCGAGATAAGGGGCCACGGCGGCGGCATCGAGCGGAATGCGCGGCAGCGGGGCAGGGGCGGGCAGCTGCCGCAGCAAAAATGCCTGCACCAGCCGTTCCAGCCTGGGGGCGCGCACGCCGCCGTTGTTCGAAAAAGCATAGCCCACGCCCAGCTCCCGGCAGTAGCCGAAGGCGGTGATGAAGCCGTCGATGCCGCCGCCGTGGCCCCGGAACAGGGCCTTGCCCTTCAGGCTGAGCGGATAGCTGGCCAGGCCGTAGCCGTTGTGCAGGCCGGCGCGGTCCGAGAGCGGAGAATGAGCCGTTTCCATCTCCCGCAGGCTGGCGGGCCGCAGGAGCACGGTGCCGTCGGGGGCCCGGCCGTCGTGCAAAAAAAACTGTACCCACCGCGTCATATCGGCTGCCGAGGCGCTCATCGAGCCGGCGGGGCCGGCGTAGATGGGCAGCAGCGGCACGGCCTGGTATTTCCCATCGGTGTAGGCGTAGCCTGCAGCCATGCCGGCACCGGGGCTGATGCGCAGCGCCGGGCTGGCATCGGCCATGCCCAAGGGGCGCAGCAGGTGCTGGGTGAGGTACTGCTCGTAGGGCTGGCCGCCAAATTTTTCGAGCAGGTAGCCCGCCACCAGGTAGCCGGGGTTGGAATAGCTCATGCGCTCGCCGGGCCGCCAGCGGCAGTGCAGCTCGCCCCGAAACACGGCCAGGCTGGCCGCGCCCCGTGGGTCGGTGGGCGTGGAGTTGTACACGTGGTTGAGGCGCATGTCGTCGAAGCCGGCGGTGTGCTCCAGCAGGTGCACCACGCGCACGGGGTCGGTAGCCTCCCAGGGGTTGTCGATGGGGACTTCGGGGGCAATTTTGTGCACCTCATCGTTGAGGCTCAGCTTGCCCTGCTCGATGAGCTGGAGCAGGCCGGCCACCACAAACGTCTTCGTGACCGAGCCGATGCGGAAGCGCGTGTGCGCCGTTACGGGCCGTTGGGCAGCCACGTCGGCCAGCCCCAGGCCGCCTTCAAACAGCACCGAATCGTGACTGACCAGCGTGAGCATCAGCCCTGGAATGTGCGCGCGGGCCATTACGTGCCGGAGCGAATCCTGAAGCTGGGCCAGCGAGCGGCTGGCGGGAACAACCTGCTGCGCCCGGGCCGGCGCCCCGAGCGAAAAGAGCGCCAGCGCCGTCAGTAGTATGTTTTTCAGCATGCAGAAAAAAGTGAAGTGGTAAGAGGCAGCCCGGCGGCTGCGGGCTGCCGAAAGAAGCCGGGCCGCCGCCAGACCAATATTACGAAGCGCCCGGCGGCCACCGCTTTCGTTTCGGGCGCATTCCCCGACCTTTGCCCCCACGTTTGTTCTCATCGACTTCATAATCCCACCGCCCACCCATGAAATTCGCCACCAAAGCCATTCACGCCGGCGTGCACCCGGACCCCGCCACCGGGGCCATCATGACGCCCATCTATCAGACTTCGACCTACGTGCAGTCCTCGCCCGGCAAGAACATGGGCTTCGAGTACTCGCGCACGCACAACCCCACCCGCTCGCAGCTGCAGAGCGCCGTGGCCGCCCTCGACAACGGCCGGCACGGCATCGCCTTCGCCTCGGGCATGGCCGCCATCGACTGCGTGATGAAGCTGCTCAAGCCCGGCGACGAGGTGATTTCGACCAACGACCTCTACGGCGGCAGCTACCGCCTGTTCACGAAAGTGTACGAGCCCTTCGGCATCAAATTCCATTTTGTGCCCATGCACGACATGGCTGCCGTGCGCGCCGTGGTGAGCGACAAAACCAAGCTGATTTGGGTGGAAACGCCCACCAATCCGCTGCTCAACATCATCGACATTGCCGCCGCCGCCGCCGTGGCCAAGGAGGCCGGCGCGCTGCTGGCCGTGGACAATACCTTCAGCACGCCCTACCTGCAAACGCCGATGGACCTCGGGGCCGACATCGTGATGTACTCGCTCACGAAGTACATGGCCGGCCACTCCGACACGGTGATGGGCGCGCTGGTGGTGAACGACGACGAGCTGCACGAGCGCCTGAGCTTCTACCAGAATTCCTGCGGCGGCACGCCCGGGCCGCAGGACTGCTTCCTGGTGCTGCGCGGCCTCAAAACGCTGCACATCCGCATGCAGCGGCACTGCGAAAACGGCCGCGCCGTGGCCGAGTACCTGCGCCAGCACCCCAAAGTGGAAAAAGTGTACTGGCCCGGCTTCGAAAACCACCCCAACCATGCCGTGGCCGCCAGGCAGATGCGCGACTTCGGCGGCATGATTTCCTTTGTGCTGAAGGGCGACCGGCAGGAAGACGCCATTGCGGTGCTGGAGAAATTCCAGTATTTCACCCTGGCCGAAAGCCTGGGCGGCGTGGAAAGCCTCAGCGGCCACCCCGCCACCATGACGCACGCCAGCATTCCGGCCGAGCAGCGCCGCAAGTCGGGCCTCAGCGACTCGCTCATCCGCCTGAGCGTGGGCATTGAGGACGCTGAAGACCTGATTGCGGATTTGGCCCAGGCCATTGGGTAGCAGAGGTGCCGGCGGCGCGTACGCACGCCGCCGGCTACTTTTGCTTCTTCAGCTAAGACCTTGCAGGACACTATGAACTGGCTATCTGCTACCAGATTAGGACTCGGGCTGCTGGTGCTGCCCGGGCTCGCGCACGCTCAGGTATCCGGCAATCAGGTGACGGGCAATGCGCGCCGCTACCGCTACCAGCAGGAAGAGCCAGCCGACAGCCGCCGGGCTACCGTGGTGCCCGAGCGGCTGTTTCTGACGGACAGCACGTTTGTGCTGGGAGCCAATGTGATGCAGCACGTGCGGGCCGATAGCTACGTAGCCGTATTTGGGCTGCGGCAGGAGGCCGCGACGGTGGGTGCGGCCGAAAAGCGGCTGGCCGCCCGCGTGCAGCATTTCACCGGGCGCTTGCGGCAGCTGGGCATCGACGGCAAAGACGTTTACACGGACATCATTACGCAGCAGCGCATCAAGGACTTACGGCCCGTTAAGGACCGGGAAAACAATGCGTATGTCAATTTCCACGCCGAGGAATACGTGCGCGGCTTCGAGTCGACGCGCAACGTAGTGGTGTCGTTCCGACGCATCAACCTGCTCAACGACATGCTGGTGGCAGCGGCAGCCGACAGCGTTTTCGACCTTGTGAAGGTGGATTACATCGTGAACAAGCCCGAAGAGGTGTACGACAACCTGTTTAAAGCCGCGGCGGAAGTCATCAACCGCAAAAAAGACAGGTACCTGCAGCTGACGGCGGCCCGCCTGCGCCCCTCGGCGCAGCCTTACGCCGAGCAGTTTGCGTCCTACGTGCCGGGCGGGCAGTACCAGAACTACGAGGCGGTAATTGCCACGCCGTTTGTGTACGATTACCGTCAGGGCTACAACTACAAAGGCCTGCGGGCCCTCACTACCTACTACTACAGCCCGCCCAGCGCCGATGGTTTCGACCGGGTTATCAACCCCGTCGTGACGGAGCCCGCCGTGACCTACACGCTGGCCATTCAGGTCAAGTACACCACGGTGCGCAAATAATATGGCCGGCCAGTCACTTGTTCCCATCGTCACCCTGCCGCTTTTTGCCGAGCTGGACCGCCTGCTGCTGGAGCTGCTGCGCTCCCTCACGCCCGAGGACTGGCAGCGCCCCACGCTGGCCCGGCCATGGACGGTGAAAGACATTGCCGCCCATCTGCTCGATGGCAACCTGCGCACGCTCTCGATGCTGCGCGACGGCTACGCGGGCGAAGCCCCCGACGACTTCAGCTACGCCGGCATTGTGGCCTACCTCAACCGGCTGAATGCCGACTGGGTGCGGGCCGCCCGCCGCCTTAGCCCGGCGGTGCTCATCGAGCAGCTGGCGCAGTCCGGGGCCGAGTACACAGCGTATCTGCACACCCTTGACCCGTGGGCGCCGGCCGCTTTTGCGGTGGCCTGGGCCGGCGAGCGCGAGTCGGCGAACTGGTTTCACATTGCCCGCGACTATACCGAGAAGTGGCACCACCAGCAGCAAATCCGCGAGGCCGTGGGCCAGCCCGGTGCGCTGATGACCCCGGAGCTGTTCCGGCCGCTCATCGAAACCTTCGTGCGCGGCCTGCCCCACGCCTACCGGACCGTCACGGCCCCCGAAGGCACCCGCGTGCAGGTTGGCGTGGGGCCGGCCGTGGGCGGTGCCTGGCAGCTGGAGCGCACCGCCGAAGGCTGGCGGCTGGCCGAGGACTTACGGGAGGCTCCGGCCGCCGCCATTGCCCTGGCGCCGGACACTGCCTGGAAGCTCTTCACCAAAGGCCTGAGCGCGGAGCAGGCCCGGCAGCAGGCGCAGCTGACCGGCGATGAGCAGCTGGCCGCGCCCCTGTTTGGGCTGGTGGCCGTGATGGGCTAGGAGTAGCGCGCGGCTTTGGCCCTGAAAATCCGTGCCGGGGCGCCTGGCGTACCTATGGCAGTTCTCCGCTGAATATTGGTGCCATGCGCTTGCTCTCGCTGCTGTTTTCGTTTTTGCTGATGCTGCTGGCTGATGGCTGCACCAGTCAGCTGCCCGCGCCTGCCGGCGGGGCGGTTGCGCCCGCCGGCCCCGCCGGCCCGATGCCGACGGGCCCCGAAATTGCCTACCTGGCGCTGGGCGACTCCTACACCATCGGGGAGGGGGCCGACGAGGCCGACCGCTGGCCGGTGCAGCTGGCGGGGCTGGCCCGGCAGCAGGACCTGAATGTGAAAGCGCCTGACATCATTGCCCGCACCGGCTGGACTACCTCGGAGCTGCAGGCGGCCATCGCAACGGCCAATAAGCCTCCGACTTACGGCCTGGTTTCGCTGCTGATTGGGGTGAACAACCAATACCGGGGCCAGTCGGTGGCCTCGTACCGCACCGAGTTTCGGGAGCTGCTGCGCACGGCGGTGGCCCTGGCCGGCGGGCGGCCCGGCCGCGTTTTCGTGCTCTCCATCCCCGACTGGGGCCAGTCGCCCTACGCCCGGCAGCGGCAGCTGGACGCGTACCAGATTGGCCTGGAGATTGACGCGTTCAATGCCGTGGCGCAGGACGAATGCCGGCAGGCCGGCGTGGCCTACGTCAACATCACGCCCCAGACCCGCGCCGCCGGCATCGACGCCGGCCAGTACGTGCGCGACGGCCTGCACTACTCCGGCCTGCAGATGCAACAGTGGGCCCAGCTGGCCCTGCCGGTGGTGCGCGGGCTGCTGAATTGAGCGCCGGCAAAACGGGCCGGTGGTTGCTCGGATGGGCGGCTTTTTTACGCCGCTCAACAGCAGCTCCGGAATGAGTTGGCGGAAGTATGAGGGCCGGCTTTGGCGCAAAATGTGGCCCGATGCCGCATTAAAAGCATATTAATCCTTAACCCTGCATTCAGAAAAACGGTTAAAGGACGATTCTGTCTTGATTCTGTTTTTTTTGAGCCGGTTCGGAACCGGCGCGTTAGGTATGATGATGAATACTACTTTCCGGCCCTGGAAGTGGCTGGTACCGGTGGCCGCGCTGGTGGGCCTGGCGGGGTGCGAGATGATTGAGTTCAGCCCCAACGACCACCGCGTCCCCGAAGAGTTTACCAACCTGACCGAGAAAAACCTGGCCAGGCTGGCCGCGAAGCCCCTGCCCGCCGGCGACACGCTCCGCTTCATCTTCACCGGCGACTCGCAGCAGTTCTACGACGAGGCCGAGGACCTGGTAGCCAGCGTGAACAAGCTGTCGGGCATTTCCTTTTTCGTGCTGGCCGGCGACATTGCCGACTTCGGCCTGGCCCGCGAAATGAAGTGGGTGGACGAGAAGCTGCGCCGCCTCACGGTGCCCTACGTCACGGTCATCGGCAACCACGACCTGGTGGGCAATGGCCGGCCTACCTACCAGCACATCTTCGGGGCGCTCAATTACTCGTTCGTGTACGGCGACACCAGGTTCATCATGGTGGATACCAACGGCCGCGAATACAACTTCGACGGCACCGCGCCCGACATGCCCTGGCTGCGCGCGCAGCTCACCAGCCTGGGCACGGCGCGGCGGCAGGTGGTTATCTGCCACGTGCCGCCCACCAACGAAGATTTCGACCCCGCCCTGCGCGCACCCTACGTGCAGGCCCTGCGCGAGGCCCCCAACCTGGTGTTTGAGATGAATGGCCACAACCATTCCTACAGCATCAGCCAGCCTTACAACGATGGCGTGACCTACGTCAACTCCGACGCGTTTTCGGAGCGCCACTACATGATAGTCACTGTGTGGGGCAACAAGCAGTTCCGCATCAAACGCGTTGCCTTCTAATGAAAAAGCTACTGTTTTCCGTCCTGCTGCTGGCTTCATTGGGCGCGCAGGCCGCTACTCCGCCCGATACTGCCGCCGTCAAACCGGCCGACAACTCCCGACCCGAGCGCCCCTGGTACCGCCCCAGGCATTTGGCCCTACAAACCGGCGGCGGCCTGGGCATGGTGGCCGCCGGCGCCGGCTACGAATTCTCAAAAGACCACCTCGAAACAGATATTCTCATCGGCTACGTGCCGAAGTATTACGCCGGCTCCACACTTAGTCTGGCTTCGCTGAAATTCATGTACTCGCCGTTTCACTTGCCGGTGGGGGAGAAGTTTCAGGTGGTGCCCATCACCGTGGGCGCCTACTTTAGCTACACCCACGGCACCATCAACGACGAGTTGAAAGGCCAGTATTCGAGCGACTATTACTGGTTTTCGACCGATACGCGCTACGGGCCGCTGCTAGGCAGCCGGGTCACGTTTCTGGCCCCGCCCATTGCGGCCACCGGCCAGCCGCGCAAAATATCGGTGTACTACGAGCTGGGCAGCAACGATTTGTACCTGGCCAGCTACCTCAACAACCGCAACGGCGGCTTGGGCTTCGGCCAGCTCCTGACCCTGGCGCTGGGCGTGAAAGCCGATTTTTAGTGGACGGGCCGGATAGGCAACGCGTGGAGGGCGGTGCTCCCCGGCTGCCGGCTATGACAGCCGCGGGCAAAATATGCGAGTCGCTCATGCGTCTTCGGGCACACGGATAGGCCACCTACGGCACCGTTCAACCGCTATTGCATGCAAGTTCAGGCCCGCTTCGACGGTAAAATCTACCACAACACGCTGCCCACGTCCGTTAGCCCGCCTTCCGGCTACGGGGCGCTGCTGAAACGCTACCTCTTTGAGAAAGCCGAGCGAGAGCCCAAAAAACCGCTCGGCCCTTTCCGGGCCGATGCCGCCGCGCTGGCCGCGCCGGTGCCCGCCAATGCCCTGCGCGTGACCTGGCTGGGCCATAGCACCACCCTCATCGAAATCGATGGTCGCCGCTTTCTCACCGACCCCGTGTGGAGTGAGCGGGTGTCGCCCTCGCAGCTGATGGGACCAAAGCGGTTTTTTGCGCCGCCACTGCCGCTGGATAAGCTGCCCCGGCTGGATGCCGTTATCCTCTCGCACGACCACTACGACCACCTCGACTCCGCGGCCATCCGCTTCTTAAGCAAGACCGGCGTGCAGTTTTTCTGTCCGCTGGGCGTGGGCGCGCACCTGCGCCGCTGGGGCGTGTCCGCCGCCAGCATCACCGAGCACAGCTGGTGGGAAAGCACCGCGCTGGCCCCCGATTTCACGCTGGTGGCCACGCCGGCCCGGCACTTTTCGGGCCGGGGCCTCACCCGCAACAATACCTTGTGGGCCTCGTGGTGCCTGCTGGGACCGCAGCACAAGGTCTTCTTCGGCGGCGATTCCGGGCCCTTCGACGACGGCTTCCGGCAGATTGGCGCGGCCTACGGCCCCTTCGATTTGGTGATGCTGGAAATCGGTGCTTCCGACCCCGAATGGGCCAACATTCATCTCGGCCCCGACGCGGCTCTGGCCGCGCACCAGCTGCTGGGCGGCGGCCCGCTGCTGCCGCTGCACTGGGGCACATTCAACCTCGCGTTTCATGCCTGGCGGCAGCCCGTGCAGCGCCTCCTCGAGGCCGCCGCGCCCGAAGTGACGCTGCTGCTACCCGCCCCGGGGCAGCGCGTTGAGGTGGCCGCCGGGCCGCTCAACGCGCAGTGGTGGGAGCGGTAGCAACACCTTCAGGCCATTGCCTAATGGCCGCAATACGATAGTCGTGCTACCTGGCTACCGTCTCGATTGCGGGCAAAATAGAAGCCGGTGGGCAGGCTGGGGGCGGGCCGCCACACCATGCTGCCATCCTGGGCGGTGGTGAGCCGGGCTACTGTCCGGCCCAGTTCATCGGTAATAATTACCGGCTGAAGTCCCGCGCCATTAAACTGGAACCGGACTTCCTCGCTAAAAGGCGCCGGATATGGGGGCCGGGCCAGCAGCTGCCGCTGCTGAGTGGCCAGGACCTGCCGTGTCACCAGCACCGGAACCGTTGCAACGGCAAAAGCCGGTGCTGCGCAATAATTGTCGAGGGCCGTGACGGCCAGCTGGTAGCGGCCGGGAGCTAGCGTGGCAGGCACCTGCCAGTTGAGCTGGGCTTGCCCGCCGCCCAAATCCTGAAGCGTAAGGCCGGGTACCGTGCCGGGCAAGCTGCCGATAAGGGTCAGCGTCTGGCCGGCATCGGGGTCGACGGCCGTGAGCCGGAGCGATAGCAGCTCCCCGGAAATTACGTGAACGGTCTGGCCCAGGAGCTGGCCGCCGGGCGCACTGGCCAGGGCCACGCGGGTGAAGACAGGAGCCTGATTGGTGCCGGCCAGCACGAAGTAGGTCATGTCGCGTGTAATGCTTCCAATTGGCTGCCAGGAGCCATTCAGGCGGCGGTACTCGTCCACGCGCGCGGCCAGGGCGTAGCGGCCTTGTTGCGTAGCGCCGCCCACGGTGACCAGCTCCCCGGTGGCAGTGCTAAGCTGAAAGTGCGGCGCAATAGCGCCCGTAGTGGCCGCGCCACACGCCGCCGCCGCGGAGGGGTTCGCAAGCGGCTGTACCAGCCGGTACACCAGCGAGTCGCCGTCGCTGTCGAATGCTCCGATGCTGTAGTGCTGCTGGGCCTGGGAGCCGGTCAGCAGCATGAGGCGGTCGACGAGGAAGCGGGGCGAGGAATTGACAATGCCGCCGGTATTATTTAATTCTGTTTTGATGAAAATGCTCTGCGTCTGGGAGTTCAATACGTTTACAACCCCCAGGGCCCGGTTTTGGAAGTCGACGCTGAGCGTCCAGCTGGCGGGTGGTAGCTGGACGAGGCCGTCGTAGGTATTAAGCGCGTAATCGACCGGCGTACTGTTGCAATTCGCCGAAACCGTTACCTGGTTGGTGCGCAGCAGGGAGACGGTAAAGCTGCCCGCTGGTGCCGTGCCGCAGCCGTTGCGGCCACAGGTCAGCACCACCGACGGGTCGTCAATCACCGAACCCAGGTCATGAAACAACCGCACCGTGACGTGGTATTGGCTGGGGCTGGTCGCAGTGCCCGCGTACTCATACGTGATGTCGGAGCCCAACGCGTGGGAGGCCGAGGCAACGGAGATGGCGCTTCCCCAGCAAAAGAGGGCAGCAAGAATGCGAAACAGGAAAGATGAGCGCATACGTCAGCTTGAAAGGCGTGAAACCAAAGCGCGGCTGCCGGTAGCGCCGCCGCGCTTAGCGAAGATATTCATAACCAGCCAGAAACCGACGGGTATCGGCGGTTATTTGCCCGCCGCCGGGGCCGGCGTGGCCGAATTGCTGTCCAGAATCTGAAACAGCTCGTTGAGCTTCGGCGTGAGGATGATTTCGGTGCGGCGGTTCATGGCCTTGTTCTGAGGCGTGTCGTTGGCGGCCACGGGCACGTACTGGCTGCGGCCCGAAGCCGTGACGCGCTCCGGTGCCACGCCGGCCGTGGTGAGCAGGCGCGCGATTTCGGTGGCGCGCAGGGCGCTCAGGTCCCAGTTATCGGTCATGCCGGCCGTGCCGCGCAGAATGGGCACGTTGTCGGTGTGGCCTTCCACCACCACGTTCACGTCCTGCTGCTCCTGCAGCACGGTGGCCAGCTTTTTAAGGGCTTCCTGGCCTTTGGGGTCCACTTTGGTCGAGCCCGATTTAAAGAGCAGCTGCTCCGAAAGCGACACGTAGACTTTGCCGTCCTTCAGCTTCACCTGCAGGTCGCTGCTGTTGAAGCTGAGCAGGGCTTTGCTCACGCGGGCTTTCAGGTCGGCCACGGCCTTGTCCTTATCGGCCAGGGCCTGGGTCAGCTCGGTGAGGCGGGCTTCGCGGGTTTTGAGGTCGGCGGCGAGGCGGTCGTTGTCGGCCTTGCTCTTTTGGAGGTTGGTTTCCAGCTCGCCCAGCTCGGCTTCGCGGCGGGCCAGGTCTTTGGCCACCTTGTTGTAGTCCGACGACTTGTTGGCCAGCTCCCGGTCGCTGTTTTTGAGCAGCTTGTCGTAGCTGCTGTTCAGCTCGTTGTAGAGGCTGCGGGTTTTGCGGTAGGCCGCGCCGGTTTCGGCCGAGTCGGTCACGAGGCGCTTTTGGGTGAGGCGCAGCTGGGCCAGCTCGTCGGAGGCTTTTTGCAGCTCGGCGGTGGCGCCGCGGTACTGGCGCTCGGCGGCGGCCTTGCCCTCGGCATCGGCCTTCTGGCGGGCGCTGAGGTCGTCGTATTTCTTGGCCGTTACGCAGCTGTTGAGGGCAGGGGCGGCCAGCAGCGAGAGGGCCAGCAGGGCAGGGGAGAAAGCTTTAACAGAGGTTTTCACAGAAGCAGCAAGGCGCAGGGCCGGGCCTTCGGCGGCCGGACTGCCCGGCCGCGTTGGCGCAGCAAGGTAGCGCCTGGCTCGCATCTGGCCCCGCGCCGGAACTCTGGGCGCGGGTTCCAGCGGCCGCCAGCCACGGCCAACGAAGCCGGGCAGGATGCCGTTTGAGGCTGGTGGCGGCATCGCGTGCGCGCGTCCACCGCGGTGCCTCGGCGCCAGCTTGCTGCCCCAAAGGATTTTGCAGAACAAGGCCGTAGTTATGGCTTATCTTTGACGCCCCGTAATTAGCCGCCGCAAGCCCGAAGCCGGCGGCTTCTCCACCTAAAAATTAAAGCTAATAGCCATCCGCTAACAGCTCACAGCTACTACAATATGGCCTGGTTCAAGCGCGTAGAAAAGGGCATCGTGACCCCTACCGAGCAGAAAAAAGAAACTCCCGACGGGCTCTGGTACAAGTGTCCGGAGTGTAAGACCGTAGCCACCATGGCCGAGCACAAGCGCCTGCTGTACGTGTGCGGCAACTGCGGCCACCACGACCGCATCGACGCCATCGACTATTTCGAGATTCTCTTCGACAAGGGCGCATTCACCGAGCTCGATGCCGACCTCACCTCCGGCGACCCGCTGCACTTCGTGGATACCAAAGCCTACCCGCAGCGCGTGGCGGCCACCGAGCGCAACACCGGCCTGAAGGATGCCGTGCGCACGGCCCACGGCCAGAGCGCCGGCCAGCCGCTGGTGGTGGCAGCCATGGACTTCAAGTTCATCGGCGGCTCGATGGGCTCGGTGGTGGGGGAGAAAATTGCCCGTGCCATCGACTTTGCCCGCCAGCACCGCACGCCGTTTTTGATGATTTCGCGCTCCGGCGGGGCCCGCATGATGGAAGCCGGCTACTCGCTGATGCAGATGGCCAAAACCTCGGCCAAGCTGGCCCTGCTCGCCGAAGCCGGCGTGCCCTACGTGAGCCTGCTGACCGACCCCACCACGGGCGGCGTCACGGCCTCGTTTGCCATGCTGGGCGATTTCAACATCGCCGAGCCCGGCGCGCTCATCGGCTTTGCCGGGCCGCGCGTCATCAAGGAAACCATCGGCAAGGACCTGCCCAAGGGCTTTCAGAGCGCCGAGTTTGTGCTGGAGCACGGCTTTCTCGACTTCATTGTGGACCGCCGCGACTTGAAGCAGAAGCTGGCCGATTTGCTGGGCATGCTCCAGCCTGCCCCGGTGGCTACGGCCGAATCGCAGCCGGCGCGGCGCGCCACAAAAGCGCACTAGAAGCCCCGCTGAGGCTGTTTTTTATTTTCGGCATGCTTCTTGAAAAACCCGCTTCCAACACCGGAGCGGGTTTTTCCCGTATAAGGCCCGAAACAACTTCACTCATTTTTCATTTCCCCATGAACACTTCCAAATCGATTCTTTCTGTCCTGATGGCCTTCGTGCTGCTGTTCAGCTCCTGCGCCACCTCGCAGCAAGCTGCTACCCAGCCCGACGTTTCGAACAACGGCACTGGCGTGCGCAAAACCGGCATGAGCAAAACCACGAAAGGCGGCCTGCTGGGCGCCGGCGGCGGTGCGGTGCTGGGCGGCGTGGTAGGTGGCCTGCTGGGCGGCGGCAAGGGCACGGCCATTGGCGCCATTGTGGGCGCTGCGGCGGGCGGCACCACCGGGGCCATCATCGGCCGGAAGATGGATAAGCAGGCGGCTGACCTGCAGAACGACATGAAAAACGCCAAGGTGGAGCGCGTGGGCGAGGGCATCAAAATCACCTTCGACTCGGGCATCCTGTTCGATACGAACTCGGCCACGCTGCGCCCGGCTTCGGAGTCGGACATCACCAAGATGGCCGCCATTCTGCAGAAATACCCCGATACCAACGTGCTGATTGAAGGCCACACCGACAACAGCGGCAGCGATGCCATCAACCAGCCGCTGTCGGAGCGCCGGGCCCAGGCCGTGGCCAACTCCACCATTGCCAAAGGCGTGGCTTCGAGCCGCATCACTACCCAGGGCTATGGCTCGACCCAGCCCGTGGGCGATAACTCGACCCCCGAAGGCAAGCAGGCCAACCGTCGCGTGGAAATTGCCATCTACGCCAACGAGAAAATGAAGAAAGCTGCCGAGCGGAACGAGCTGTAATTTCAGCCCTTGCCTGTGCACCACGTAGAAAAGGCTGCCCCAACGGGCAGCCTTTTTTGGGCTTCTGAAACGGCCGGAACCGGGAAATGGGAAGGGTTTCGCGCCGGCAGGAACAACCCTGGCGGCGGTGCATTCGTTAAAAACCGCGCATTCTTTCTCCATTCTAATTCCCATTCTAAACTTCCTGAATCATGAAATTTCCCCGGTTGATAGCTGCCTTTCTGTTGATGCTCTTCGTGCTGGCCGGTACGGCCGCGCAGGCCCAGACGCCCAAAAAAGGCTGGAGCAATAAGGCCAAAGGTGCCGCCATTGGCGGCGGCGCGGGTGCCGTGACGGGTGCCGTAATCGGTGGCGGCAAAGGCGCCCTGATTGGCGGTGCGGCCGGCGTGGTAGGCGGTGGCCTGATTGGCCGCAACAAGGACAAGAAAAAAGACCCGGCCCGCTACAATGCCTACCGCAACAAGAAATAAGGCGACCGGTACGAGGCTCACTTAAAGAAGGCTCCGCAGCGTTGCGGGGCCTTTTTTTATGGCTTGTCGGGCCGGCGGGCCGGCTAATTGGGTGGGGGCATGGTTGAATGGCCAGAGTTTGGCAAGGTGGTTGCAAATGGCGTACTTGCCGGCCCATTGAACCCTTTGTAGCTCTACACGGGCCTTTTTTATCCAAACCCTTTTTTAAACATGAAATTTCTTCGTTCGTCCCTCGCATTCCTGTTTGCACTGCTGCTGCTGGGTCACAGCTTTGCGCAGGCCCAAACCACTACCGTTTCGACGGATAAGCCGAAAGGCATGAGCAAAACCCTCAAAGGCGGCATCATTGGCGGCCTGGGCGGCGCGGTAGCCGGCGGCGTGGCCGGCCGGTTGATTGGCGGCAAGTCGGGCACGGCCAAAGGTGCCATCATCGGCGCTGTGGTGGGTGGTGCCGGTGGTGCCCTCATCGGCCGCAAGATGGACAAGCAGGCCGCCGAACTGCGCCGCGACCTGGAAGGCGCTACCGTGGAGCGCGTGGGCGAAGGCATCAAAATCACCTTCGCATCGGGCATCCTGTTCGGCACCAACTCGTCGAGCCTGACCCCGGAAGCTGCCGGCAACATCGACCAGCTGGCCGCCACGCTCAAAAAATATGCTGACACGAACGTGGTAATTGAAGGCCACACCGACAGCTCGGGCTCGGATGCCATCAACCAGCCCCTCTCGGAGCGCCGCGCGCAGGCCGTGTCGAATGAAATCACGGCGCAGGGCGTAGATGCGGCCCGCATCACGGCCAAAGGCTACGGCTCGACCCAGCCCGTGGGCGACAACAGCACCGCCGCTGGCAAAGCTGCCAACCGCCGCGTGGAAGTGGCCATCTTCGCCAACGAGAAGATGCAGAAAGCGGCCAAGAAAGGCCAGCTGTAGGCCGGGCAATTCCGCTTATCGGCGGGATAAGCCAGGAGAAAGCCGGTGGCCCGCGTGGCCACCGGCTTTTTTGTGTCCGGCGGGGCCAAGCGCAACGGTAGCAACCTTGCCTGGCGCTGGGCGGTACAACCGGCCATGCCTGCACCTGCTGCCACTTACGCCTCGCCCGCCGCCGAAAAAGCCTGGGCCGACCACCAGATTCTCGACCACTTCTATGGCCACCTGCCGCCCGAGCCGCGCCGCACGCCCATGCGGGAGCTCATTTCCACCGTCCTCTCGCACCGCACCACCCACGCCGACGAAGAGTTGGCCTACGACCGCATGCTGGAAGCCTTCGGCGACTGGGCCGGCGTGGAGGCGGCGCCTACGCCGGAGCTGGCCCACGCCATCCGGACCACGCGCTGGCCCGATACGCAGGCGCCGCGCATTCAGGAAATCCTGCGCCGCATCCGGGCCGAGACGGGCGGGCCGTTCGACCTGGATTTTCTGGCCGACTGGCCCACGGAAAAAGGAATGGCCTGGCTTACGGATATGCCCGGCATTGGCCTGAAAACGGCTTCGTTGCTGTTGCTGTTCAACTATCACAAGCCCGTGCTGCCCGTCGATACGCACGTGCACCGGGTGGCGCAGCGGGTGGGTTTCCTGGGGCCGAAGGTGTCGGTGGAGAAGGCCCACGCCGTGCTGCTGGCCCTGCTGCCGGCCGATGCCGAAACGCTGTTCAACTTCCACAAGCACAACTACTGGCACGGGCAGCAGATTTGCTTTTTCCTGAAGCCCAACTGCGCCCGCTGCCCGCTGAAGGGCTTTTGCAGTTACTACCAGGAGCATTTCGGGCCGGCTACGGCCGAGGCGCTGGCCGCCACGCCCGATAAGTGGGATGCCGCCGCCTGGGGCAAGCTGCCGCATTAGCTTTGCAGCGCGGACTTTTAGTCCGCGAGTTGAAAACTATTCAGACGTGCGCTAGGTAGCTCACGGTTGAAAGTCAGTTCACGCACGGACTAAAAGTCCGCGCTACCGCCATGCGCCTCGTCAAGCACCCCGTCCTCTGCAATTACTACGTCACGTACCGCTGCAATGCGAAGTGCGCGTTTTGCGACATCTGGGAGAAACCCTCGCCCTACATCACGCTGGCGGACGTAACGCAGAACCTGCGCGACCTCAAGCGGCTGGGCGTGTCGGTGATTGACTTCACCGGCGGCGAGCCGCTGCTGCACCGGCAGCTGCCCGAGTTTCTGGGGCTGGCGCGGGAAATGGGCTTCATCACCACCGTCACCACCAACGGCCTGCTCTACCCCAAAAACGCCGAAAAGCTGCGCGGCAAAGTCGATATGCTGCACTTCTCCCTCGACTCGGCCGACCGCGACACGCACGACCTGGGCCGAGGCGTGGCCTGCTACGATTTTGTGCTCGAAAGCATCCGCGTAGCCAAAGAATTAGGGGAGCGGCCGGACATTCTCTTCACCGTGTTCCGCAAAAACCTGGCGGACCTGGAGGCCGTGTACCGCGACATTACCCAACCCAACGGCCTCGTCCTCATCCTCAACCCCGCCTTCGAGTACGGCGATGTGGAAACCGGCGAGCAGCTCACGCCCGAGGAGCTGGACTACCTCTCGGCCTTTGGCCGGCGCAAGGGTGTGTACCTCAACGAAGCCTTTATCCAGCTGCGGCGCGATGGCGGCAATCACGTAGCCGCGCCGGTGTGCCGGGCAGCCAGCACCACGCTCGTCATCTCGCCCTCGAACGAGCTGGTGCTGCCCTGCTACCACCTCGGCGAGCAGAAATTCCCCATCGACGGCCAGCTGTTCGACCTCTACAACGCGCCCGAAACCCAGCGCCTGGCCGCCCTCGAAGGCCGCCTGCCGCAGTGCGAGGGCTGCACCATCAACTGCTACATGCAGCCCAGCTTCGCCGTCGAAACCAGCAAGTATTTCTGGCAGGCGCTGCCCAGCACGCTTAAGTATAACTGGGAAAAAGGCACCTGGAAGCGGCTGATTGGGGCCTAACCCACGGGCGGCGTGGTGCTCAGGCCGGGCACGGCCAGCTGCGCCAGCGCTCGGGTGATGTCGGCGGGGCGCTGGGTGCCCAGCAGCAGGCGGGTGCCGTTGCGCAGCACCAGCTGCAGGCCCTGGTCGCCGGAGATATTGAGGGCGCGGTTGGCCCGTCGTCCTTTCAGGCCCCAGCCGCCGTACTCGCCCAAGGGGTCGTAGGAGCGCACGTAGGCCTCGGCTATTTCGGCCCAGGGGCGGAGCTGCCAGCGCCATTGCAGCGGAAAAAGGCGGTAGCGCACTCCAGTGTCATCCAGGCGGGTTTCGAGGCGAAGCGTGAGCAGCAAGGCGATGCCGAGGGCCACCGCCACGCCAGCCACAAGGGCGGCCCAGTCGGCGCGGAAGGGTTTGGCCGGCACCAGCCAGACCATCGTACTCACCACCATGACCGGTGCCAGCAGCAGCGGCCACCAGCGGCGGATGAAAACCTGACGTTCCTGAAACAGCATGAGTCGATAAAAAACCGTCGAACAATAAACAGCCGCATATTTACGGCCGAACCAACCCGTGTATCGCCATGCCTGCCCTCGTATTACCCGTCCACGGCATTTTTCCGCAAATTCCGGCCGACTGCTTCGTGGCCGATAATGCCACCATCATCGGCGACGTGGTGCTGGGCCGGGGCTGCACCGTCTGGTTCACGGCCGTGATTCGCGGCGACGTGCATCGCATCCGCATCGGCGACGAAACCAATATCCAGGACGGGGCCGTGCTGCACTGCACCTACCAGAAGGCCCCGCTCAGCATCGGCAGCCGCGTCAGCATCGGGCACCGGGCGCTGGTGCACGGCTGCACCGTCGAGGACGACGTGCTCATCGGCATGGGGGCCATTGTGATGGACCACGCCGTGGTGGGCACCGGCTGCATCATCGCGGCCGGGGCCGTGGTGCTGGAGAATTTCGTGTGTGAGCCCGGCTTTCTCTACGCCGGCGTGCCGGCCAAAAAAATCAAGCCCGTGACGGAAGCCCAGCGCGAGGGCCTGCGCCGCACCGCCGCCAACTACCAGACCTACGCCAGCTGGCTGAAGTAGGACAGCAAGGGGCCATGCTGCCTGGTTCTGAATTGGAATGGGCCCTAAATAAGCGTTTCCGCCGGGCTCTGATTCAGAACCGGGCGGAAACGCTTGTTTAGGGCCAACGCTGGTTTTCTACACCTCGTCGCTCAGCTCGCCGCGCGGGGCTTCGCGCTCGGTGGGCGTGGTCACGCGGAGCTGCACCAGCTCCACGGCGCGGCGCGAGCGCTGCAGCACCCGGAACTCGTAGGGGTCGAGCACGGCCACGTCGCCCACCTCCGGAATGCTGCCGTAGATGACGTTGAGCAGGCCGCCCACGGTTTCGTAGTCCTCGCCCTCGGGCAGGGGGAAGGGCAGGTATTCGTTGGCGTCGGAAATGGGCGTGGCGGGGTTCACGCGGTATTCGTCCTCGGCCACTTTCTCCACCACGGGCACCTCGTTGTCGTACTCGTCCTGGATTTCGCCCACCAGCTCCTCCATGATGTCCTCGATGGTGACGATGCCCGACACGCCGCCAAACTCGTCGCTCACAATGGCCATCACAATGTGCTTGCGCTGAAACTGGCGCAGCAGGCGGTTGATTTTCTTGGTTTCGGGCACGAAGTAGGGCGGGCGCATGATGCGGGCCAGCTCCACGGTTTCGCCGCGCCGGATGATGGGCAGCAGGTCCTTCACGTTGAGCACGCCCACGATGTTGTCGATGTTGCCCTCGTACACCGGCATGCGCGAGAAGCCCTCGGCAAACACCATGTCCAGAATCTGCTCGGCGGGCGCATTCACGTCCAGGGCCGAGAGCTTGGTGCGGGGCACCATAATCTGCTTCACCATGCGGTCGTTGAACTGGAACACGTTCTCAATCAGCTCGTGCTCCGAGTCCTGAATCTCACCGCTTTCCTTGCTCTGGTCGATGAGCAGGCGCAGCTCGTCCGAGGTGTGGGCCTCCGTGCCGTGCACGTTCTGAATGCCCACCGCGCCCAGCATCAGGTTGCTGGCCTTGGAGAGAAACCACGTCAGGGGCCGGGTGATGTAGTAGAAGCCGCGCAGCGGCAGCACCAGCGCCAGGCTCACCGCCTCGGGCCGCTGAATGGCCAGCGCCTTCGGAAACAGCTCGCCGAACAAAACGTGCAGGAACGTGAGCACAATCAGGCCCAGCGCAATGGCAATGCTGTGCGCCGTGACCGGCGAAATGCTCAGCCCCAGCTTCGGCAGCACCCCCAGAAAAAACTCGGTGAATAGCTCTTCGCCCACCGCACCCAGCAGCAGCGAGGCAATGGTGACGCCCAGCTGCGTAGCCGAGAGGTAGTCGTAGAGCTTGCGCAGCACACCCAGCGCCTGGCCGGCCAGGCGGCTGCCCTCTTTGGCTTTTATCTCCAGCTGCGAGAACCGCACGCGAATCAGCGAGAATTCGGCGGCCACGAAAAATCCGTTTACCAGAACAAGTAAAACGGTCAGTAGTAATTGTAAACCCATGTCGGCGGCCCCCGCGACGCGGTCGGTCTGGGGGCCATTGTTGCCCAAAAGTACGCAGTTTGCCGCACGTGGTTGGTACGAATGTGCAATCAACTCACCAGTTTATCATCGAAGGGGGTTTATTTTGTGGGCCTGAGTGCTTGTAAGGAACCGCCCATAACAGCGACTAGTTGGCTGCTAAAATGGGAGTAGCCATAACGAGAACGGCGTTCCGGCTGTTAGCGAAACCCGGGCGAAGCCCTGCTAAATGCGTCATTAAATAGTGTGATGAAGAATTTTCGGATACTTAATATGCTGATGTTGTGGCTGGGCCTCGCGGGCTCGGCCGCCGCCCAGATTCTCGTGCCCACGCACCTGAGCACCGCCCTCAGCAAGCCCACGGCCAAAGTGGGCGAGGAAGTGGAGCTCATTATCAATGCCCGCATCGACGACAAGTGGCACCTCTACTCCTCCGATTTCAGCGAGGACGTGGGGCCGGTGGTGTTCACCATGAAGTTTAAGCCCAGCCCGGCCTACGCGCTGGTGGGCAAGCTGCAGTCCATCAAGGCCCACCACGAGCATGACGACGTATTCAATGGCGACGTGGCCTTTTGGGAAAAAACCGGCGAGCTGCGCCAGAAAATCAAAGTATTGCAGCCCGGCCCGCTCACCATCTCGGGCGAGGCCGACTACCAGACCTGCACCGACGTGGACGGCCGCTGCGTGCCCGGCAACGAAACCCTGAAATTCGGTCCGCTCACCGTGGCCGGGGCCGCCGCTCCCGCCAAAGCCACCGGGGCCGTGCCGCCCGCCGCTGCCAGCGCGCCCGAAAAAGCTGTTGCCAGCGTGCCCGCTGCCGCCGCGCCGCCTGCCGCCACCGCTGTCTCTCCCGCAACCGTCGCCCCCGATTCACCGGCCACCGCCGCCGCTCCTGCCCAGACCTTGGCTGAGCCCGGGGAAGCCACCGCTGCCAGCAGCGCTGCCGGTGCTAGCGCCGCTGGTGCTACTGTTGCCGCCGCCGCCACAAATGCCACCACTACTACCGAGGGCAATATGTGGCTGTTTGCCTTCGGCGCGTTTCTGGCCGGGCTGGGGGCGCTGCTGACGCCCTGCGTGTTTCCGCTGATTCCGATGACGGTTTCCTTCTTCACCAGCGGCTCCGATAGCCGGCAGCGCGGCATCCTCAAAGCTGTGGTGTACGGGCTTTCCATCATCTTCGTGTACGTGGTGCTGGGCATGATAGTGAGCATCATTCTGGGCCCCGATGCGCTCAATTTCATGGCCACGCACTGGCTGCCCAACCTGATTTTCTTCGCGGTTTTCATCACGTTCGGCCTGTCCTTTCTGGGGTTGTTCGAAATCACGCTGCCCAGCGGCATCGTGAATAAAATCGATGCCCAGGCCGACAAAGGCGGCTGGGGTGGCGTGTTCTTCATGGCCCTGACCTTGGTGCTGGTGTCGTTTTCCTGCACGGGGCCCATCGTCACCAGCCTGCTCACCATGGCGTCGCAGGGGCAGCGCCTCACGCCCGTAATCGGCATGTTGGGTTTCTCGCTGGCGTTTGCGCTGCCCTTCACGCTGTTTGCCATTTTCCCGGCCTGGCTGAAAAGCCTGCCCCGCTCAGGCGGCTGGCTGAACACCGTGAAAGTGGTGATGGGCTTCGTGGAGCTGGGCCTGGCCCTCAAGTTCCTGAGCATGGCCGACCTGGCCTACCACTGGCACATTCTGCCCCGCGACCTCTACCTCGTGCTCTGGATTGTGCTGGCCGGCCTGCTGGGCCTCTACCTGTTGGGCAAATACCGGCTCAGCCACGACTCCGCGCTCGACCACCTCAGCGTCGGCCGTCTGCTGATGGCCGTGCTGTCGTTTAGCTTTATGGTGTACTTGGTGCCGGGCCTGTTCGGGGCCCCGCTGCCCCTGCTGGCCGGCTACCTCCCGCCCCAGAGCAAGCACGATTTCTCGGTAGCAACCGCTGAAAATGGTAATAGCGCCGCCGTGGCCACGACCAGGCCGGGCGGAGCTGCGCACGAAACTCCACGTTTTGGCGATTTCCTCGAACTGCCCCACAACCTCGACGGCTACTTCGACCTGGAGCAGGCCAGGCGCGTGGCCCGGCAGCAGCACAAGCCCCTTTTTGTCGATTTCACCGGCCATGCCTGCGTGAACTGCCGCAAGATGGAAGCCACTGTATGGGCCGACCCGCAGGTGCTGGAAAAGCTGCGCAACGATTACGTGGTAGTAGCCCTCTACGTAGACGACAAAACGGAACTGCCCGAAAATGAGTGGTACACCTCGAAGCGCGACCAGCAGGTGAAAAAAACCTTGGGCAAGCAGAATGCTGATTTACAGCTCAGTAATTTCCAGGGCAACGCCCAGCCGCTCTACGCCCTGCTGGACCCCGATGCCCCCGCCGACCGTGCCCACGCCCTGATGCCGCCCATTGCCTACGAGCCCGATGTAGCGCAGTTTGATGCTTTTTTACAGGCTGGATTGAAACAATTTCAGAATCGACACAATCCCGTAGCCGTGCGCTAGGTAACTTGCTGGCCGGTTGCTGAATGAGCGTAGTGAGTGATTTCCCCAAACGATTGAAAGCACGAAGAGGCGACCCCCACCCAGAGGTCGCCTCTTACCAGTGTGAGGCGCGCACCCACCCAGATGCGCTGCCTCGTTTTCCCCTCTTCTCCTCCGTATCCAACCACGACCGTAGAGAAAGGAAGTATCCTTTCATGAAGAAGTTAGGGAACGACAAGACCGAAAGGTTCGGTGGTTGTCATCCGCTAGGTTCCTGCTACGTTAGTGCCGTGGTCTTCTGCCTTGGATTATGACAAATGTAATATGACAAGTTAGTCGATGCAAATAATTCCCTCGTTTAACTTAAAATTTACAATAAATTTAATTTCTGCACCTTAATTTAACATTCTCTTTAACTTCTTTCGGCAAAAAATGGCTAGAAATTACGAACTTGATGACACCGACCGGAACATTCTGAACCTGCTCATTCAGGATGCGAAAATGCCGTACACCGAAATTGCCCGCAAGGTCAACGTTTCAGGGGGCACGGTACACGTCCGCATGGCCCGGCTTGAGGAGCTGGGAATCGTGCAGGGTGCTACATTGCGCATTGACTATCAGAAGCTTGGGTATGGGGTAAGTGCCTTCCTAGGCATCTACCTGCTGAAAAGCTCGGTTTACACCAGTGTGGTGACGCAACTGCGCGAAATTCCGGAGGTAGTGAGTATTCACTTCACCACCGGCGCCTATGGCGTTTTTGCCCGTTTGGTGTGCCGCGACACCCAGCACCTGCGCGACGTGCTGCACGACCGGATTCAGCCCATCGATGGCATCGAGCGCACCGAAACCCTTATTTCACTGGAAGAAGTAGTAAACCGGCCCACGCAGCTCACGTAGCTGCACCGGCTGAAGAGGGCCCATTACGCGGGCACCGGAAAAGACGTTTTGCTCAGCCAGAAGAAGCTTCTGTCCGAATGGGCTGCTTCCTCTGACCGGGTAAAACGTCTTTTTGTGTTGGAGGCGGGCAGTGAGGCGGTTCGGCCGGGCTACTGATGGGCCGCCCGTATTGCCGTAATTTTGCCCCGTGCCCACAACTCCCGCCCCGCCCGCCACGCTGCTCATCCAGACCGCTTTCATTGGCGACGTAATTCTGATGACGGCGCTGCTCGAATACCTGCACCAGACCGAGCCCGCCACGCCCGTGGATGTGCTGGTGCGGCGCGGCAACGAAGGCCTGCTGGCCGGCCATCCGCACGTGCGCAAGGTGCTGATTTGGGACAAGAAGCACCGCAAATACGCTGCCCTGTGGGACTTGCTGGGCCAGATTCGGGCCGCGGGCTATGGCCGGGTGGTCACCTTGCAGCGCTTTGCCAGCACGGGCTTCCTCACGGCTTTCTCGAAGGCAAAAGAGCGTATCGGCTTCGCCAAAAACCCGCTCAGCCGGTTTTTTACGCGCCGCGTGGCGCACCACATCGGCGATGGCACCCACGAGGTAACGCGCAACCTGCGCCTGCTCACCGATGCCGTACCCACGCCACTGCTGCCGCCCAGGCTCTACCCTTCGGCGGCCGATGAAGCGGCGGTAGCTGCCTACGCCGGGCGTGGCCCTTATGTATGCATGGCGCCCACGTCGGTGTGGTTCACCAAGCAGTATCCGGAAGCCAAGTGGCTGGAGCTGCTGGCCGCATTGCCCCAAAACGTGGCGGTGTACCTGCTGGGCGGCCCGCCCGATGTAGCCGCCTGCGAGCGACTGGCGGCCGCCAGCGGCCGGGAGAATGTGGTGAGCATTGCCGGGAAAATCGGCCTGCTGGCCTCGGCCGCCCTCATGCACGGCGCGGCGATGAACTACGTGAACGACTCGGCCCCCATGCACCTGTGCTCGGCCGTGGGCGCACCCGTTACGGCTGTTTTTTGCAGCACGGTGCCCGCGTTCGGGTTCGGGCCGCTGGCCCCGGTTTCGTTCGTGGTCGAAACCAAAGAGGCCCTCGATTGCCGGCCGTGCGGGCTGCACGGGCACGGTGCCTGCCCGCTGGGGCACTTTCGCTGCGCTTACGGCATTGAGGTGAGGCAACTACTCGCCACGCTGCCGGTTGATGTAGCGCGGACTTTGTAGTCCGCGTCCCGCGTCCTCTGTCCCGCCCCATTTAAAATAACAACGTTCTGAGACGCGGACTACAACGTCCGCGCTACGGTACCTTTGTACACTTATGCTCGATTATCACATTCACGAATATCCCAATGGTATCCGCCTCTTACACAAGCAGGTACTGCACACTAAAATAGCGCATTGCGGCTTTTTGCTCGACATTGGCTCGCGCGATGAGGCGCCGCACCAGCAGGGGCTGGCGCACTTCTGGGAGCACATGGCCTTCAAGGGCACCGAGAAGCGCAAGTCGTTCCACATCCTGAACCGCCTCGAAACCGTGGGCGGCGAGCTGAACGCCTACACGACCAAGGAAAAAATCTGCTTCTACGCCTCGCTGCTCAGCACCCACTTCGAGCGGGCGTTTGAGCTGCTGACCGATTTGACGTTCAACTCTGTGTTTCCCGGCCGCGAGGTGGAAAAGGAGCGGGGCGTGATTCTGGAGGAAATGAGCATGTACCAGGATGCGCCGGAAGATGCCATTATTGATGATTTCGATACGGTCGTGTTCGGCGAGCACCCGCTGGGCGTGAACATTCTGGGCACCCGCGAAAGCGTGAGCCGCTTCCAGACGGCCGATTTTCATGCCTTCCTGCAGGAGCAGATGCGAACCGACCGGCTGGTATTCAGCTCGGTGAGCAACCTGCCGTTTGAGGCCGTGAAAAAGCTGGCCGATAAATTTCTGGCGCCGCTGCCCGCCCGGCTGGGCCCGCGCACGCGTCGCCCGGTGGGCGCATACCAGCGCAAAACCCAGGTCGAAACCCGGCCCATTACCCAGGCGCACTGCCTGGTGGGCGGCCCGGCCTACTCGCTGAACGACGCGCGCCGCATCCCGTTTTTCATGCTGAACAACATCCTCGGCGGGCCCGGCATGAACTCGCGCCTCAACCTGGCGGTGCGGGAGAAATACGGCCTGGTCTATACCATCGACAGCACCTACTCGCCCTACACGGATACCGGCCTGTTCGGCATTTACTTCGGCACCGAGGGCCGGCAGCTCAACCGCACGGTGGGCCTCGTGCAAAAGGAATTGAAGCTGTTGCGCGAAAAGGAGCTGACCACCAATCAGCTGCACATTGCCAAGCACCAGCTCATGGGCCAGCTGGCGATGAGTGAGGAGAGCAACGGCGGCATGATGCAGCTGCTCGGCAAAAGCACGCTGGACCTGGGCCGCGTGGAGCCGCTGAGCGAGATTTTCGGGAAAATCGAACGGATTTCGGCAACGGAACTGCGCGACATGGCCAACGAGGTGCTGACCGAAGAGCACCTGAGCGTGCTGCAGTACGTGCCCGAAGGGAAATAATGGGCCAGCCGGTTTTTGGCCACGTCGGCACTTACCGGCCGGGCGACACCTTTCGGAATCGTATCGACCTGGCGCTGAGT
The DNA here is from genome assembly GCF_054780555.1 of Hymenobacter daeguensis. Taxonomy (NCBI): domain Bacteria; kingdom Pseudomonadati; phylum Bacteroidota; class Cytophagia; order Cytophagales; family Hymenobacteraceae; genus Hymenobacter; species Hymenobacter daeguensis. The sequence continues at coordinate 80,974 of NZ_BAAGWC010000015.1, forward strand.
GGCGTGCATCGGCCGCGCCGGGCCGGCGTGTGCGGCACGCAGCAGCTCGGGGCCGAAAGCATCGTGCTGGCGGGCCAGTACGAGGACGACGAGTTTGGCGAAGAAGAAATCCGCTACTCTGGCAACGGCGGGCGCGACCCCAAAACCGGCCGGCAATCGACCGACCAGGTGGCCTCGGGTACCAATCTGGCACTGCTGAAAAGCGTGGAAGCCAGCCGCCCGGTGCGGGTGCTGCGCAAAGTGCCCGCCGAGGACGGTGGCCCGGATGTGTACCGCTACGAGGGGCTATATCAAGTGGTAGCGTCGTCTTACGGGCCAGGAAAGTCGGGATTTAACGTGTACGTTTTTCGACTGCGGCCACGGTAGGGCGAACTTTGTAGCGCGCCCCCGGCAGCAACAGCCTTGCGGGGCGCGAACCACAACGCTCGCGCTACATCCCGAATGACCGACGACTCCATTGACACCTACGCGGCCCTGCACACGGCCCCCGAGCCGCCTTTGCTGGCTCAGCTCACCCGCGAAACGCACCTGCAACTGCTGATGCCGCGCATGAGCAGCGGCCACGCCCAGGGCCGGCTGCTGAGCCTGCTGAGCCACCTCCTGCGTCCGCAGCGAATCCTCGAAATCGGCACCTTCTGCGGGTATGCCACCTTGTGCCTGGCCGAAGGACTGGCGGATAACGGCCTGATTCATACCATTGAAGTTGACCCGGAGAAGGAGGCGCGCATTCGGCGCTACGTGGCGGCGGCCGGTCTTACTGAGCAGGTACGCCTATATATTGGTTCGGCGCTCGATGTTTTGCCGGGGCTGGTCGATGAAGTGTGGGATTTGGTCTTTATTGATGCCGACAAGCGCAACAACGACGCGTACTTTGAAGCCGTTATTGAGCAGGTGCGGCCCGGTGGGCTGCTTGTCGTCGACAACGTGCTGTGGGGCAACAAGGTGCTGCCCGCGCACGAAGTGAAAACCGGCGACAAAGACACGCCACTGGTGCGCGCCTTCAACGACAAAATGGCCCGGGACTCGCGGGTGGAACCGGTATTTCTCCCGTTGCGCGACGGCCTGCTGCTGCTGCGCAGGAAATAACCCCGGTTGCACAATCGTTTGTTTGCCGGCGAACCTTGCCGGGCCGAATGCCGTCAACTTCCTTTCTTCGAGTTCCCCACCGTTCTATGCGAAATTTTACCCTGCTTTTTTTCCTGCTGCTGGGGCTGACTGCGGCCCACGCGCAGGCTCCCACTACCGTAAGCGGGCGCGTGACGGACGGCAAGGACCAGTCGGCACTGATTGGGGCCAACGTGTTGCTCATTCACCTGCCCGACTCGGTAAAGCGCGGCACGGCCGTGGACACGGACGGCAAATTCCAGTTCGACAACGTGGCCGCCGGGCGCTACGTGCTTGATGCCTCGTTTGTGGGCTACCAGAAAACGAGCCAGGCCGTGACGGTGGCCGGCGCGCCCGTGCAGGTGGGCACGCTGGCCCTGCAAACCGGTGGCGTGCAGCTGAAAGGCGTGGTAGTAACCGGCCAGGCAGCCCAAAGCGTGCAGAAAGGCGATACCACCCAATACAACGCCCGCGCCTTCAAAACCAACCCCGACGCCACCAGCGGCGACCTCATCGAGAAGATGCCCGGCGTGAGCCGCGGGGCCGACGGCAAGGTGCAGGCCCAGGGCGAAACCGTGGCCCAGGTGCTGGTAGACGGCAAGCCCTTCTTCGGCACCGACCCCGACGCCGTGCTCAAAAACCTGCCCGCCGAAATGGTGGACAAGGTAGAGGTGTTTGACCAGCGCAGCGAGCAGAGCCGCTTCTCGGGCTTCGATGATGGCAACACGACCAAGACCATCAACATCGTGACCAAGATTGAGTTTCGCAACGGCACCTTCGGGCGCGTGGTGGGCGGCGCGGGACCGGAGCGCTACAAGGCCAGCGGCAACATCAACAAGTTCAAGGGCGACCAGCGGATGTCGGTGCTGGCGCAGAGCAACAACGTGAACGAGCAGAACTTCGGCACCGAAGACCTGCTGGGCGTGGTGGGCAACTCCAACACCGGCGGCGGCGGCCGCGGGGGCGGCGGCAACCGCGGCGGGGGAGGCGGCGGCAACGGCGGCAACGCCGGCGACTTCCTGGTGAACCAGAACGGCGGCATCACGACCACCAACGCCGTTGGCCTGAACTACTCGAACAGCTGGAACAAAAAAACCGAGCTGTCGGGCAGCTACTTCTTCAACCGCGCCAACAATGCGCTGAACAGCTCTACCCAGCGCTACTACGTGCTGCCCTCGCAGGCCAACACTACCTACAGCCAGACGGCTAACGGCAACAGCCTCAACATGAACAACCGCTTCAACCTGCGCCTGGAGCAGAAGATTGACTCGGCCAACTCCATTCTGTTCCGGCCGCGCTTCAGCTCGCAGAGCAACGACGCCAGCAGCCAGGTTGACGGGATAACGCGCCGCAGCGGCGAAGAGCAGAGCCGCATCAACAGCAAGTACAACGCGAATAACAGCGGCCTGAACACCGGCGGCGACCTGCTGCTGCGCCACCGCTTCCGCAAGGTGGGCCGCACGGCCAGCCTGAGCATTGGCGGCAGCTACAGCCAGAAAACAGCCGAAACCACGCTGACCACCGTCGATACGGGCTCGGCCCTGAACAACCTCAACCAGGCCAGCGACCTGAAGCAGCACGGCGGCAACATCACCGCCAACCTGGCCGTGACCGAGGCCATCTCGCGCAAAGACCAGGTGCAGGCCAACTACACCATCAACTACGCGCCCAACAACTCGGACAAATACACCTACGACGTGCAGGGCGACAACAGCCGCATCCGGAACGATGCGCTGAGCAACGTATTTGACAACTACTACTTTACGCAGTCGGGCGGGGTGACGTATCGGCACATAACGCCCAAGGTGCAGGCCGGCATCGGGCTGTCGGGCCAGTATTCGGAGCTGTACAGCGACGCGCAGTTTCCGCGCCCCGGCATTGGGCGCTACTACTTCGTGAACGTGCTGCCCAATGCCAACGTGAACGTGCGCTTTACGCGCCAGAAAAACCTGCGCCTGTTCTACCGCACCAATACCAATGCGCCCAGCGTGAGCCAGTTGCAGGCCGTGGTGAACAACTCCAACCCCCTGCAGCTCACCATCGGCAACCCCACGCTGCGGCAGGAGTTCCAGCAGTCGGTCAACATCCGCTACTCGGCTTCAAACCCCGAGGTGTCGAGCAACTTTTTCGCGCTGCTGTCGGGCTCGTATAATTCGAACCCGATTTCGAACCGCACCCAGGTCGCCATTCGCGACACCACGGTGGTGCCCGAAGGCGCGCCCAGCGTGCGCCTGCCGGCCGGGGCCCAGCTCACCCAGCCCGTCAACCTCGACAAGGAGTTTTCGGTGCGCAGCCTGGTGAGCTACGGCCGGCCCATCAAGGCCATCAAAACCAACGTGAACCTGAGCGCCAACGCCAGCTACAGCCAGTCGCCGGGCCTCATCAACGGCGAGCTGAACTACGCCCGCTCGCCCTCGTTCGGGGCCGGCCTCACGCTCAGCTCCAACATCAGCCCCGAGCTGGACTTCACGGCCTCAACCACCTCGAACCAGAACTACGTCATCAATACCCTCCAAACCAAGCTCAATACCAACTACTTCTCGCAGGTGTCGCGCCTGCGCCTGGGCTGGATTATCGGGCCCGGCATCAACTTCTCTACCGATGTGGTGCACCAGTACTACGCGGGGCTCTCGGCCGGCTACAACCAGCCCTATGCCCTCTGGAATGCCAGCCTGGGCAAGAAGCTGTTTCCCGGCCAGCGCGGCGAAGTGAAGGTGTATGTGTTTGATATTCTGGGCCAGAACCGCAGCATCTCGCGCAACGTGAACAGCACCTACTACGAGGACGTGCAGACCACCATCCTGCAGCGCTACTTCATGCTGATGTTTACCTACAACATCCGCAGCGGCAACGTGATAGCCCCGCAGCCGGGCGAAGGCGGCGGACGCGAAGGCCGGGGCGAAGGCCGCGGCGGCTTCGGCCGGCCCGATGGCGGCGGCCCGGGTGGGGGAGGCCCTCCCGGCGGCGGCGGTCCGCAGTAAAGACGTTGGGTTGTGGAACATAACGCGTCCGCCTGTCATCCTGAGCGCAGCGAAGGTCCTTCGCTGCGCTCAGGATGACAGGCAAGTGAATGCTTTTTGCGCAAAAATCAGGTTCTTTGTAGCTTCCGGGCCGGACAGCCCGCGTAGCCTATGCGAAATCCTACCGCTTTCCTGCTGTTAATAATGGGGCTGGCTGGCCCCCTGGCCGCCCAGCCCGTGGCACCCGCCCGCGCATTCCACCCCGACGTGCCGGCGGCCATGGACGTGGCCGGTATTCACCTGGTGCTGAATGAGGAAGCCCAGCGCCTGGTGCAGCAAAAAGCCGACGGCCTGTGCCGCCACCAGCCATCTTTCCAGGCCCGGGTTGATTTGGCCGATGCCTCGTTTCCCATCATCGACCGGGTGCTCAGGGAAGAAGGCGTGCCGCTCGATTTCCGCTACCTGGCCCTGCAGGAAAGCGCCCTGCAAGGCAATGCGCGCAGCAACCACGAGGCCGTGGGCTACTGGCAGCTCAAGCAGGAAACGGCTACTGGCCTGGGCCTCAGCGTGAACGATGCCGTGGACGAGCGCCAGCACCTCGCGGCCAGCACCCGCGCCGCCGCCCGCTACCTCACCCGCAGCAACACCAGCCTGCACAACTGGCTGAACGCCCTGCTGAGCTACTACACCGGCCTGGGCGGGGTGAAGCCCTACACCCTGCCCACCGATTTCGACGCCACCGAGATGGCCATCACGGAATCGACCTCGCCCTACGTGCTGATGTTTCTGGCCCAGAAAGTGGCCTTCGAGCCCGCCTGCGGGCTGAACCCCAAGCCGGCGCTGCTGCTCCGCGAGTTTCCGGCCACGGCCGGCCAGACCCTGCAAGCCCAGGCGCTGACCCTGCACACCGACCCGGCCGCACTGGCCAAGCACAACTACTGGCTGCTGGCCGCCGCCGTGCCGGCCGATAAATCCTACACGCTCATTGTGCCCGTGGGCGACGTGACGCAGGCGGCCGGCATCCTGGCCAACCAGCGCCTGCAAAGCAGCAAAGAGCTGCTGAATGCGCCCACCGTGGCCGGCAACACGGCGGAGGTCCGCATCAACAAGCTGCGCGCCCTCATTGCCCTGCCCGGCGAAACAATGGTTGACCTTGCCCGCCGGGCGCACCAGCGCCTGGGCGAGTTCCTGCGCCACAACGAGATGACGGGCTTCGACAAGCTGGTGGTGGGCCGGCCGTATTACCTGGAAAAAAAGCGCGACGCCGCTGCCGTGGAATACCACGTGCTGCAACCGGGTGAAACAGTTTTCGACGTAGCTCAGAAGTACGGCATGCGCCAGAAGGCCGTTTATTCCAAAAACCGCATGGCCCGCGTGGAGGAGCTGCGCCCCGGCCGCGTGCTGTGGCTGCAGCACACCCGCCCCCGCGAAACGGCCATCGAATACCGCACCCAGCCCGAAGGCGTGGCTCTTGAGCAGCCCAGTGCCGCCGCCATTGCCGCCGAGAAGGAAACCGATGCCCTGGTCAGCACCGCCAACGATGCCGTGTCGATGCGGCGCGACGTGGCCACCGAAAGCGGCCAGGTGAAGGTGAAAGTCAAGGTGAAAAGCGAGGACGGCAAGACAAAAAGCAAGCGCATTGTAACCGAGGATGCCGACGGCTGGGGCGAAACCCTGGCTACCGCTGCTTCGACGGTGGCCAGCGCGCCGGCCGCTGCGCCCGCCCCGGCTCGGCCGGCTCCGCTACCCGCGCCCGTGCGCCCAACGCCAGCATCGGCACCGACCCGGCCCTCAGCGGCCAAAGTCACTTACCTGCCGCCGCCCGCCGCTGCGCCGGCGCCCGCACCCCTGGCCGATGAGCCGGCCGAGGTCGATTCTGCAGTCATTGCGCCCGCGCCCGCGCCCGGTCGTCCGGCGGCGGTGTTCAAGCCGGCAATGCCTGCGCCCGCTCCCGCGCCCAGACCGGCCCCGACAAAAGCGCCGGAACCAGTTGCTGCGTATCCCAGTGCGGTAGCTGCCAAACCAGCACCGGCTCCCGCACCGGTTGTGGCACCTGTCGCCCCCGCCAAACCCGCGTTTGTAACTCCCAGAGCCATTCCCGGCACCGCTACTCATCGGGTGGAAGCCAAGGAAACGGTGTATTCCGTCAGCCGGCTCTACAGCATTCCGCCCGCCACGCTCATTGCCATCAACCACCTGGAGCCGCCGTATGGCCTGGTCACAGGGCAGGTGCTGAGCCTGAAAATGCCGGAGGCGGAAGCGGCCCCCGCTCCACCGGCTGCCAAAGCCACACCAACGCCGATGCCTGCCCCGGCACCCAAAGCCGCCCAGGCCCCAGGCCCCGCGCAGGCTCCCGCCCCGGCAGCCGTTCACCCGAGCGGCCGCATCAACCCGGCGTTGCTGTACGTGCCTAAAAAAGGAACGCCGGCTGCAGCCAAACCAACTACTCCTGCTGCCGTAGCGCCCACGGCTCCGGCCACCGCAGCCGGTGCGGTCACGCAGCACACAGTGGTGAAGGGCGAAACGTTGTATAGCATCGCCCGCCTTTACCAGGTGAAGGCGGCCGACCTGCAAGCGTGGAATAACAAGCCGGACGGAGCCGTGAAAATCGGCGAGGTGCTGCGGGTATCGGCCCCGGCCAGATAAGGAAAAACGCAGGCATCAGGAAATCAGGCCGCAGGAAAATTGGGTTTGGGGAACCTCACCAGCCGGGGGTATCTTTGAGAATGAAGAATGAAGAATGAAGAATGAGGAATGAAGAATTGCCCGCGCAGCGTCCTCTAATTCTTCATTCCTCATTCTTCATTCCTCATTCCTCATTAAGCCCCGCGTCCAATGCCCGTTTTCTCGCACCTGCACAGCCACACCCAATACTCGCTGCTCGATGGCCAGGCCAGCATCGGCGCGCTGATGAAGAAGGCCCAGAAGGACGGCATGCCCGCCGTGGCCCTCACCGACCACGGCAACATGTTCGGCGCGTTCAACTTCGTGGCCGAGGCCAACAAGTATAACGTGAAGCCCATCGTGGGCTGCGAGTTCTACCTCGTGGAGGACCGCCACAAGAAAACCTTCAGCCGCGAGAAAGGGGAGAAGGACAACCGCTTCCACCAGCTGCTGCTGGCCAAGGACCAGGCCGGCTACCACAACCTGGCCAAGCTCTGTTCGCTGAGCTTCATCGAGGGCGTGTACTCCAAATTCCCGCGCATCGACAAGGAGCTGCTGCTGCAGTACCACGAGGGGCTGATTGCCACTTCGTGCTGCATCGGGGCCGAGATTCCGCAGACCATCCTCTTCGGCACCGAGGCCCAGGCCGAGGAAAAGCTGAAGTGGTGGCTCGACTTGTTCGGTGAGGATTTCTACATCGAAATCCAGCGCCACGGCCTGATGGACTTCGACGGCACCGGCAAAAGCCAGGAAGACGTGAACCAGGTGCTGCTGGGCTTTGCGCGCAAGTACAACGTCAAGGTCATCTGCACCAACGACTCGCACTACGTCGACCAGACCGACTACGCCGCCCACGACCTGCTGCTGTGCGTGAACACCGGCGAGGAGCACAGCATCCCCGTCGGCGACATCCGCACCAACTACTACACCCTGATGACCAACCAGGGCGAGGTGAAGTACGACCTGCTCGACAACCTGCGCCGCGACCACGCCCGCGACGAAAAAGCCCAGCGCCAGCTCCGCCGCATCGACGAGGAGCTGCAGAAGCCCAAGCCGCATACCCGCTTCGGCTTCGCCAACGACCAGTTCTTCTTCAAGACGCAGGCCCAGATGAACGAGCTGTTCGCCGACCTGCCCGAGAGCGTGGACAACACCAACGAGATTGTCGACAAAATCACGCCCCCGAAGCTGGCGCGCGACATTCTGTTGCCCAACTTCCCCATTCCCGCGCCCTTCGCCAACGCCGACGAGTTCCTGCGCGAGCTCACCTACGTGGGCGCGTTCGGCCCCAGCGCCGGCAAGGGCGTCGTGACGATGAGCAAGCCGCCGCGCTACTCCGAGCGCACGCCCGAAATCGAGGAACGGCTTGATTATGAGCTGCGCATCATTCAGACGATGGGTTTCGCGGGCTACTTTCTCATCACCCAGGACTTCATCAACCACGGCCGCAACATTGGCGTGGCGGTGGGCCCGGGCCGGGGCTCGGCCGCCGGCTCGGCGGTGGCCTATTGCGTGGGCATCACCAACATCGACCCCATCAAGTACTCGCTGCTGTTCGAGCGTTTTCTGAACCCCGAGCGTGTGTCGATGCCCGATATCGATATTGACTTTGACGACGTGAACCGTCAGAAAGTCATCGACTACGTGGTGAATAAGTACGGCAAGACGCAGGTGGCCCAGATTATCACCTTCGGCACCATGGCCGCCAAATCGTCCATCAAGGATGTGGCGCGGGCGATGGAGCTGCCTCTGCCGCACACCAACGACCTCACCAAGATGGTGCCCGACAAGCCCGGCACCACCCTGGCCGGCGCCTTCGCCGAAAACCAGGAGCTCGACATGATTCGGCGCGATGAGTCGCCCGAAAACCTGAAGGGCCAGATTCTGCGCCTCGCCACGCAGCTCGAAGGCTCGGTGCGCAACACCGGCATCCACGCGGCCGGCGTCATCATCGCGCCGGATGATATCACGAAGTACATCCCGGTTTCGACCTCGAAGGACTCGGACCTGCTCATCACGCAGTTCGACGGCAAGGTGATTGAATCGGCGGGCATGCTGAAGATGGACTTTCTGGGACTTAAAACCCTGACCGTCATCGTGGATGCCATGAACCTGATTGAGCGCAACCACGGCGTGAAAATCGACATCGACGAAATTCCGCTCGACGATGAGAAGACCTACGCGCTCTACCAGCGCGGCGATACTATCGGCACGTTCCAGTTCGAGTCGGAAGGCATGCGCCAGTATTTGAAGGACCTGAAGCCGACGAATATTGAGGACCTGATTGCCATGAACGCCCTCTACCGCCCGGGCCCGATGCAGTTCATCCCGAACTTCATCAACCGCAAGCACGGCCGCGAGGAGGTGGAATACCCGCACGAGCTGCTGAAACCCATCCTGGAGTACAGCCAGGGCATCATGGTGTATCAGGAGCAGATTATGCAGACGGCCCAGATTCTGGCCGGCTACTCGCTCGGCGGCGCCGACCTGCTGCGCCGCGCAATGGGTAAGAAGGACATGAAAAAGATGGCCCTCGAGCGTGAGAAGTTCATCGAAGGCGCCAAAAACCTGCACAACATCCCGGCGAAGAAGGCCAACGAAGTCTTCGACGTGATGGAGAAGTTTGCCGAGTACGGCTTCAACCGTTCGCACTCGGCCGCCTACTCGGTAGTGGCCTACCAGACGGGCTATCTGAAGGCCAACTACCCGGCCGAGTACATGGCCGCCGTGCTCACCAACAACATGGGCGACATCAAGAAGGTGACCTTCTTCATCGAGGAAGCCCGCAAGCAGGGCGTGCCCGTGCTCGGCCCCGACGTGAACGAAAGCCTCCTGAAATTCAACGTGAACCAGGAAGGCGCCATCCGCTTCGGCATGGGCGCGGTGAAGGGCGCGGGCGAACTCGCCGTGGAAAGCATGGTGCAGGAGCGCGAAAAAGCCGGCCCGTATTCCGACATCTTCGACTTCGCCAAGCGCGTGAACCTGCGCACCGTGAACAAGAAAACCTTCGAAAGCTTGGCCCAGGCCGGCGCGTTCGACGGCTTCGACAAGCACCGCCGCCTCTACCTCGACGCCCCGGCCGGCGACCAGAACCTCATCGAAAAGGCCATGCGCGTGGGCCAGCAGCATGCCGCGGCCAAGGAATCGGCTCAGCACAGCCTGTTTGGCGCGGGCGCGTTCGGCGCGGTGGCCGCCCCCATGCCCAAAATCCACGAGATGGAGCCCTGGAGCAAAACCGAGCAGCTGCGCCGCGAGAAGGAAGTGGTGGGCTTCTACCTGAGCGGCCACCCGCTGGATAGCTACAAGCTGGAGCTCGACGCCTACTGCACCTGCGGGCTGGACAAGGTGGACGAAATCAAGAACAAGGAAATGGCGGTGGCCGGCCTCATTACCAATGTTTTATTTAAGACAACCAAGATGGGCCAGCCCTTCTGCACCTTCACCCTGGAGGATTACGAGACGAGCATCAACCCGGCCCTGTTCCGCGACGACTACACCAAGTTCGCGCCCCTCATCAACCCGCGCAACTACCCCAACGAGCAGGTGCCGCCCATGTACGTGCGCCTGAAGCAGGAGCTCCGCCGCCACTCCCAGGACCAGTGGGACCTGCGCATCCTCAGTATTCAGCCGCTGGCCGACATTGCCGAGAAGATGAGCAAGGGCGTGCGCGTGCGCCTCGACCTGCGCACCGTGACCGCGCCCATGCTCGACCGGCTGGAAGAAGCCATCGAGCACGCCCCCGGCGGCAAGCGCCTCGAAATCCAGTTTGTGGAGCCCCACGAGCACCTGGCCGTGGACATGTTCTCGCGCCGCTTCCAGATTGAGCCCAAGGCCTTCATCGAAAAGATGAAGGAGTTGGAAATGGAGGTTTGTACGCTGATTTAGGAAAAAAAAGGCCCCCGACCTGGGCTGCGCTCAGCATGGGGTTTCGTGCTTTCGAATAGAAAAAGGCACTATTCGCCGGCCTTTCACCGAGCGGAATCCGCCGTTCTGAACTTTCCAGTATCCACGCTGTTTTCCATCCAATCTGCTACCTTGCGACCCCGTTGGCCGTATACGCCAGACTATTCTTTAAACCCCAACCCAAATTGAAATGGGACACAAAGCAATTGAAATAACCGACGCCAACTTCGAAGAAATCATCGGCGGCGACAAGCCCGTATTGGTTGACTTCTGGGCCGAATGGTGCGGCCCCTGCCGCATGGTAGGCCCCGTGGTAGAAGAGCTGGCCGGCGAGTACGAAGGCAAAGTCGTGGTAGGCAAAGTAGACGTGGATGCCAACCCCCAGACTTCCATGAAGTTCGGTATCCGCAGCATTCCCACGCTGCTGGTTTTCAAAAACGGCCAAATCGTTGACAAACAAGTAGGCGCAGTGCCCAAGCACGTGCTCGCCCAAAAACTCGAAGCCCAGGTAACGGCCTAACCACCGGCCACCGGCTCTTCGGAATAAAAAAGCCCCGCGCTAGACTGGCGCGGGGCTTTTTGGCTTCTGGGCGGCGGCGCAAGCTAGCGCACTACGCGGGGCCGCACCTGGGCATCGTGCTTTTGGCGGTAGATGGCGCGGCTGGCCTGGCGCTCGTCCTGCCGGATGTCCTGGCGCTCGTCGCGGGTGACCACGCCGTCGGATTTGGCCGCGCGCTTGTCCTGGCGGATTTCGGCTTCGCGGCCGCGCATCCGGGCTGCTTCGGTACGGGTGAGCTCGCCGCTGGCCACGCCCTGGTTGATGCGGGCGCGCTCGTTGCGCTGGCGGGCGTTGATGCCGAGCGTGGCCGTTTGGGCGGCGGCCAGGTGCGAAACCGTGAGCAGGCCGAGGGCGGCTACGAGCGAAAACAGGGATTTTTTCATGGGATAAGTAAGGGGAATGAGTGGAGGAAAGATGGCGGTTGGATGCGGCGCGTAGGATGAGGTTTAATCCGGGCTGGCAATAAGCTCCGACCCGGGAGCTGCTGCTGGAAAAATTACTACATTACCAGCCAACTACGAAGCCCGAAGCCCCGTAGGAGGCCCATCTCTCACCCTTCATTACATCCTTATTATGAAACGCATTTTTGGTTTCCTCCTTTCCCTGAGCCTGCTGGGCAGCACGGTTTCCCAGGCCCAGGCCCCGGCTGCTACGATGAGCAGCTCGTCGAAAACCACGACTACCAAAACGACCCAGCCAGGCACGAAAGTGACCACGAAGTCGAGCACCATGCAAAACCCAGCGGGCATGTCGAAATCATCGACCACGACCAAAAGCGCGGGCACGATGAGCAAGTCGAGCACCATGACCACGCCCTCGGGCATGACCAAAACGTCGTCGACCTCCAGCAGCACGCACGTGAAGGCCGATGGTACCGCCGACATGCGCTATAAGGAGAACAAAACCACCAAAACCACCGGCCCGATGAAAGCCGACGGCACACCCGATATGCGCTACAAAGCCAATAAAACGACGGTGAAATCAACCACCAAAATGTAGGGGCTACGCGCTGCTAGCTCTCACCAAGCCCTTGCCTGCAGCTGGCAAGGGCTTTTTTTATTGCTCAGACGGGCTGGGGCCGATGGGTTGCACAGCTTTGCCGCAGCCGGCTGCCTAACTTGCGCCCCTCATTCCCAACCTCGTTTCTCTATGCGCTACGCCCCCCTTGCTCCCGAGCTTTTCGTAGAAAACCGCCGCCGTTTTCGCGAGCTGCTGCCGCCGGCCTCGCTGGCCATCTTCCAGTCGAACGACATCATGCCGACCAATGCCGACGGCACCATGGCCTTCCGGCAGAACAACGACCTGTTCTACCTCAGCGGCGTGGACCAGGAGGAAAGCATTCTCGTGATTTTTCCGGATGCCCGCCTGCCGCAGCACCGCGAAATCCTGTTTCTGAAGGAAACGTCGGAGCACATTCTCATCTGGGAAGGCTACAAGCTGACCAAGGACGAGGCGCGCCAGAACTCCGGCATCCGGACCATTATGTGGCTCGAGAGCTTCAAATCGGTGCTGCCCGCGCTGATGAACGAGGCCGAAAACGTGTACCTGAACTCGAATGAGCACATTCGGGCCGTGGTGGAGGTGGAAACGCGCGATGCCCGCTTCATCAAAATGCTGCAGAGCCAGTACCCGCTGCACAACTACCGCCGCGCCGCCCGCCTGCTGCACCAGCTGCGCGCCATCAAGAGCCCCGAGGAAATCCGGGTGATGCGCCAGGCCTGCGACATCACGGGCAAGGCGTTTCGGCGGCTGCTGGGCTTTGTGAAGCCGGGCGTGTGGGAGTTTGAGATTGAGGCCGAAATCGTGCACGAGTTCATGCGCAACCGCAGCCGCGGGCCGGCCTACGGCAGCATTGTGGCCAGCGGCAAAAATGCCAACGTGCTGCACTACACCACCAACGACAACCAGTGCCAGGACGGCGACGTGATTCTGCTCGACTTCGGGGCCGAATACGCCAATTACGCGGCCGACCTCTCGCGCTCGATTCCCGTCAATGGCAAGTTCACCACCCGCCAGCGCCAGGTATACGACTCGGTGCTGGCCGTGATGGCCTTCGCCAAAACCCGCCTCGTGGCCGGCAACGAAATTGAGGAATACCACAAGCAGGTGGGCGAGTGCATGGAGCAGGAGCTCATTAAGCTGGACCTGCTGAATGCCGCCGACGTGAAAAACCAGGACCCCGCCGCGCCGCTCTACAAGAAATATTTCATGCACGGCACCAGCCACTACCTGGGCCTCGACGTTCACGACGTGGGCTACAAATACCGCACCTTCGAGCCCGGCATGGTGTACACCGTGGAGCCGGGCATCTACATCCCCGAAGAGGGCCTGGGCATTCGCCTGGAGAATGACATCCTCATCACCGCCACCGGCAACGAGGACCTGATGGCCGATATTCCGCTGCAAGCCGATACGATTGAGGACCTGATGGCGAAGGGCCGCTAGGCTTATCTGGCTGAAAATCAGAACGTCCTGCCGGGTGCAGCCGAAGCAGCTCTACCCGCAGAAGTAATCATTTACTTTCGTGGGTAGAGCTGCTTCGGCTGCGCCCGGCAGGACGTTCGTTTTTGTCTGGGTGCCAGGCGCTATTTAGCCGTTGCCTGCACCAGCTGCGGGAGGTACTTCGCCAGCGCCTCTACCTGCGATTTGGTGAAATTGCCCTGGACTGACACAAGCACGAACGAATCGGCCACATCGGGCAGGCTGCCGAGGCCGGCGAATTCCGACACGCTATTGCCCGAGCCCCGCGTAGAAATGGCGTAGTTGCTGCCGCCGAAGCCGGCCGTGGAAAGCGGGTCGTACTTGTTGTTTTGTAAGATACCGGCCGCTTCGGCCCGCAAGCCCTGCGCCGCCAGCTCTTTGGCCGAGGCGGTGGTAGGCGTGAAGCTGATGACCCGGGCCGAACGAATGCCGGTGATGCCGTTGGTGAGGTCGGAGCCGCCGAGGAGCTTGGCGGCTTTCACCAGGGCCAGGCGCTGCAGTAAGTCGGCCGACCATTCGGTGGTTTTAAAGCCTTCGCGGCCGTCATATTTCGAGAAAAACGAGGCCACGGTTTTGGCCGGGGTGCCGGGACCGCCGGCGCGGCAGCCCACCAGCAGCAGAAACACGAAGAGGAAGGGAAGACAGAGTTTGTTGAGCATGCAAGGAAGATGAGGTGAAAGAATCAGTACGCAAATGAAAAGCAAAACGCCATGCCGCGGCGCCCCTCGGCCTGGTGCTCCCTATCCGGCTGCCGTGCTGAGGCGCTAAAACACCACCGAGTTCAGAAAGAACACCTCGCGGTCGGGGCCGTGGTCTACGTGCACGCGCTGGTAGCCGGTGGCCACAAAGCGGCTGCCAAACCACGGCAGCAGGTCGGCCTGCGAAGTGTCGGCGGTGCGCTCGGGGAGGGCGGTGCCGTTGGCCGCCACGCCCGTCCGGATGGGCACCTGCTGGTCGTTGGGGCCGGCTTCGGCGCGGTTTATTACTTTGTAGCGCAGCTTATCTTCGTCGAGATAGGCCAGCACGAGGCGGCCATCGGGCAGGGCGCGCAGGCGCACGCCTTCTTCCAGCTCGGACCGGCGCAGGTTCTCCACCACGAAGATATTGTCCCACAGCAGCGCCCCGGTGCGGTCGAAGCCACACACCAGCGCGTGCGTGGTCTGGTAGCCATCGAAGATGCGGGAATTGGCGTAGGGGGAAGTCCCGTATTGGTTGCCAAGGCTGTTGCTGGGGCCAATGTAGGTGCCGTAGCTGTTGTAGCGGTAGTGCGGGTAATACACTTCGGCCACCAGCACATAGCCGCCGTCGGGCTGGGGCAGCAGTTCGTGCAGCAGCAGCCGATAGTGCCAGCGCAGCGGCGGCACGGCGCGGGCAATGCGCCGCTCGGTGCGCCGCCGCAGCCGGGCCTGGCGGCTGGGCTTGAGGTAATCGAAAAAATGCTTGAGGTGCAGGAAGTCGTAGAAGCGCAGCGGAGCCTTGGTTCCGACGCTGGCGGCAGCGCCCAGGTCGGTGGCAAACAGGCCCTGCGCGTAGGTGGGGTCGCGCAGCGAGTAGGTGCCCATCAGCAGGCGGGCGGTGGTGTCCTGCGGCGGCGTCACCTGGGCCGTGATGAGGCTGCGGTCGCTCTCGGCCTGCACGAATTCGGAGCTGACGAGCTGGCCTTTTTCCGTCAGCTGCTTGAGCAGCAGGCGGCTTTTGCGGCCGTTGGTCTGGCTCAGCACGTACTCGGCGCGGCGGGTGGCAGCGTCGGCCACGAAGGTGAGCTGGGTGGGCAGCGGCTCGTACACCGAGGGCAGGTACTGCATCTGGCCGGTGGCTACGTCGAGCAGCATGGCCGTGACGTGCTGCTGGTCGTTGAGCAGCACCGTGGCAAACAGGCGCCCATCGAGGGCTTTCAGCTCCACAATCTCGCGGCTCAGCTTGGTGTCGAACTGCTGGGTGCGGGTTTGGGCGAGGCGGCCGTTGTAGGCGGCCACCCACAGGCGGCCGGGCGTGCTGCGCGAAGAAAACAGGGCATACACCGTGTTTTCTTCGGCGCACATGCGGGTGAAATCGAACTCATCGGGCACTTCCAGCGCCGACTCCTGCCGCAGGTGCAGCAGTTGGTCGTAGCACTGAAACACGTAGGTGCTCTTGCTGGACAGGGGCTTGTTGCGGCCTATCAGCAGCACCACGGTGCTATCGGCGGGCAGGGCCTGCACGTGCACTTCGCTTTCGGAAGGCACCAGCGGCAGCTCGGTGCGGGCCGTCTGGACGGGCGCACCGGGCGGGGGAGGCGGGGCCGGCGCACCCCGCCGCTGGGCGTGCAGGCCGGGGGCACCCGCCAGGTGGCCCAGCAATGTCAGCAGTAGAAAGTAGCGGAGTTTCATGCCCGTACGCTGTGAAAAGCAACTGGAAATACCCGAGCCCGGCTGAGCAGGCAACACACGAAAGTTACGGCCAAATGCGGCGTTTGGTATCGGCGGCCGGCTGCTCAATTTGCCCCCAGCGCCAGAATGGCGTCAAACTCCTCGGGCCGCACCGGCAGCACCGACAGCCGCGACTGCCGCAGCAGCGCCAGCTCGGCCAGCCGGGCATCGGCCTTGAGCTGGGCCAGCGCCACGGGGCGGGGCAGGGGCTGCACCGGGCGCAGGTGCACGGCCACCCAGGGCGAGCCGGCTTCGGCGGTGGCATCGGGGGCGGCCGGGGCGGCCACTTCGGCAATGCCCACCACGGCCTTTTCGCTCACGCTGTGGTAAAACAGCACGAGGTCGCCGGGCTGCATGAGGTTCAGGTTGTTGCGGGCCTGGTAGTTGCGCACCCCGGTCCAGGCGGTGCCGTCTTCCTGCACAAAGGTGGTCCAGGAATACGCTTCGGGTTCAGATTTAACGAGCCAGTGCTTCAAAGCAGGGAGGGAATGAGGGAATGGACGAATGCGGCGACACACAAACGGCCGGCACTGGCATAGATGCCGGCCGGCCGCTGGTTTGCACACCGCAAAGGAAATAAATTCGAAAGCTATCCGCGCCGGGCGCTACAGCGCAAAGCCCAGGTCGAAGCTGATGATGTTGGCAAGGAGGTCGGCGCGGTCCTGGGCGGCGTAAATGGACGAGCCCGTTTGCTGGTAGTGGGCGTAGCGCAAATCCAGCGACTTGAAGCGCATCACGCGGGGCAGGCCCTGCGCATTCTTGCCCGGCACATGGAAGCGCCCGATGCCATACACCGGCGAGTAGCGCAGCCCAAGGCCCACTTTATTGGCCGAAAAAGCTGACAGGTCGTAGTCCGACGTGTAGTACGTGTCGCTCACGGAGTGCTGTGCGAACGGCGCAAAGTACGTGGCGGCCGTCTGGGTATGGTAGCGGTAGAAGGGGTAGAGCACGAAAAACGGCGTCACCTTCACCGGCACTTCCAGCTCCAGGGTGTGGGCCGTGATGCCGAAATTGTCGTTGTAGAACCGGTAGAAGCCCCGAATCTGGAGCAGGTCGGTGGCGTAGTAGTTCAGCCGCAGGCTCACCGGGTACTTGAAGCGCGAGCGGGGCAGCGCCTCGATGCGCGCCGCCGTGGGGAAGCGCGCCGAGAAGTCGCCGCCCACGGCCGGGGCCAGGTTCGGGTCGGGGTTATCCCGGAAATACACCCGGTGAAACGGCGTACTCAGCAACCCGTTCTGCGACACCAGCTCGGTGCTAATGGCCGCCTGCAGCCGCTTGGTGAGCACCTGCGAGTAAGTGGCCGTGAAGTTGTAGGTCTGGCGCGTATCGCTGCCGTAGTTCTTTTCGCCGCGCGTGGCCGTGCTGCCGGCCGTGTAGCCCGTGCGCAGCTCCAGCGGCGTAATCAGCGTTACCTGGTCGAAGAACACTTGGCCGGCGAGGCTGAGCTGGCGGTTGCCGTCCTGCGAGGTTTTGGCGAAAGAGCCGGTTACGTTGAACGAGAGGTAGTCATATTCCTTCGACACGCCCGCGCCCACGCCCCAGATGGTGCCCCTGGCCTTTTGCTCGCGGCTGTAGCCAAAATCGCCGTGGTAGCGCACGTCGTGCGCCGAGGGCGTGCTCAATGCAAAGTCAATCCGGTCGGTCGAGGCCGAGGAGTAAAAATCGGCCCCCACGTTCACCGAAAGCCGGCTCACGGTATCCAGCGGCACGTTCACGATGATGGCCGGCGGCACATCCGTCAGCTGCTGGGTGCCGCGCCCGCCTTCCACCGCGCCGTGGCTGCCCGTCTGCTGGTAGTAGCCGCCGATGATGTCGATGGTGGCCTCATCGGCCGCCCGGTTCACCGGCACCGATGGGCTCACGGGGGCCCCGTAGCCGTCGATGCGGTTGGGGTTTTGGGTGGTGCCGGTCTGGGCCAGCGCCGGAGCCGCCAGGGTGCACAGGGCCAGGAGTAGCAGGGGGTGTTTCACGTAGGAATATTTTTTTGGTCTGATGATGCCCGTCGTGCTCACGGCTAGTTGCAGCCGCAGCCGCCGCCCACTTTGCCGCCGTTGGCCCCGCCGGCCCCTTCGCGGTAGCTCTCAAAATTGGTTTCGGGCGTTTCCACGGTTTTGCTGGCCAGCTTCATGTCCTCGTCGTTGAGGTACACTTTCTGGTAGGCTTTCACCGACACGCAGCCGGGCAGGGCCGCCGCCAGGGGCAGCAGCACCAGCGCCAGCACAAGGCGCAAACGAACGGAGGGCAGGGTTTTTCTCACAGCAATCGAATCAGATACGGAAAATCAGGGATGGGTGGCCGGGGCTGCGCCGTGGTAGTAGTTCAGCGTCATGCCCCTTGAGGTCAGGGTTTTATTGTCGTCGGTTATCAACGTACAGTCCACGCCTTTCAGGCTGTTGATGAACGCCAGACCGGCGGTCGGGCCTTTTACGAAAACAACTTCATCCAGGCCATCGGCCAGCTCCACGTCGGGGCAGAGAATGGTGACCGAGCGCAGGCCCACCGACGGGTAGCCAGTGTGCGGGTTGATGATGTGGCCATACACCTGCTTGCCTACTGTGAAGTATTGCTCGTAGTTGCCGGCCGTCACCACGGCCATGTCCGTCACATCGACCCAGGCGGCCACGCTGTTGGGGTGGTCGGGGTCGCCGATGGCCACGCGCCAGAGCGAGCCGTCGGCCTGCCGGCCCCAGCAGTAGATGTCGCCCGAGCCGTTCATCAGCCCGCCTTTGATGCCCAGCTGGTCGAGCACCTGCTTGGCCCGGCGCAGGCCGTAGCCCTGCAGAATGCCCGCCAGGTTGATGCGCATCCCTTTTTCGGGCAGGAAAACCGTGTGTGCGGCGGCATCGAGCCTGATTTTCTGCCAGCCAATGCGCCGCACCGACGCCCGAATGGCCGCCGAATCGGGCAGTGCGGCGTGGGCCTGCCGGTCGAACTTATACAGCTTGTCGGCGCTGGCGAAGGTGATGTCGAAGGCCCCGTCGCTGAGCCTGGACAGGCGCAGCGTGCGGGTTATCAAATCGAAGGTTTCGGCTGACACGGCCACCGGTTTCACCCCGGCCATGCGGTTGATGCGCACCACTTCGGAGGTCGAATCCCAGAACGACATCAGCCGGTCGATGCGCTTCACCTCGCCCAGGCCGGCCCGCAGGGCCCGCTGCCCGGCCGAGTCATTCTCGGCCACCACCGTGAAGGTGAAGTGCGAGCCCATGAGGTGGGCGCTGCGCGTGAACGTATGGCGCTGAAAGCCGGCGCTTTGGGCCCGGGCACACCGGGCGCGCCCCCACAGCAAGGCAAGCAGCAGCGTAAGGAGCGGGCCGGGTTTACAGCGTGGCATGGGGGCGAATTGAGCAGTGCGACAACGAAGAGATACCGCAGCCGCAGCCTACCCCTACGCAGGTTCAGAACTTTTATGAAAAGACGTTTAAAGTGAGGGTACTACCTTTTTCAGATAGGCCTCGAAAGCCGCCGGCCCGCCGGCAATGTAGCCGGTTTTGGCCAGCACCTTGCCATCGGGGGCGATGACGACGGCCAGCGGGAAGTCGCCCTCGCGGTTGAGCTGGGCGGCGGCGGCCTCGTTGAGCTTGAGCTGGGCGGCGCTGGGCTGGTTTTTTTTCAGGCGCGGAAAATCGAAGTGGGCCAGCACCAGCTTGTCCTTGGCATACGCGGCAAACTCGGGCTTGGCAAATACTTCCTGCTCATACATAATGCAGGGCTTGCACCAGTCGGAGCCCGAAAAAACCGCCAGGATGGGCCGGTTGGTGGCTTTGGCCTGGGCCTGGGCCGCGCCAAGGTCGGTAATCCAGCCGGTGATGCCTTCGGCCGCCGGGGCCGCCGCCAGGGCCGTGGTCACCTCCGCAACTTGCGGGGCCGAAGCAGTCAGCGTCACCGGCTGCGGGGCGTCCGGTGCCGCAATCACGGTTTTGCTTTTGGCCACCGTGGTGCCAGCCGCATCAGTGGTTTTGGTCTTAATCTTGTCGTTTTTGGCTTTGACGGTGGTTTTTTGGGCCTGCGCCGTGCCAAGGCTGGCGCCAACGATGCCGGCCAGCGCAAACGCGCGCAGCAAGCGGGAGGTGGGGATGAAAAGCATGGTTTGAAGGAAAAGCAAAAGTGACGCACCGCGACAACGGTGCTGGTGATGGCGGAAGTTCTACGGGGACGAGTGGCAGAGGTTGAAAATGCCGCCGCCAGCAGCCGGGCCTGCTATTTCAAAGGTCTTGCCAGTTCGTGAATACCCGGTGAAAAGCCGCCCGGCTGCAGGCTACTGCCGCCGCAGCTTCAGCACCTTTTGCCGAAGCGAAACAACTTCGAGCGTGTAGTTGGGCGTCTGGCCGTCGTTGAGGTGAATGATGAGGCGGGTATCGCCCTCGGCCGTCCAGGTGCCTTCGCGGCCGGTGAGGCCGTCGGTGGGGGCAATGTCGAACTGCTCGAACCGGCCGAACGGCTTGATGGCGAAGCCCGTGCGCCCCCGCGCCGGAGGAAACTTATAGGTGTTGGGCCGGTACACCAGCGTGTCGCCGTGGTTTTCCTCGTGCGATTCCAGCCAGGTGCCCTCCAGCTGCTTCATCGAGGCCGGCGAGGACGTGACCACGGCCGGCTTGTGGTGCTGGCAGGCCGCCAGCAGCCCAAGCATGAGCGGCAACGGCCGCCAGAAACAAGGAATTTTCAACATCGGAATTGGGTAAAATGAATGGCTGATATGGCAGCCCGCAACGGGCTTACGTGGCGGGGCCGCGGGGCGGCCGGCCGCGCCTCCGCCACGTAAGCACTCGGGTAAGCTACATTCGTGCCCACAAAAAAATGCTGACCCCGTGGATAACCGCGCCCTGACCCGCGCCTTCAAGCTGGCCGCCCAGCTGATGGAGCTGCACGACGAAAACCCCTTTAAAATCCGCGCCATCGAAGGCACGGCCAACGCCCTCGACGCCCTGAGCTTTCCGGTGGCAGAGGTGGAGCGCGCCGGCCTGCCCGACCGCACCGGCCTGAGCAAGACCGCCGCCGCCAAAGTGGCCGAGCTGCTCGATACCGGCACGTTTTCGGACCTGCAGCGCCTGCTCGATGTCACGCCGCCCGGCGTGGTCGAGATGCTGGGCATCAAGGGCATTGGCCCGAAGAAAATCCGCGCCCTGTGGCGGGAGCTGGGCATCGAAACCACCGGGCAGCTGCGCGAAGCCGCCGAAAGCGACCAGGTGAGCAAGCTCAAGGGCTTCGGCAAAAAGACCCAGGAAGGCATTCTCGAAGCCATGGAATTTGCCGGCCAGAGCAAGGGCAAGCTGCTCTACCCGCAGGCCGAAACCCTGGCCGACGACCTTGCCCGGCACCTGCGCGAAACCCTGCACACCGGGCAGGTGGCCGTGGCCGGCGAAATCCGCCGCCGCCTCGAAACCGTGGAAACCGTGCGGCTGGTGGTGGCAACGGACAAGCGCGAAAAAGCGCATCAGCTGCTCAACGGCCTGGCCGGCCTCACGCCCGACCCGCGCCGCTCGGGCCCGTTTGCCTGGCGCGGCACGGCTACCGAGTCGGGGGTGCACGTGGAAGTGCTGCTGGTGGCGCCCGAGGATTTCACCACCGAAGTATTTCTGAATTCGGCCGCGCCCGGGCACCTGGACGAAACCATTCAGCCATCCACCCATTCAGCCATTCAGCCATTCACCTTGCGCCAGTGGGCGCGGCGCGAGAAGTTCCAGCAGGAAGAGGCGCTTTATGAGAAAGCCGGCCTGCAGTTCATTGTGCCCGAGCTGCGCGAGGGCCGGGGCGAAATAGCTCTCGCTGCCGAGAAAAAGCTGCCCCGCCTGCTCGAAGACGGCGACCTGCGCGGCTCGCTGCACAACCACAGCACCTGGTCCGACGGCAACCACAGCATCCGCGAGATGGCCACCTGGCTGCGCGACCACGGCTACGAGTACCTCGGTCTGTGCGACCACAGCCAGGCCGCTCACTACGCCAACGGCCTGAGCGCGGAGCGCGTGCGCCAGCAGCACCGCGAAATCGACCAGTTGAATGCCGAGCTGGCCCCGTTCCGCATTTTCAAAGGCATTGAGAGCGACATCCTCAGCGACGGCGCGCTCGACTACCCCGGCGACGTGCTCGCCAGCTTCGACTTCATCGTGGCCAGCGTCCATTCCAACCTGAAAATGGACGAGCGTAAGGCTACCGAGCGCCTGCTCCGCGCCATCGAAAACCCCTACACCACCATGCTGGGGCACCCCACGGGCCGCCTGCTGCTGCGCCGCCAGGGCTACCCCATCGATTACAAGGCGGTTATCGATGCCTGCGCCAAGCACCAGGTCATCATCGAAATCAACGCCAACCCCTGGCGGCTGGACCTGGACTGGCGCTGGGTGCGCTACGCCCTGGACCAGGGCGTGATGCTCAGCATCAACCCCGATGCCCACCACACCAACGGCTACGAAGACATGCGCTATGGCGTGCTGATGGGCCGCAAAGGCCATCTGACGAAGGAAATGACTTTCAACGCCAGGACGGTGCAGGAAGTGGCGGCCTATTTTGAGGCGCGTAAGGCGAACATCAAGCCGCCGCTGGAATACAAGAAGTCGTTGTTCGAATAGCGTGAAAATCCTCGTTCTCCGCTTTTCCTCCATCGGCGACATTGTGCTCACCACGCCCGTGCTGCGGGCGCTGGCGCAGCAAGTGCCGGGCGCGGAGGTGCACATGGCCACCAAGCCCGCCTACCGCAGCCTGCTGGAGCCCAACCCGTACATCGCCAAAGTGCACTGCCTGACCGGCAGCCTGGGCGAGCTGGTGGCGCAGCTGAAAGCCGAGCGGTTCGACTACGTGGTTGACCTGCACCACAACCTGCGTACCCGCCTCATCAAGCTGCGGCTGGGCGTGAAATCGAGCAGCTTCGACAAGCTGAACTGGCAGAAGTGGCTGCTGGTCAACTTCAAAATCAACCGCCTGCCCGACGTGCACATTGTGCAGCGCTACCTGGCCGCCGCTGCGCCGCTGGGCGTGAAGGACGACGGCCGGGGCCTCGATTATTTCATTCCAGAAAATCAGGAAATCGCGCCAGACACGCTGCCCGCGCCGTTTCGGCAGGGGTACGTGGCCGTGGCCATTGGCGCACAGCACGCCACCAAGCGCCTGCCGCCGGAGAAGCTGGTGGAGCTGTGCCGGCGCCTGGCCCCGCGCCCCATCATGCTACTGGGTGGCCCCGAAGATGCCCCGGCCGCCGAGGCCATCATCAAGGCCATGGCCGAAAACAATTCACCCATTCACCCATCCACCCATTCACCCATTGAAAACGGCTGCGGGCGCTACTCGCTGCATCAGTCGGCCTCGCTGGTGCGGCAGGCGCAATTTGTGGTGAGCCACGATACCGGGCTGATGCACATTGCCGCCGCCTTTGGCAAGCCGGTTTTCAGCGTGTGGGGCAACACGGTGCCGGAGTTCGGCATGTACCCGTTTCGCACCGAGCACCAAAATCTGGAAGTGCAGGGGCTGAGCTGCCGGCCCTGCTCCAAAATTGGCTTTGCGAAGTGCCCTCAGGGGCATTTCAGGTGCATGCGCGAGCAGGTGCTGGACCTGAGCTGGCCAGTCATTCCAGCCAATCGTTGAGAATTCAGGTTGCAGACGGCAGTAGTTCCAATACCAGAACCACGGCATCGTTGCTCAACGCTTCCAATTCAAATTCTGCGGTATCCCACAGCGCCAGGCCATCTTTTTCGTGCATCAGGCGGCCTTCAACCTCAAACGCGCCGGCCAGCACAAAAGCATACACGCTTGCCGCTGGGCTGGAAGGCCGGTAAATGGCCTCTCGGCGTCCTGCAAACTGGCCTATGCTTGCCGCCAGCGGCCGGCCCGGCGCAGCCAGAAATAAGGGCATCAAGGCGCTTGGTGAATCGGCAAAGCGAAAAGGTGCTTGCTGTGCCGTCACTGCCGAAACCGGCGCATCGGCCAGCAGCCAGATGTGTAGAAAGCCCACCAGCTCCGTCGCAAACGGGTTGCCGACCTGCAGCACGCTGCCGGCGGGCAGCGTGAGCAGCAAGGTTTCCTCAACCCCGATGGTCGTTGCCGGCATCCCGGCGCAGCCCAGCTCCACGGCCCCGGCCAGCGGCATGATGAGGACGTGCGACGCCTCAGCCACCGTGAAATGCAAGGTGTGATTGCCGGCCAGGGTTTCCTCATTCAGCCCGTAGAGCCGGCCAAACGGCCCTTTGTGCGCGTGCGCCCACGGCCCGAAATTAAACGTGCTGTACCGCCGGAACCGGTCCGATTCGGTCAGGCCCCGCTCGGCGGCAAGGAAGATTTTACCCGGCGTTTGCGGTATCATCGGACGTAGGCGCTTGAATGGCGTGAATGCTGAGGAAAGGCTGTAGCGGCACGAGGTGCGTGAGCGTTTCGCCCGCCGGGCCGGGTGCGGCCCCGGCTTCCGACACGAGCAGAAACTGCCCCACGGTAGCGTGCCACACCAGCGGCTCCGAAAAGAAATTGATGGCGACTTGGTGCTTGCGCTGGTCGTTGATATCGGAGTTAATCAGCTCAAAATGAAACTGCCTGAACCGCAGAAAATGCCGCCCCAGGTTATCCAGAATGTCCGGCACCCGCTCGTTGAGCTGCTGGAGGTAGCCCGTCACGGCCCCGCTCACCAGAAAGTGCAGGCGGTTGGCCGTGGGCACGTAGTGCAGCAATTCGCCGAAGGACTGGTAGCGGCTGCCGGGGTTGAAATTCTGGGCCTGCATCCGAAACTCCCGGTAGCTGTCGTTCCACACCAGCTTGTCCCAGGGCCGGGTGGCCGTGGCGTCGATGATTTTGCGGTAGCATAGCGTGATGATGCGGTCGGGCATGGCGGAAATGTTGCGTGTTGAAGGCTGGGTTTTAAGGGCAAAAACAGTGTTAGAACGTCCGCTCAAAACGCAGTCTTCGACACGTAAACCCGTTGGTTTACGCCGGTACCGCCAGCGCCCAGGCCAGCTGGAAGCCCGCCGTGGTGCTGCCCGTCACGGTGGCCAGCTCCAGCGCCACGCCGTCGCTGAATACGTTGTCGGAGGCGTTGGAGGTGTAGCCGCTCAGGCCTTTGGCGTAGCCGTTCACGGCGGCCACGGCCGTGCCCGTGCCTTCGGGAAAGGCAATCTGGGTGACTTTCAGCGACGTGCCGCTGGCCGAATAAACGTGGACGTGGATGTGCGTGGCGCGGCCCGAATACCAGCCGGGGAAAATGCTGGTGAAGGTGACCTGCCCGGCCGCGTTGGTCACCTGCCGGCCGCGCAGGAAGTGCACGCTGGTGTAGTTGGTGGCCTGCATGCCCGAGCCGCCGTACTCCGAATAGTTGCCTTCGGCATCGCAATGCCAGATATCGACCAACGCGCCGGCCAGCGCCGCGCAGCTGGCGTTGCTGTTCGTGACGGTGATGTTGATGGTCAGCGCGTAGCCGGTTTTGCCATCGGTGATGTCGCTGCGCAGGTAGGCCGAGGGCGTGTGCGTGGGGAATGGGCCTTCGGTTTCCGTCGGGGCCACGGTGCAGCTGCCCGAGCCGGTGCTGGTGCCGGTAGTGCCGGTAGTACCGGTGGTGCCCGAGCTGCTGGAAGCAGGCGAAACGCTGTCGTCTTTGCTGCAGGCCGAAAGCAGGGCCGGTACCGAGGCGGCGCCTACGAAGAGGCTTTTCAGAAAATATTTTCTTTCCATGACGGGGCGGGTTGGAATGACGGTGAAGAATGAATGAGTTTGCAGACTGACTACCCAAATTTGCACTCGTTCATTCCCGCCAATGCCCCCGAGTCGGCCGTTGCCCGCGTTGCATCGACGGTTGAGCCGTTTCAGCCGGAGAATGCGGCAATAGGAGTTTTCCGACCCGGCCCCGGGCCGTTGGTCGATTATTTTCGGCAATTCCCTACCTTCACTCCATGTCCGAACCCTGCCAGCACCTCCGAGCCCTCACCAGCCTCAAAACCGATTCTCAACACCTTTGCCCCGAGTGTGTGGCCCTCGGCGATACCTGGGTGCACCTGCGCGTGTGCCAGGACTGCGGCCACGTCGGCTGCTGCGACCAGTCCAAGAACAAGCACGCCACCAAGCACTTCCATGCCACGCAGCACCCCGTCATCGCCTCCGCCGAGCGCGGCGAGCGGTGGCTCTGGTGCTACGTGCACGAGGAAATGGCCGAATACTAAGCCATGAAAATGGCTGGCGTAATAACTCAAACTCCAGCACAGTATATTTGCTAAGCAAAAAATAAGGGGCCGAACCTCACGGCCCAGCCCCTTACCCTACTTAATTCAGTGTTCGGCGGCTGTTAAGGCTCCACCGCCCACCAGAAACCAAAGAAGCCATTTTACCAGCCCTTCGGGTATTCGGAAGTCAAGCTTGAACTTAACCTCCGATTTTGCACGTTCCTTTTCCATCTGATTAAGAAGATTAGGTGTGTCAGCACCTGCTTCTTGAACCCTCGGTTGTTACCAGCAGCCGGGGGTTCGCCGTTTATAGGCAACCGCGTTGGCGAGGTGTTTCCCGTGCGTTGTGCCAAAGGTAACGGCACGTTGTCTGAAAGGTGTAAAACACAAAAGCATCGGAATACCCGGCTGGATTTTCCGCCGGGTATTCCGATGCAGCGGCAGGCAGGCAGGCAGGCAGGCAGGCAGGCAGGTGCCTACCCAATCTTGCTGAAGCCGCAGTAGCTGTGCAGCACCTCCGGCAGCGCGATGCCGTCGGCGGTCTGGTTGTTTTCGAGCAGCGCGGCCACGATGCGCGGCAGGGCCAGGGCCGAGCCGTTGAGTGTGTGCAGCAGCTGGGTTTTGCCGCCCTCGGCGCGGTAGCGGCACTTCAGGCGGTTGGCCTGGTAGGTTTCGAAGTTCGAAGCCGAGCTTACTTCGAGCCAGCGGCCCTGGGCGGCGCTCCACACTTCAAGGTCATACGTCAGGGCGCTGGTGAAGCCCATGTCGCCGCCGCAGAGGCGCAGCACGCGGTAGGGGAGGCCCAGCTTTTGGAGCAGGCCTTCGATGTGGGCCACCATGGTATCGAGGGCGGCGTAGCTGTGCTCCGGCTCCGTAATCTGCACGATTTCCACCTTGTCGAACTGGTGCAGGCGGTTGAGGCCGCGCACATCGGCCCCCCACGAGCCGGCCTCGCGGCGGAAGCAGGGCGTGTGGCCGGCGATGCGAATGGGCAGCTTATCGGTCGGAATAATCTCGTCGCGGTAAATATTCGTCAACGGTACCTCCGCCGTCGGAATCAGGTACAAGTCATCCTTGGCGTCGTGGTACATCTGGCCCTCCTTATCGGGCAGCTGGCCGGTGCCGTAGCCGCTGGCCTCGTTCACCAGAATCGGGGGCTGCATCTCGGTGTAGCCGGCCGCCCGGGCCTCATCCAGGAAAAAGTTGATGAGCGCGCGCTGCAAGCGGGCCCCCTGGCCTTTGTAGACCGGGAAGCCTGCGCCGGTGATTTTATTGCCCAGTTCGAAGTCGATGATGTCGTACTTCTTAATCAGGTCCCAGTGCGGCTGCGCGTTGGGCCCCAGCTCGGGCCTGGCGCCGTGCTCGCGCACCACCTCGTTGTCGGCGGCCGAGCGGCCTTCGGGCACGCTGGCGTGGGGCAGGTTGGGCAGCTTGTAGAGCAGCTGCTGCTGGGCCTGCTCCACCTGGGCCAGCTCGGCGGCGGCGGCCTGGGTGTGCTGCTTCAGCTCGGCGGTGCGTAGCTTCAGGGTTTCGGCCCCGGCCTTGTCGCCCGATTTCATGAGGCCGCCGATTTGGCGGGCCAACTCGTTGGCTTCGGCCTGGGAGGCGTCGTGGCTGGTTTGGAGGGCGCGGCGGCGCTGGTCGAGGTCGAGGATGGCGGCCACGTCGGCTTCGGCGGTGGCGTAGCGTTTTTTGGCGAGGCCGGCCAGCACAAGGTCGGTCTGGTCGCGGAGAACGGAAAGTTGCAGCATGGAGCAAGTTGGGGTAAGCCGGGCAAAGGTCGTAAGTAAAACCGACCGGCACCACAGGCCGGCTGCCAGACCGCCGCCGCCGGGGTGCAACTTATTTCCGGCCCGCCGTGGTTTAATCCCCAAACTGCCTGCATCCGATTTGGCAGTTTGTTCGTAATGCGCTAACATTGCGCTAGCAACCGGCCGCCGTGGCTGGGTCAGCGGGCCGTAGCGCCCGCCTCCGGCCCGTCTTTGCTGATTCTCCAGCGGCCCCATTCTGCACCTCATTTTCCTGTTTGTTCATTGCGCGCCGCGCTGCTATTGTTCAATAGCCCGCGCCTTCTGCGAATGTTATTTCTGCGGCCTTGCCGCCCCCGTCCCATAGTTGGCTTTTGGCACCCCTTCCGGTCCAGCATGGGCAGTTAGCCCCTCTCGCATTCCGCCAGATATTTCCCACCAATCCCCTTTATGCACACCCTCAACGAGTTGAAGGACCGGCTGCTGTCCGACCTCAAAGAAATTGCCGAGCAACTGAACGTCGGCAACTTTAAACGACTCAGCAAGCAGGATTTGATTTACAAAATCCTCGACCAGCAGGCCCTGAACCCCAGCCCCGCCGAACCAGCGGCACCGGCTCCAACTCCCGCCGCGGCGGCCCCCGCGCCGGCGGCCGCCGCCAAACCGGCCGCCGCGCC
>NZ_BAAGWC010000016.1:0-104945 GCF_054780555.1 Hymenobacter daeguensis
CATTGACGGTCTGTAATTTCGTGGCGGTGCATGGGCGATTACTGATTTAGCGAAAGGTAATTGTCCTCACGCTCTAGTATCCGTTCAATCAGCAAAAATTGGTGGTTCCGAGCATTAGTCGAACTTGATGGCTACCACCGGCTTAATCCGGGCAATCAGGTAGGTGGGAATAAGCACGGCCAGCAGCGAGGCGGCGAAGGTGGCCACGTTCAGAATGATGAGCATGCGCGGGTCCCAGGAAATGGGCACGCGGTCCATGTAGTAGTTCTCAGGGTCGAGCGGGATGACGTGGAAGTAGTACTGGATGGCGCAGAAGCCCACGGCGATGACGTTGCCGATGGCCATGCCGCGCAGCGTGAGCGACAGCCCCCGGAAAAAGAACATGCTCCGAATCTGGGTATCGGTCGCGCCCAGCGCTTTCAGAATCCCAATCATGTTGGTGCGCTCCAGAATCATGATGAAGATGGTGGCCACCATGTTGAACGTGGCCACGAAAATGATGAGGAGCAGGAAGATGATGACGTTGCGGTTCAGCAGCTGCAGCCAGTCGAAGAGCTGGGCGTACTGGTCCGTGATTTTGTCGATTTTGAGGTCGTAGGGCAGCTGTTCGATGAACTTATCGTAGGTGCGGTCCAGGGTGTTGAAATTCTTCAGCACCACTTCCATGCCGCCCACCAGCGAGTCGGGCCAGGCCGGCGAGTTCAGCTCCCGAATCTGGCGAATGTCGCCCAGCACGTACACTTCATCAAACTCATCGAGGCCCGTGGAATAGATGCCGCTGACGCGAAACTGCCGGATGCGCGGCGGGTTCTGAATGAAGTAAAACAGCGCCTTGTCGCCCACCGAGAGGCGCAGCTTGTCGGCCACCTTGCGCGAGAGCAGCACGTCGTCGCTGGCCGCCGAGTCGGGGAAGCTCAGGAACTTGCCAGCCACCAGATTGGCGCGCATGGGCGAGCGGCCGTCGGTTTCGGCAATGCCCTTGAGCACCACGCCGAGCACTTCGTCGGTGGTTTTGATGATGGCCGTTTTCACGGCGTAGGGCTGGGTGGTTTTTACTTCCGGAAACTGGTGCAGCTGCTCCACCAGCCGGGGGCCGCCAATGGGCGCTACTTCGAGCGAGTTGTTGGTGTCGTAGCGCGAGATTTGCAGGTGGGCCCCAAACGAAAAAATCTTGTTCTGAATCTCGTTGCGGAAGCCTTGCAGGATGGCAAACGACACAACCATCACCGCCAGGCCCATGGCAATGCTGATGATGGCTATTTTTGTGACCGACGAGGTGAAGGAGCCGGAGTCGGCTCCCCCGTCAATCTTGTGCGAAATGTAGCGGGCGACGTTCATTGTTCAGCCGTAAAGCTACGTTTTGAACGCCGACCGGCCACGCCGCCGCCGCAGATATCCGGCACCGCCCGCGCAGGCACGGCATTTATTCCTCTTTTTTCCCATTGCTATGGTTGGCATTTCGGCTAAAATCATGTTTTCGGTCTTGCTGGCGCTGCCGGCCTGCGGCACCGCCCGCCCGGCGGGGCAGGCCCCGGCCGAGGCCCATACGTTGGCCACCCCGCCCCGCGTTGCCGCGGCGGCGGCCATCACGGTCGGGGCCGAGCGCCTGGCCGAGTACCTGCCGCTGCTCAGGGGCCAGCGCGTGGGCCTGGTCATCAACCAGACCTCGCGGGTGGGCAGCAGCTACCTCGTGGACACGCTGCGGGCGCGGGGCGTGAACGTGACGGCCATCTTCGCGCCGGAGCACGGCTTTCGGGGCGAGGCGGCCGACGGGGCCACCATCAAGGATGGGCGCGACGCCCGCAGCGGCGTGCCCGTGCGCTCGGTGTACGGCAAAACCAAGAAGCCCACGCCCGAGATGCTGGCCGATGTGGACGTGCTGGTGTTTGACATTCAGGACGTGGGGGCGCGGTTCTACACCTTCATCAGCACGCTGCACTACGTGATGGAAGCGGCGGCCGAGCAGGGCAAAAAGGTCATCGTGCTCGACCGCCCCAACCCCAACGGCGACCTTGTGGATGGCCCTCTGCGGGAGCCGGCGCACCAGTCCTTCGTCGGCCTCGACCCACTGCCCATTGCCCACGGCCTCACAGTGGGTGAGCTGGCCAACATGCTGAACGGCGAGAAATGGCTGGCCGGCGGCAAAGCCTGCGCGCTCACGGTCGTTCCGCTGGCCAAGGGCTACACCCACGCCACGGCCTACCACTTGCCCGTGCGCCCCTCCCCCAACCTGCCCACCGACCACGCCATCCGGCTCTACCCCAGCATTTGCCTGTTTGAGGGCACCAACGTGAGCATCGGGCGCGGCACGGCCACCCCGTTTGAGGTCATCGGCAGCCCCAGCCAGCCCGGCACGCGGCCGTATTCCTTCACGCCCGCGCCCAACGCGGGCTCGCCCACGCCGCCCCAGAACGGCCAGCGCTGCTACGGGCTGAACCTGGCCACCGCGCCCGCCCGCGCCGCCGATGGCGGGCTCGTGCTGAGCTATTTGCTCGATTTCTACCAGCAAAGCACCGACAAGGCCCACTTCTTCGGCAAATATTTCGAAGAGCTGTCGGGCACCGACGCGCTGCGCCAGCAAATTATAGCGGGCAAGTCGGAGGCGGAAATCCGGACCTCGTGGCAGCCGGGGCTGGCGAAGTTCAAGGCGCTGAGAAAAAAGTACCTCCTGTATCCGGAGCGGTAAGCCCTGGCCTGAATGCCCGAAGCGGCGGCCCTGGCGAACAAAGCTTCCGGCCGAGCCGCCTGGCAACAATTTTCCGGCTGAAATTCTTGCCGGAAAATTGTTGCTGCCGCCGGGCGCACGGCACTTCCGCAGCACAGCGTTTTCTTTGCCCCATGAATACTCCCCTGCGCCTGGTTTTCATGGGCACCCCCGATTTTGCCGTTTCTACCCTGGAGGCCCTGCTGGCCTGGCCCGGCGGGCAGGTGGTGGCCGTCGTCACGGCCCCCGACCGGCCGGCGGGGCGCGGCCGGCAGCTGCAGGCCTCGGCCGTGAAGGTGGCCGCCGAAGCCCACGGCCTGCCCGTGCTCCAGCCCACTAATCTGAAGTCGCCGGAATTCCAGGCCGAGCTGAAGTCCTACGCCGCCGATTTGCAGGTGGTCGTGGCCTTCCGGATGCTGCCCGAAGCGGTGTGGAACATGCCCCGGCTGGGCTCCATCAACATTCACGCCTCGCTGCTGCCGCAGTACCGCGGCGCGGCCCCCATCAACTGGGCCCTGATGCACGGCGACCAGGAAACCGGCGTTACCTCGTTCTTCCTGCGCCACGAGATTGATACCGGCGACCTCATTTTCCAGGACCGGGTGGCCATCGCGCCGGACGACGATTTCGGCTCGCTCTACCATAAGCTCAAGGAAGTGGGCGCGGTCCTGGCCCGCCGCTCGGTGGAGGCCATTGCGGCGGGCACCGCGCCCAGCACGCCCCAGGTGCAGCGCGACGACCTGCGCCCCGCCCCCAAGCTTCAGAAAGAAACCGGCCGGCTCGATTTCCATAAGCCCGCCGCCGAGTTGGTGCATTGGGTGCGCGGCCTCTCCCCTGTTCCCACGGCCTTCGCCGCGCTGCCCGACGGCCGCACCCTGAAGGTATTCCGCGCCGCTACCCGGCCTTTCGGGGCCGAGGCACCGGCCCCCGGCACCTGGGCTTCGGACGGCAAAACCTACCTGCGCGTGGCCGCCGCCGATGCCTGGCTCGAGGTGCTTGACGTGCAGCTCGAAGGCAAGAAGCGAATGCCGGTGGCCGAGCTGCTGCGCGGGGCCGGCCGCGACCTGCAAACCACCGCCCAGGCGTAGCCCGGCGCATTGTCTATGTCGAGTCCGACCAATCCCGCCCGGCCCAGTGCCCGCCCGTGGCCGCTGAAGCGGTGGCTGGTGCGGCAGCGCGGGCGGGCAGTTGGGCTGGGGCTGGGGCTCGCGCTGCTGCCTTTTTTCGCGCTGTCGTTCTACAACGCGCCGTTCTGGGATGACTTTGGCATGGCCCTGATGGTGCGCCAGCACGGCTTCTGGGGGGCGCAAAAAGCATTTTACCTGGGCTGGGGCGGACGCTACGCCACCTGCTTCGTGCAGACGCTGGGCAACCCGCTCAGCTACGGCTGGCTGGGCGGGATGCACCTCGTGCCGGTTTTCATCCTTGGCGGCACGGTAGCGGCGCTCTACCTGGGCCTGCGCGAGCTGAGCGCCCGGCAGCTGCCACGCGGCGCGGCCTGGCGCGGCGCGGCCCTGCTGCTGCTGCTCTGCCTGGCCTGGATGCCGACCATCTACCCCTTATTCTATTGGTTTTGCGCGAGCACGGGCTACCAGCTGGGCATCATGCTCATGCTCCTGATTCCGGTGGCCGGGCTGCGGGCGTTGCGCGCCCCGGCGGGCTGGCGGCGCCGGGGCTGGTACGGACTGGCGCAGCTGAGCACGGTGGTGGTAGTGGGCCTGAATGAGATTGCGCTGCTGCTCTTGGGCTGGACGCTGCTGGTGCTGCTGGCCGGCACCTGGCACGCGGGCCTGCGCCGGGCGGCAGCCTGCTGGGGCGGCCTGCTGGCCACGGCGGTGGTGGCGGGCACCGTGGCCGTACTGGCCCCCGGCAACTGGGTGCGGATGTACGGCCCCACCGGCCAGGCCACGGCGCCCGCCATCGCGCTGGGGCCGGTGTTGCGCTACGGCGGCGAAAACCTCGTGGCCTTTCTCACCAAACCCACCCATGTGATGGCGCTGCTGCTGCTGCCCTGGCTGCTGGGGCCGCTGCTGGTGCGCGCGCGGCACTGGCGGCCGGCGGGGTTCCGCCTGCCGCTATGGGCGGGCGGGGCTGTGCTGGCGGTGGGCGTGGGCATCAGCTTTTTCTTTCACGCGCTCATCACGTCCAATCCGCCGCCGGGCCGCACCAGCAGCTTCATCTGGCTGTGGCTGTTTCTGGGGTGGGCGGTGGTGCTGTGGGCAGCCGTGCCGGCCCGGGTGCCGGCGGCCGTGCGGCGGGCGCTGCGCTACGGGCAACGGTTTGCCGCCGGCGTAACGCTGCTGCTGCTGGCCGCCGGCGTGGAGCGCAACGCCTGGACCGAATGGCTGCGCAACGCCCCCACCTGGCGGGCCCAGAACGAGGCCCGGTTTGCCCAGATGCAGGCGGCGGCCCGGCGCGGGCAGCGGGTGCTGGTGGTGCCCCCCTTTTCCGGCATCACCCCGCGCCACGTATCCATTCTGGGCGAAAACCTGTTTCACCATCCCAACAACAGCGTGCAGCACCACAACAACGACGTGACGGCCCACTGGTTCGGCCTCGACTCGGTGGACCTTGCCGCCCATTCGGCGCAGGGCCGGGTGGGCGAAGGCTTATAGCCGCTGCGCATCACTTTTGTCGTTCAACCTCTCAAAACGTTTCTTCTGATGGTTTCCTTCGTTGTGGCCGTGGCCGAAAATAACGTCATCGGCAAAGACGGCGGCATGCCCTGGGGCCGCCTGCCCGCCGACCTACAGCACTTCAAAGCCCTCACGCTGGGCCACCCCGTGGTGATGGGCCGCCGCACCTACGACAGCCTGGGCCGCGCCCTGCCCAAGCGCCCCAACATCGTGATAACGCGCCAGCCGGGCTGGGCAGCCCCCGGCTGCGAAACCGCCGCCTCGCTGCCCGCCGCCCTGGCCCGCGCCGCCGAGCTCGATGCGGAAATCTGCGTTATCGGCGGCGGCGAAATCTACCGCGAAGCCCTGCCCGCGGCCGATGTCATCTACCTCACCGAGGTGCATCATTCGTTCGAAGGCGATGCGTTTTTCCCCACGCTCAGCCCCGCCGAGTGGCGCGAAGAAAGCCGCGAGCGCCACGAAGCCGACGAGCAGCACGCCTACGCATTTAGCTTCGTCACGCTGCGGCGGCGCTAAAACCTGACACCATCAGCAACGAAAAAAGGCAGCCCCAGTTAGGCTGCCTTTTTTCGTTGTCCTTCAGAAGCCCTAGCGCATGAGCACCAGCTTGCCCCAGTCGTTTTTGAAGGCTTTGTCGCCGGCCGTGTCGCGGTGGCTGAACTGGCCGCCGGCATCGTCGAGGGCCACGCGGTAGAGGTAGGTGCCGTTGGCCAGCCGGTCGCCGTAGGTATCGGTACCGTCCCAGGCAAAATCGGTGATGTTGTTGCCGATGTGCAGCGGGCCCAGCTCGCTCATGAAAATCTCGCGCACCACGCGGCCGGTCAGGCTCATAATCTGGATTTTCAGGTTGGTGGGCAGCGTCTGGCCCGTGAGCGTGAACACGAAGCGGGCCTTGCTCACTATCGGGTTCGGATACGGGTACACGTTGCTGATTTGCGAGGAGTTCACCACCTCAAACTTCACCTGGAAATCCTGGCTGCCGGCAGCGGCATTGCTGGGGTCGCGGCCCTGCACGCGCAGCTCGTACACGCCATCGGGCAGCGGGCCGCTCTTGGCCGGCTCGTAGATGAGCCGGGCCACGCTGCCCTTGGTGCTGTCCACGCTGAAGCGCACTTCCGAGCCGTTGAGGTTGACCATGGTGGGCAGGCCCGTCTGGCCCGGCCTGCGCAGGCTCACGGTGAAGGCCGACGGATTGGTAATGTGTGTCAGCCGGCTTTCGTCGCTGAGCTGAATGTTGATGACCGGCTGCGACGACACCAGCTCGCCGTTGAGAATGTGGCGGCCGTCGAAGGCCACGTCCAGCGTGGGCGGCACGTTGGTGTCCACCACCGTAAACTGCTCCAGAATAAGCTCATTGTTGGAGTAGTTCTGCTCGGGCTGCAGGCGCGGGTTCACCACCACTTCCACCACGAAGGTGCCGAACCTGTTGCGCACATCCAGGCGCACCGGCACGGTGAGGGCCGCGCCCGCGCTCAGCAGGCCCGGCGAGGTTATCAGGGCGGTGGCCACCACGGTCCGCGTGTTCACGTCGCGCAGGCTGACGCGGGTTTGCAGGGGCCGGACGAAGGCTTCGTCGGAAATATTCTCGAAGCGCACCGGGAAACGAACGTAGCCGCTATCCACCGCCTGCCGGGTAAGCGTGGCGCTGGTGTAGTTGGAAGCGGCCACGGCATCGCGCCGCACCACGCCCTCGGGCAGGCCGCGCGAGGTTACCAGCCACTGGCGCAGCTGGGGCGGGATGCGCGTCACGGTGTCGGCCACGGCCAGCTCCAGCCGAAGGTAAGGATAGGTGCGGGCCGGCACCAGCGTCGTCAGGGCCTGTCCGGTGCGGCCGGAAGCCGTTACGTTGGGCAGCACCACGGTTTCGCGGCCCAGCGTATCGATGGCCACTACGCTCAGCGTGCGCTGGCCGGTAGCCAGCGGATTGCGAATGGTGTGGTACAGACTCAGCCACTGCTGCGACGGGCCGATGCGCGTCGAAACAATGCGGCCGGCGGAGCTGGGCCGCTGCAGGGTGTCGCGCAGCTCCACGAGCTGGCTCACTGTGGGAATGGTGGTGGCGCTGCTGCGGTCCGGGCCCCGCTCATGAA
The DNA here is from genome assembly GCF_054780555.1 of Hymenobacter daeguensis. Taxonomy (NCBI): domain Bacteria; kingdom Pseudomonadati; phylum Bacteroidota; class Cytophagia; order Cytophagales; family Hymenobacteraceae; genus Hymenobacter; species Hymenobacter daeguensis. Next base: position 7,431 of record NZ_BAAGWC010000016.1, read on the forward strand.
TGAGGCGGCCGGTGGTAGCCGTCAGCTTCTGGCCCAGCAGGGTCAGGGGCTCGCCATCGGCCAGGGTGGTGATGAGCTGCGAGCCGAGCAGGGCTTGAATACGGCCCTTGAGCGCCGCCGGCAGCGTGGAATACGTCAGGCGGTTGGCCGACACCACGGCCACGTAGGAGCCATCCGGAATGGCCGTCAGGAATGCATCGAGCAAGCCCTGCCGCGTCGCGCTGGAATTGAGGTTGTCCAGGGGGTCCACATTGGCCGGATTGGGGAGGTCGGGGGCCGAGAAATAGTAGAAATAGTCGGGAGCCTGGCCACAGCGCTGAAAGCCGGCCGGCATGGCCACCGGCCGCAGCGAAGCTCCGTTGTACACGGCAATCAGCAGGTTGGGCGACTGCACGCCGCAGCCGCTCACCGACGGCAGCCCCGCCGCCGACTGAATGTAGATGCCGCCGCCCGTCACCGACGAAAAGCCGGCCGCAGTGCCAGCCACGCCGCCGCCTTTGGTACGCAGCACGATGGGAATGCGGGTATTCACAAAGCTCCAGCGGCCATTGGGCGCGTTCACGTCCACGTTGGTGCGGGTGTCGCGCTTGAACTGTGCGTAGTGGCTCTGCGACCACCCGCCGGGGCTGCCGGGAATCACCCGGAAAGACGAAACCACCCAGTTGCCGTCCTCGCCCGCCTGCGGAGTCTGGAAGCGGGCCCGCCAGTACCAGACCAGGCTGTCGCGTCCTCCCAGCGTGGCCGGCACCGTGGGGGCCCATTGCGCCACCACCCCGGCCGTCACGGTGGTGCGGCGGGTGGTGCCGTTGAAAGCCGCCGTGGTATCCAGCTCAAACTCATACACCCGCGAGGTGCCCTGCGGGTCGTTGGACTGCACCACCAGCTGCGGCGTGGTGCCCGACAGAATGGCGAATTCCGAAGGCCGCAGCACCGTAATGCCGCCTTTCAGGAAGGAGAAGTCAATCTGGGCCGTGTTGTTGCTTTCGTTCGATTCGGCCACCCGGTTGTTGGGGTCGATGACCACCCGGAAGGTACTCGTGCCGCTGGCCGCCGGCAGCGTATTGTTGGTCAGGGTCAGGGCGTAGGTCGTGTCCGGCTGCCACGACTGCCGGAACGTGAACACGGGGTACACCTGATTGGGTATGCCGGAAGCACTCGGAAAAATGCGGGTGACCTGAATCTCAACCGGGTCGTAGGTAATCCGGCCGGGGTTCGATACACCCACGTTCAGAATAAAGTCCGGCGAATCGGCCCGCACCGTGGGGGGCGTGGCCCCGGGCGTGGGCGTGATGGCCAGGGTAGCCGCGCTGGCCACAAAGTCGGGTTGGGCCGGCGCGAACAGCGCCAGCGTGGGGTCGCCCTGCCAGCCCGTGCACAGCAGCTGCTCAATGCCAAGGTTGGAGCTGTAGAGCGGGCTGCGCTGCAGCCGGCGCACGGCTTCATCGTGCGCTACCGTAATCGGCTTGCCAAACCAGGCCGGCTCATTAAACAGGATTTTATACAGCGAATCCTGCGCTACCCGCAGCTCTTCTTCGAAGCTCAAATCGGAGGTTCCCAGCGAGCCGATGGCCCCTTTCTGTTCGGCAAAAAGCCAGTCTTCGATGACCGTGGGCGTGGTTGAGAAGGAATTGTTGCTTGAGCAGCCATTCAAAAACAGGAATGGGTAGCGGCCGGTATTGTTGTAGGTGCTCGAAGTAGAAGGCTTGCCGAAGTTGAGGGCGTAGGCATCGGGGGCCCCGTGCCCGAAATAGGAAATCAGCGAAAGCCCGGCATTGAGCTGGGCCGAGATATCGATGCTAACCGGCAGGTTATTGGGCGTCACCCGGAACGCCGTCTCAACGTGCCCGCCGAGGTAAGGGCGCTCCACCCGGATTTTCTCGGCATCCATGTAGCTCCGGAAGTCAGCCGTTTCCTGCGCGGTATAGCCGCCCACCAGGTGCAGCACGTTTTTGCGCCATGCCGCGGGCGGCAGGGCATCGTGCGTTTTCACTTTGGCCAGGTAGCTCATTATCTGGTGCGGCGTGGTCACGGTCAGGCGGCCGGTGTGCAGCTTGGCATACCAGTTATTGTTGTCGATATCCGCCGAAATCATGTTGTCGGACACGGCCCGGCTGCTGGCGGGCACCAGGTCCAGGCCCAGTTCGCCATTATCGCGAAAATTGGGCGACTGGCCAGGAGACGTCTTTTGGTCGGCGAGCTGAATGCCTTTGCCCAATAGCAGTAGATACCGGTTGGTAGCGGCGGGGGCCGCCGCTACCAGCCAGCGGCTGAAGTGGCGCAGCGCCAGCCACGACCGGTCGCCGTAGGTGAACTGGTCGTAGAGCTGCGGAGCCGTCACCATCAGCGTATCGTAGCGCCCGCCGGCCACCGAGGCCCGGTAGTTGGCGTATTCCCGCGCCGCATTGGTCACACCCGGCGTGGCAGGGTCGGGCCGCATCAGCTGCGGGTGGGTGATGATGATAAAGTTGGGGGTAGCAGCGGCAATGTTGCGGAACACCACCCGCTTGGCGCGCACGGGCGGCACCGCCAGGTAGGCCTCATCGGCCAGCAGGAGCTTGCGGGTGGTGGTGCTGGCACTCGGAAACACGTAGCGGCGGGCCGTGCCGGTGGGCGCGCTCACAATGCGCTGCACATTGTAAATGTCCTGCACGTCGAAGCCCACCACCGTGGCCGGAATGGAGTCATTGGCGTACTCGTAGGTGGCCGTGCTGGCCAGCAGCGAATCGTTGTAGAACACAACGCTGTGCCGGTTCGAGAACCACCGGTTGAGCTGGGGAAACGTAATTTTGAAATAGCCGATGTTATAATTGTCGCCCGTAGGGCTCAATGGCGACGCGGTGTTGCCAACGTACACCTGCCCTCTATTGTTAACGTCGGAGCGCAACAGGGGGAAAGTTTGTCGGGCCCGCTGCCTTCCTGCCCATTGCATTGTTCCTATCTGCCGCGGAACGCCGCCGTTCACCGCAATCAACCGCGTAGCGTGCGCTCCCGAATTGGCCCCAAAGGCGAGGATTTCCATCGAAGGTGCCGGGCCGGTTGGGGCCACTCCCCGAACCAGCGAATCGGAAGCAGTATATCCAAATGACCCGTCATTTTGAAATGCAAAGCCATAGTAGCCTTCCGCGGGCTCTAGCCAGGGCATGTAGATGTACTGGTCAACCGGCGGGTCGTAAAAAAACTTTTGTTTGAACACCTGCACCTGGGTCGTCAGCCGGTGTGGGTGCAGTGCCCCACCCGCTGCGGTGGGCTGGGTCATGGCCCGGCCATCACGTGCGGCACTGCCAACGCTCCAGGTAATGAAATAAGCGGCCGTGTCGGTGTAGATGCTGTAGTATTGGTGGCCCTGGTCCTGTGGGCGTCTGTACATTTCCACGTCCAGCTTACCATCATTGCGAATGGCGTAGAACTCCACAAAGCTCGTCGGGTCGAGCACGTTGGCGTTGCCGCCCACGTAGCGCGCTATCTCGCGCCCGCGCCGCCAGATTTGCAGCTGCCGGGGGGCCACGCCCGTGATGCCAGCCTGCGTAAGATACTGGTAATCGAGCTTGTACAGCCCGTCTTTCACAATCTTAACCTTATAATACTGCTGGCCCGACACTATCCATTCGTTGCCCACCGGGCCCGACTGCGCGTGCGCCAGCGCACCACTCAGCAGCAGGCCCAGCAGGCCAAATACCCGCAGCCAGCGCTTACTCAGTTGCTTGTAGTGTTTATCCATTGTAAGAAAGGAATTGCTGATTCTACTATATTTTCAGTTGGTAGCAGCTACGGTAGCGGTAGCGGATGGTTATTGCGCGGCGGGCTTACTTAAAGCCGTAGCCCAGCGACACAATGAGCGAGTTGGTTTGCGAGGCGCTGCCCAGCTTCTCCACGGCCAGGCGCGAGAGCGCCAAATCGACCCGCAGGCCGCTCACGGCCACGCCTGCGCCCAGGCTGTACTGGCCCTTCCACTGCATCGACTTATCCACCACACTGCTGATTTGCTGGTAGTTGCCAGCCCCGCCGCGCAGAAACACCAGGTTTTTATAGCCCAGCTCCAGGCCGGCGGCCGGGTTCACGCTCACGGCTTTGGTGGAGATGGGCGTGCCGCGCTGGCCGTCGGTAGTGGTTTCGAGGTCCACGGCCAGCAGGGCCGAGAATTGCTTGGGTAGGTCGATGCGCCGGCCCACGCCCAGTATGAAGCGCGGCAGCGTGATTTCGGTGCTGTTTTTCGGAATGGCGTCGCCCGTGTTGGCAATGGTGCTGCTGATGCCCTTCTGGTACTCGTCGGCGTTGATGTTCCAGGCGTTGAAGGTGGTGGTGATGTCGCGCGCCATCAGGCCGAAGTTCCAGCCCTTGTGGTTGTACTGCACGCCGGCATCGATGCCGAACCCGTAGCCGTGGGCAAACTTGCCGATGTTGCGGTAGATGATTTTGCCGTTGCCGCCAATGCTCAGCCCTTCCGGGCCCAGCTTGCGGGCGTAGGACAAGAGCAGCGCGTAGTCGGCCACCGAGAAGTATTCAATCTTGTCGTACTGCACGTAGCCGTACTCGTTGATGAGGGCGCGGGTGTCGGCAATGTTGTCCACGCCCAGCCGCAGCACGCTGATGCCCACGGCGCTTTTCTCATCCAGCGGCATCGAGAAAGCCGCGTAGTCGTTTTTCACCACGCCCGAAAACAGCTCCGAGTGCATCAGCACGCCGTCGTACTTGTGGGTCTGGTTCACGAGGCCGGCCGGGTTCCAGTAGCCGGCGGTGGCGTCGTTGGCCAGGCTGGCCTGCACCTTGCCCATGCCCAGGGCCCGGGCCCCTACCCCGATGTTCAGAAATTCGTTGCTGTACTTGGGCGTTTTGGTCGTTTGAGCGGCGGCGGGCCGGGCCAGCGCGGCGGTAGCGCCCAGGAAAAGCAGCCCACGGGCGGCAGCGGAGAGTTGGGACATAAAATGCGATAGGGTAAGAGTTAGCGCGGACGGAACGCAAGTTACTTCATTATAGTGCGCCGAAGCCCGCCAATTTCGGGCCAACTATGCCCCTACCGTGGGGAACGAGCACGATTTCAGGGCGGACGCCGGCGCCCCCGCCCCTGGCTGCCGGCCCGCCTGGCAGCCGCGTTACCGAATGGGCGGGCTTGCGCTGCTGAATAATTCTACACATTCTCAGCAGAAGGCAATTCCGGATTTTCGGCACCGGCCGCTTAAACGAAAGCCGAAAATCAATTTTGTGTTAAAAATTTTCTCATTGATTATCAAACGATAGCAAAATATTTATCCATTTCAGGAAGAATTATTCATCCAGTACCTTGCGTTACAAAGTACCTACCATACATTTGTACTGTTCGTCACCCACTAGTCATCCAACTCGCCCATGAAACTCGAGAACACCCAGGTTCAGATGCGCAAGGGAATCCTTGAGTTCTGCATCCTGGAAATCATCGCCCGCGGCGAAGCCTACGCCTCCGACATGCTGGAGGAGCTGACTTCGGCCCGCATGATAGTGGTGGAGGGCACGCTCTACCCCTTGCTCACCCGCCTCAAAAACGCCGCCTTGCTGGACTATGTCTGGAAGGAGAGCAGCAGCGGCCCGCCCCGCAAATACTACACCCTGACCGACACCGGCCGCCAGTTTCTGGAGGAGCTGCGCGAAACCTGGGAGGAAATGGCCACCTCGGTCGGCATCATCCGCCACAGCCGGCCACCGGGCGATAGTCGCTAGCCACTGCACCTGCTTTTCTGCATCACTCACCCCAGCTTCAATCGGCCCGTTCGGCCTTCTTTCACATGAAAAAGAACATCAGCATCAATTTACAGGGCATCATCTTCCACATTGAGGAAGATGGCTTCGAGGTCCTTAGCCGCTACCTGGCCGAGGTGAAAGCCCACTTTGCCAACTACCGGGGCCACGAAGACATCGTGAGCGACATCGAAGGCCGCATCGCCGAGCTGTTTTCGGCCCGCCTCTCGCCCGTGCAGCAGGTCATCTCGCTGGACGATGTGCAGGCCATGATGGCCAAGATGGGCCGCGTGAGCGACTTCGCCCCCGATGCCGACGAGGACGACGCCGAGGAAGCCACCGCGAGCGCCAATGCCTCGGCTGGTTTTGGCCGCACCGCCGGCAGTGCGTCGGCCGGCTTTGGCAGCGCCGCCGCGGCAGCCACCGCCCCGGTTGCCGACGAGCCCAAGCGCCTGTACCGCGACATGGCCAACCGCAAGGTGGCGGGCGTGGCCGCCGGCATTGCCCAGTACTTCGCCGTCAACCCGCTCTGGATTCGCCTGGCGTTCGTGTTCGGCACCGCCTTCACGCCGGCCATCAACATCTGGTCGCGCCACAACGTGAACGTGAGCCTGGGGGGCTGGGTAACGCTGGCCTACATCATTCTCTGGATTCTGCTGCCCAAGCGCTACGATGCGCCCGCCCACCCCGAGGCGCTGCTGAACACGGGCCCGCTGGCCGGCCGCCGCTTGTTTCGCGACACCGGCACGGGCAAGGTAGCGGGCGTGGCCGCCGGCCTGGCCGCCTACTTCAACGTTGACGTGACGCTGGTGCGGGTGATTATGCTGGCCGGCCTGTTCGCCGGAGGCTTCACCTTCCTGCTCTACATCATTCTCTGGATAGTCTTGCCCGAGGCCAAAACGGTCTCGGACAAGCTCCGTATGCGGGGCGACGCCATGACGCTGGAAAGCTTCGACAGCAGCGTGCGCAACAATGCCTTTGCCGACGGCCCCGCCACCACCAACCGCCCCGTGGGCGCTTTCGTGGAAGATGCCGCCCGTGGCCTGCAGCCGGCCGTGAACTTTGTGGGCTCGGCCATCCGGGTGTTTGCCGGCATTCTGCTCACCATCATGGGCTTTGGTTTCCTGGTGGCCCTGGCCATTGGCCTGGGGGCCGGCATCGGCCTGCTGCCGCACTCGCAGAACATTGTGCTGGGCGATGCGCCCGCCCACGTCATGCTGAACGGCATCCCTACCTGGGGCCTGCTGGCCGGGTTTCTGGCCTTCGCCATTCCGGCGCTGTCCCTGCTGCTGGGGGGCCTGAACCTGCTGTTCCGCGTGTCCATCATGAACCGCACGGTGAGCCTGTCGCTGCTGGGCCTGTGGCTGCTGAGCCTGGTGGGCGTGGCCATGGCCTTTGCGCAGCAGAGCCGCGAATATCAATTCGACGCCCAGGTAGAGCAGCTGGAACGCTACCCCAAGCTGACGACGCCCGTGCTGATGCTGGACTCCCGCCGCGTCGACCGTCAGTGGGAACAGCACGTTGAGCTGAACCTGGCCGCCGCCGATAGCGGCAAAGCCGTGGAAGTGCTGCGCCTGCTGGGCTCGAAAGGCCCCAGCGAAGAAGTGGCCCGCCGCAACGCCCTGACGACCATCGACTATACCATCCGGACCAGCGGCGACTCCTCGCTGGTTTTCGACGACCACTTTTCCTTTCTGCCCGATGCCAAGTACCGCCGCCAGGAGCTGACCGTGACCCTGCGCCTGCCCCGCGACCGCACCTTCCGCATCAGCCGCAGCTTCGCTTACGACCTGCTCGACGACGACAACTTCGTGGGCAACCGCCGCCCCGAAGACCCCGAGCTGCACCGCTACCGCCTGCGCGGCAACAAGCTGGAGTGCATTGGCTGCACCGACGAGCAATTGGGCAAGGACGAAGACGATGACGACTCCGATATCAACGTGAACATCGACGCTGATGACGACGACAGCAACGACGACAGCGGCGACGACGAGAGCAACCGCGGTGCTTCGGCCTTCAGCACGGACCTGAACAGCTACGGCTCCGACCGCCGCACGTTTGAGGAAACCGGCTTCACCCGCGTGAGCGCCGTGGGCGGCTACCGGGTGGTGGTGCGCCGGAGCGACAGCTTCAGGATTGAGGCCGGCGGCGACAAAGACGTGCTCAACGACCTGCGCGTGGAACTCGAAGGCGACGAGCTGCAAATCAAGCCCCGCAACACCGGCTCATTCTTTGGGCGTAACTGGAACCGCAGCGAGAAGAAAGTCCTCGTTATCGTCAACATGCCTGCCGTGGACCGCCTGGAGCTGGCCGGCGGCATCGCGGCCGACCTCGGCGGCTTCGAGCGCCAGGACCGGATGGACATTCAGCAGGCCGGCGCCACGTCCCTGAACCTGAACGGCAACTACGGCACCCTCAAGATTGGGCAGGCCGGCGCCTGCCGCACCACGGCCACCGGCAATGCCGACGAGCTGGAGCTGGACGCCGCCATGGCCTGCGAGCTGGCCGCCGCCAACCTGCAAACCCGCACCGCCAAGGTGGACCTGGCCGCCGCCTGCAAAGCCCGCATCAACGTGAGCGAGTCGCTGAAGGGCAATGCCGTAGGGGCCAGCGAAATTGCCTACAGCGGCAATCCGAAGAGCGTGAAAGTAGAATCGGTGGGCGCTTCCAGCATTAAGCGCCTCTAATCCAAAATTTTTCTTTGTTAAGAAATTTATTAGAGGCAACTTTCACCTAAATATCTGCATCTATCCACCCAACGGTAAAAAAAAGAAGAAGCCAGGCTTAGTTTGGTGAGTGAACGACGCCTCCTTCTGGAGCCAGCCCTTTGGCCGCCCCCTGCTGCAACAGGAAGGCCAAGGCTGGCTCCATCTCGTTTTTAATGAGGCCATCGAGGATGGCTTCCATCACGGCCTCCTTCAGCTCGCCCACCTGGCGCGAGGGCTTCAGCCCGAAGGTTTCCATGATGATTTCGCCGGTAATCACGGGGCGGAAGCTGCGCAGGTGGTCCTTTTCCTCCACTTCCTTCAGCTTCTCCTCCACCTGCCCGAAGTTGCGCAGGTAGCGCTCCTTGCGGGTGTGGTCCTTGCTCGTGATGTCGGCCCGGCACAGCAGCATCAGGCGGTCAATGTCTTCGCCAGCCTCGAACAGCAGGCGGCGCACGGCCGAGTCGGTCACGGTTTCCTTCACCAGCGCGATAGGGCGCAGGTGCAGCCGCACCAGCTTCTGCACCATCCGCATCTCCTCGCCCAGCGGCAGCTTCAAATCGGTGAAGATGCCGGGCACCCAGCGCGCGCCCTTGTCCTCGTGGCCGTGGAAGGTCCAGCCCACGCGCTGGTCGTAGCGCTTGGTGGCGGGCTTGGCGATGTCGTGCAGGATGGCCGCCCAGCGCAGCCAGAGGTCGCCGCCGGCGTTGGCTACGTTGTCGAGCACCTGCAGGGTGTGGTAGAAATTGTCCTTGTGAGCGTGCGTGCCCACCTTTTCCACGCCGTGCAGCAGCGCCATCTTCGGGAAGATGAGCTGCAGCAGCCCCGTCTGAAACAGCAGCTTGAACCCGTAGCTCGGCGTGGGCGACTGGATAATCTTGTTCAGCTCCACTGTGATGCGCTCCTGCGACACAATCTTTATCCGGTCCTTGTTCCGGATGATGGCATCGAACGTATCGGGCTCAATATCAAAGTTGAGCTGTGAGGCAAAGCGCACGGCGCGCATCATGCGCAGCGGGTCGTCGGAAAACGTTACGTCCGGCCCCAGCGGCGTGCGAATGGTTTTGCTGGCCAGGTCCTTCATGCCCTCGTAGCGGTCCACCAGCTCGCCGAAGTTTTCGGGGTTCAGGCTTAGGCCCAGGGCGTTGATGGTAAAGTCGCGGCGCGCCAGGTCGTCTTCCAGCGTCCCGGTTTCCACTTCGGGCTTGCGGCTTTCGGCGCGGTAGCTTTCCTTGCGGGCGCCCACAAACTCAATGTCGCCGGCTTCCTTAGTGGGCAGCATGGCGGTGCCGAAGTTCTTGAACACCTGCACCCGGCCCCGGCCTTTCAGCTTCGCGCCCACGGCCTGGGCCAGGGCAATGCCGTCGCCCACGGTCACCACGTCAATGTCCTTGCTGTCGCGGCCCAGGGCCAGGTCCCGCACGTAGCCGCCGATGACGTAGGCGGGCTGCTGCAGCTCGGCCGCCGCTTCGGCGATGGTGCGAAAAATGGGCAATTCGGGTAATTGGGGCGTATTCATAGTAGCGCGAACTTTAGCTTCGCTGACCTTTGGTTGTAGTTCGCGTCCCCGAACGAAACCTGAACGATTTCAACAGCGCGGGGACGCGAGCTACAAAGTTCGCGCTACTTTCCTACTCGCGCACCACTTCTAGCCGGCCGCCCTCGCCCAGCCGCACTACCCGCGAGGGCGCTACCCGGGTGGCATCGTCCTGCCGCCAGTTGGCCACGTAGTCGGCCCCGCGCACGATGGCCGGGTCCACTTCCGCATACACGGCGGGCGTGGGCTCGCCAGCTTTGTTGGCCGAAGTCGATACCAGGCCGTGGCCCAGCCGGCGCACCACTTTGTGGCAAAATTCGTCTTTGGTCACGCGCAGGCCCACGGTGCCATCGGGCGCCACCAGTTCCGGCGCGAGGGCACGGCTGGCGGGCAGGATGTAGGTAGTGGGCCGGGTATCGGCGGCAATCATGGCCTCCAGTTCGGCCGGCACGTCGGCGGTGTAGCGCTGCAGCATGGCCCAGTCGGCCACCAGCACGATGCTGGGCTTGCCGGCCTCGCGGCCCTTCAGCTTGTAGAGCTTCTGCACGGCTGGTGGCGCTTCGGCATCGCAGCCCAGGCCCCACACGGTGTCGGTGGGGTACAGAATGACCTGCTGGAGCAGCAGGGCATCGACAGCTTCATCTACTTGTTGTTGGAAAAAATTCATGGCAGTAGCGCGGACTTTTAGTCCGCGAATAAGCGGTTGGCGGTTATCGGTTAAAAAGTGCGGCGTAGGCGGCATCCAGGAATGACTCGCGGACTAAAAGTCCGCGCTACAAGCTCTGGCACAGCTCTACCAGTACGCCGGCTGCACTTTTCGGATGCACGAAGCACACCAGCTTATTATCGGCCCCGCGCTTGGGCTCCTCATTCAACAAGACAAAGCCCTCCCCTTTCAGGCGCGCCATCTCGGCCCGGATGTCGTCCACCTCAAACGCGACGTGGTGAATGCCTTCCGGCTTTTTGGCCAGGAACTTCGTGATGGCGCTGTCGGGCGAGGTGCCGGCCAGCAGCTCAATCTTGGAGCCGCCCACCTGAAAAAAAACCGTATCCACGGCTTCGCTGGCCACGTGCTCCATCTTATAGGGGGCGATGCCCAGCAGCGTGGTATAAAGCGCGGTGGCGGCGTCGAGGTCGTTCACGGCCAGGCCGAGGTGTTCGAGATTGGTAAGCATGAGGTGAATGGAAGAACAGGCTGCAACGCCGCTGAATGGGCAATAAACCGGCATTTACCGAGCTTTTTGCGCCGGCGCGGACGGTTCGCGCATTTCCTTGTTTAGATTGTATCTACTTTTGTGAGGCCAAAGAAAACTGATTGCCCCCGAACCCTGTTCTAGGCGGGTATCAGCGGTTCGCTGGTTTACCACTTGTCACTACTGCTGCGCGCAATGCTTAAGCTCCCTATTTACCTCGACAACAACGCCACCACGCCCCTCGACCCGCGGGTGCTGGAGGCCATGATGCCCTATCTGACCGACGTGTTCGGCAATGCCGCCTCGCGCAACCACCCCTTCGGCTGGGCCGCCGAGGAAGGCGTGGACTACGCCCGCGAGCAAATCGCCAAACTCATCAACTGCGACCCCAAGGAAATCATCTTCACCTCGGGCGCTACCGAGTCGGACAACCTGGGCATCAAGGGCGTGTTTGAGATGTATAGCCAGAAAGGCAACCACGTCATCACCGCCACCACCGAGCACAAAGCCGTGCTCGACACCTGCAAGCACATCGAGAAGCTTGGCGGCAAGGTGACCTACCTGCCCGTTGACGAAAAAGGCCTCATCAGCCTCGACGAGCTGGAAGCGGCCATGACGCCCCAGACCATTCTGGTCAGCATCATGTACGGCAACAACGAGACGGGCACCATCCAGCCCATCCGCGAAATCGCCAAAATTGCCCACAAGCACGGCGCGCTGTTCATGACCGATGCCACCCAGGCGGTGGGCAAAATCCCGGTTGACGTCATCGCCGATGGCATCGACCTGATGGCTTTCTCGGCCCACAAAATCTACGGGCCCAAGGGCGTGGGCGCCCTCTACGTGCGCCGCAAGAACCCCCGGGTGAAAGTGACCGCCCAGATGGACGGCGGCGGCCACGAGCGCGGCATGCGCTCCGGCACCCTCAACGTGCCCGGCATCGTGGGCCTGGGCAAGGCCTGCGAAGTGGCCCGCCTCGACATGGAAGCCGATACCGCCCGCCTCTCGGCCATGCGCGACCGCCTCGAAAAGGAGCTGACCACGCTGGAAGAAAGCTACATCAACGGCTCGGTGGAGCACCGTCTGCCGCACGTGACCAACATCAGCTTCAAGTACGTGGAAGGCGAAGGCCTGATGATGGGCGTAAAGGACCTGGCCGTATCCTCCGGCTCGGCCTGCACCTCGGCCTCCCTGGAGCCCAGCTACGTGCTCAAGGCCCTGGGCCTGAGCGACGACCTGGCCCACAGCAGCCTGCGCTTCGGCCTGAGCCGCTTCACCACCGACGAGCAAATCGATTACGCCATCAACCACGTAAAGGAAGCCGTAACCAAGCTCCGCGAAATGTCGCCCCTGTGGGAGATGTTCAAGGAAGGCGTCGACTTGAGCAAAATCGAGTGGGCAGAACATTAATAAAATGAGGAATGAAGAATGAGGAATGAAGAATTTGCTTCTGTGCCTCATCAGCTTCAATTCCTCATTCTTCATTCTTCATTCTTAACTAAGCGAAGCGAAATGGCTTACTCCGATAAAGTAATCGACCACTACAGCAACCCCCGCAACGTGGGTACGCTGGACAAAAGCAAAAAGAACGTAGGCACCGGCCTCGTGGGCGCCCCTGAGTGCGGCGACGTGATGCGCCTGCAAATCGAGGTGGACGAAGCCACCAACACCATCACCGACGCCAAATTCAAGACGTTCGGCTGCGGCTCGGCCATCGCCTCGTCGTCGCTCGCAACGGAGTGGCTGAAAGGTAAATCCATCGACGAGGCCCTGGCCATCGACAACATGGAGATTGTGGAAGAGCTGGCCCTGCCGCCCGTGAAAATTCACTGCTCGGTGCTGGCGGAAGACGCCATCAAATCGGCCATCTCGGACTACCGCGTGAAGAACGGCCTGCCCGCCCTGGAGCTGGCGCACCACTAAGTTTTTAATGAGGAATGAAGAATGAGGAATGAAGAATTGGCTTCGTGGCCGATTCTTCATTCCTCATTCTTCATTCCTCATTCTTCATTGAATGATGGACGAATTTGAAATTGCCCGCCTGCAGCGGGAGATTCAGCAGTACCTGGGCCTGACGGCCGAGCAGGTGCGGTTTGAGTTCCGGCAGCTGGATGGCCTGACGCGGCTCGACCTGATTACCGTGAACCCACGGCACCAGCAGAGCTTCCTGTTTCGCTACGAAACGGGGCGCGATAAGGAAGAAGCCCTGCAAAAGATGCTGGACTACGTGAAGCGTTTCCGCGACACCGAAAGCTCCTACACGGTGCAGTGGCGCAGCCCCGGCGACCGGGAGCTGCACACCTCCTACTTCCGGGCGCACAACGCCTACGAGGCGCTGGATAAGCTTTACTTCGGCCGCGACCTGAATGCCATTACGGTTTTTAGCGTGGTGCTGAACCCTAGCTCTTAGCCATTTAGCAGGATTTTGACGGGCTGGCGAACAAAGACTTTTGCCAGCTTGTTTGTAATCTATCTAAATTGCACCCGCATTCAACCATTTGCTGAGCGGAGCCAGCTCCCTCCTACTGCCATGATTACCGTTTCGGAAAAAGCCAAAGAAAAAGTATCGCGCCTGATGAGCGACGCGCATCTGGATGACACTTACCGCCTGCGGGCCTCGGTGGCCGGAGGCGGCTGCTCGGGCCTGAGCTATAAGCTGGACTTCGACAACGAGGTGCGGCCCATGGACCAGGAATTTGAGGACAAGGGCGTGCGCGTGGTGGTCGATATGAAAAGCTTCCTCTACCTGGCCGGCACCGAGCTGGACTTTTCCGATGGCCTCAACGGCAAGGGCTTCCAGTTCAACAACCCCAATGCCTCGCGCGAGTGCGGCTGCGGCGAGAGCTTCTCGGTCTGAACCACGGATTCATTCGGATTTTCCGGATTTCGTGGGCGGCTCTGTTGCTTGTCGTTTTCGCCGTCGTCATACAAGAATCAAAGGCTGCCCTTGCGGGTGGCCTTTTTGCATTTGGCTATTTGTTGCTGAGGCTGATAATGAAGCTGTTTAGAAAGTCTGATTTGCCTACACATCTGTCATCCTGAGCGCAGCGAAGGACCTTATCACGTTAGAATAGGCGTTGTGCTGACGTGATAAGGTCCTTCGCTACGCTCAGGATGACAACGATTTTGACTTTTTAAACAGCTTCAATACCGGGTTTCGGGTTAGTTTATGGCTGTCTTTACTCGTCGCGCTGCGGGGCTTGCCCCCGCCCGCCGTGTGAGCCCAGCCAACGATGCCGGGCAACGGCGGGCGGGGGCGAGCCCCGCACCCTACGCCATTTGCGCAAGTCATTTCGTGACCGGTATAAATGGGGTGGAGACGCACACCAGCCCGAAGACTGCTCTACGTGGTCAGCCATGCGCATGCTCACCTGGAAAACCAATCAGCTTCCTGCTCTCAGCGCACAAAAAAGGCCACCCGAATTGGGTGGCCTTTTTGATTGCGGGGCGTCCACAAAATCCGTGGGCTATTCCTTCTCGAACTTCTGCACCACGCGGCCGGTGGCGGTTTGCAGCTCGATGAAGTAGAGGCCGGTGGGCAGCTGCTCTACGCCTACTTTGGCAGTACCGGCTTCGGTGGTGCCGTGCAGGACGGCCTGGCCCAGCTGGTTGAGCACGCGGTAAGGCGTGGCCGCTTCGGTAGCGAAGCTGATGGTGCTGTGGGCCGGGTTGGGATAGAGCACCACTTTCGCGGTGGCGCTGGTGCCGGCCACGGTGGCTACGGATGAATAGGCAGCGGTGCCGTCGGCATCTACCTGGCGCAGGCGGTAGTAGAGCTGGGCGGCCGGAGCCGTGGCATCGAGGGCGGTGTAGGCCGTGGCGCGGGCGCTGCTGCCCTGGGCCTTGGTGGTGGCCACCGTCACGAAGTCGCGGCCGTTGAGGCTGCGCTGCACCTCGAAGCGGGCGCTGTTTTTCTCCGAAGCGGTGGTCCAGGCCACGGCTACCGACTTATCGGCCTGGCGCTGGGCGCTGAAGGCGCTCAGCTCAACCGGCAGCGGGTTGTTGGTGAGGTAGTTGTTGGTGCCGGCATCGGTGCTGGCCAGGGCGAAATCGGAGAACGAGGTGATGGGCACGGCAGAGGTAAGGGTGCCGCTCACGTTGCCGGTGGCAGCGGTGCCGGTGGCGGTGCCGTGGCCGAGATTCTGCCAGTTGCCGTTGCCGTCGCGCTTGGCGATGACAAAGGTGCTGGCCTGCGGGTCGGTCACGTAGTCATCGGCCCCAAACTCCATGGTGAGGGAGCCGCTGAAGCCGGTGGGCTGCACGTCGGGCGTGATGGTGGCGTAGCGGATGTTCGACACGCGGGTGAGCGGGGCATCGACGCCCGTGGTGCGGGCCGTGCTGTTGATAATCTCGCCGGTGAAGGTGGTGGTGCTGGTTTGGGCCGTGGCCGTGAGCGTGAGCGGGCGGTAAGCCGTGCCCTTGCCGATGGGGAACACCGTGGTGGCCGGCCCCGTGGTGATGCGGGCCAGCGGGCCGTTCACAAAGCTGGTGGCGCTGCCGCCCGTGGTGCCCGCGCCCTGGTACAGCGTGAGGCTGTTGGTGCCCGACGTATTCAGCAGGCCGCTGGTCAGGGTCAGGTTGTTTTCGATGCGGGCGGCGCCGGTGGTGGTTACCTGGTCGGCGTTGTTCACGGTCACGTTGTAGTAGTTACCGGCGGCCAGGCTGGCGGCGGGGCCGGTGAACACCGGCTTGCCGATGGCGCTGCCCCAGCCGGTGGCTACCCGGATGCCGTCGATGTCGTAGATGGGCGTAGTATTGCTCTGACGCAGGGCTATTGCATTGAGGCTGTTGACGGCAATGGCGTTGGCTTCGGTGAGGGGGCCGATGGTGGGCGTGGTGGGCTCGATAACCGGCGCAGCCGCATCGAACACATAGAGGCTGGCCTCGTCGTTGCCGCCCGCATTGGTCACGTACTTCAGCACCACCAGGTAGTTCTGGCCCGTGTTGTAGATGGTCGGGCCGTACACCGCACCAGCAGTCGAGGAGTTGGATACGGTGAGGCCGAATTTAAAGCCGCCCGAGGGGTCGGACTGGGTGAAAACCTTGCCCCGGAACACCACCGCCGTGCTCGGCGCGTTGGTGTCCATCAGGTGCATGAAATAGTCGTTGTCATCAATCCCGATGTTGATGATGGACGAGACGTAGAGCGTGGTGGTGCCCGCTGGTGCCGTGAAGCCTTTGTTAACGTCTTCGCCCGTGCCAAAAGACGTCGCCTGGTTGTTGGAGGCCGAAACGCCGGCGGGGTATTCGCTGTAACTCAAGCTGGTGGCCTGTATCTCCATGGGACTGCCGCTGCCGGCGCTGCTATGGGCCGTCCAGCCATTGGCCGTGAGGCGGGTGCCGGCGGTGCCGTTGAAATCATCTTCGAGCAGCAGCACACCGGCCTGGGCGGCACCGGCCGGGGGCGTGAGCGTGGTGAAGCTGGCCGTGCCCGGCGCAGCGGCCAGGTAGTTTTCGAGGCCGGCCACGCCGTTGTCGTTGTAGGCGTAGGCTTCTACGGTGTAGGCCGTGGCGGGGGCCAGGCCGGTGACGGTGAGGCTGGTGGTGCTGCCATCGGCAATCACCACGAAGTTGTTGGGGCCCGTGGTGGGGTTGGTGCCGGTGGTGGTGCCGTAGGCCGTGTTGGCGGTATAGGTGCGGCCATCGATGGGGGCCACGGCGGCGGCGGCGGTGGGCCGCACCACTACCAGGCGCCTGGCCCCGTCGCCGCCGCTCAGGCTGAGCAGCACGGTGGTGGTGGTGGGGGCAGTAGCCGTCACGGTGGGCTGCACGGTGGGCTCGGTGGCGGGCGGCGTGCTGCCGGTGAGGGTGATGGTGTAGGTGCCCTCGTTCGAGTCGTCGTTGGTGATGGTGAGGGTAGCCGTCTGGCTGCCGGCCGCAGTGGGCGCGAAGCGCACCACCAGCGGCGTGTTGGCCCCGGCGCCTACCGACGTGGGCAGCGGCGTGGTCTGGATGCTGAACGCACCGCCGGCGTTGTTGCTCAGGGCAATGCCGGCAATGTTCAGGGTGCCCGTGCCGGTGTTAGCAATGGTGAAGGTGGCATCGGTGCTGGCCCCCACGGCCGTGGCGGCGTAGGCGTAGCTGCCGCCGCTGGCAATGGGCGTAGCGCCCTGCGTCACGTCGATTTCGGATGCGGGAGCGCAGTACACGTTCACGTCATCAAGCCGCCAGGGCGAGGTAGTGCTGCTCACCTTGCGGAAGCGCACCCACACGCTGGCATTGGTCGAGTACGCCGACAGGTCCACGCTATATACATCGTAGCTGCCGCTGGGCACATTGCTGTGGTCGTAGGTGGCCACGGTGGTGTAGGTACCGGTTTGCGTAGTCGTGGATACTTCCACAATCATCGTCTTGGCAGTAGCATTGGTGCTCCGGCCGAGTGCGAAGGTCAATAGGGAGGGATAGTTGAGGGTGGCCGTAGTCAGCGAGCCGGTGTTGGAGGCGAACGTAGCAGCAGCAGTGCCGGTCTTGATATCACCCGCCGAAGTAGAGCGCGACACGCTCGTGTTCAGCCAGCCCGTGGGCGTAACCGTCGTTTCAAAGCCTTGCGTGAGGCAGGGCGCGGTAGCCGGCGGGGCCGGCGTCACGGTGAAGGTAGCCGTGGCCGTGGCCGCGCCGCCGTTGCTTACCACTACGCTTTTGGTGCCAGCGGCAGCAATATCCGCCGCCAGAACGGCCACCGTGAGCTGCGTGGCCGAAACAAAGGTGACCACGCGGCTGGTGCCGCCGAAGGTTGCCGTGGCGCCGGCCAGGAAGTTGGTGCCGTCGATGGTCAGGGTGAAGCCGGCGCTGCCGGCAATGGCCAGGCTCGGCGTGAGGGCGGTGATGGTGGGCGTGGGAGCATTCACGTCAATCTCCACCACGTTGCTGGCCACGTCGCCGCAACCGGCGAAGGTGCTCAGGGCGCGCACGAAGTAGGTGCCGGGCGTGGCGAAGGTGGGCGTGTAGCTGGGGCCCGTCTGGCCCGAGATGGCGGTGAAAGGGCCGGTGGCGCTGGGGCCCGACTGCCACACCCGCGTGGTGCCGGCCACAGTGGTTTCGGTGGCGGTGAGGGCCGTGCCGTTGGCCCCGGCCACAATGGTCTGGGTGGCGGTGGGCGCAATGCTCACCGTGGGGTTGCTCACGATGGTGAGGGCCGCCGACGTGCCGGCGCTGGTGGCGGCGGGGTTATCGGCCACTACCCGAATGAGGTAGCCCGTGCCGGTGGGCGTGCCCGCCGGAATGGTGGTGGGCACGGTCTGGGCCGTGGTCGCGTTGTTGTTGGCCAGCGTGCCAATGGTGACGGGCGCGGCAAACGAGCCGCTGGCATCGGAGAGCTGCACCAGGAAGTTGTTGGTGGCGGCGTAGGGGCCGCTGGCCGTGAAGGTCACATTGAGCGAAGCCGCCGAGGTGGCGCACAGCGCCGCCGTGGCAAACGTGGGCGTGCTGATGGTGTTGGCCGGCGGTGCCGTCACAATAACTTCGGCCACGTTGGAGCTGCTCACCGAGCCGCAGGCCGCAAACGTGCTCACCACGTTGATGTAGTAGGTGCCGGGCGTGGAGAAGGTAGGCGTATAGGTGATGCCAGTTTCGCCGGGAATGTTGGTGAACGGCCCGGCGGCCGCGTTGCCAATCTGCCACTGCCGGGTGGTGCCGGTGCTGAAGCTTTCGGTGGCCGTGAGCGGGTTGGCCGCCGCCCCCGACACGTAGGTCTGGGTGATAGGCGGCACAATGCTCACCGTGGGGTTGTTGACGAGGATGAGCGCCGTCGACGAGGAGCTGGTGCTCACCGGGCTGGTGGAGCGCACCCGAATGACGTAGCCCGCGCCGCTGTTGGTGCCGGCCGCAATGCCCAGCGCCACCGGGGAGGCCGGGGCGGTGGTGCCCGCAACGGTGGCCGTGGCGTAGGGCGTGGCAAACGAACCGTTCGGGTCCGACAGCTCTACCACAAAGTTGTTGCCGGCATTGAACGTGCCGGATGAGGTGAACGACACGCCCAGGTTGACGCTGCTCGTCGAGCAGAACGCCCCGCCGGGGTTGGCCGCGGTGGGGTTGGCACCGGCCAGGTAGGTAGGCGTGCCGAGGGATGCGGGAGGTGCGGCGGTTACTGTACCGTTTACAGTGGCGAGCGTAGCTAAAGTGGTACCGCCACCCGTTACAGAAACGGTTTCGCTGTTATAAGTGCCAGTTGTTGGACCAGCTTTAAGTCGAACATAGACCGGAGTGCCTGCAAGGGTGCCGCCGCCCGCATTTGCTACCGAAGCAGTAGTGCCAAACGTCGAATTGTCGGTGGATACTTCAAAGTCAGTAGGAGCCGTAATGGTGATGGCACTACCAGCTGTAAGATTAGCCCCGCTGAGTGTAAGGGTTTGTGAAGCAGAAGCTGTACCTGCTGCAGCCGTAAAACCGGTAAGTGTGGTAGGGGCAGTAGCTGGTGAAGAAGCTACCACTAGGTAGGGTGTTGTAGCAGTGCCGTTAGCAGTCAACTTAAGGTTTTGCATACGCACTCCACGTCCGGTAGCACCGTTGTTGGAAATACGCAACCGCACTTGGCTGCTTACTCCGGGCAGCGTAATGCTGGTAGTTGTAACGTAGGTAGCACTAGTTGGCGTAACCGATGTGAAGGACGTGTATGTCGTCCCGCCGTTCAGCGAAATCTCAATTTTGGCAGGGTTGTTTCCACCGGAACCAAACGTAGCTACATCAAGGGTAAATGTACCCGATGTATAGGGTGACAGGTTATAGATTCCTGTTGTAATAACATCCGTAGGGTTTGTTTCAACCAACAGATATGCACTGGCTCCACTACCCTGCTCGATAGGGTTAGCAGCATTGTTATTAACTCCGACTGCTCCAAGTGGTAGTGTACCAGCTACGTTGAAAATTGTGGTCTGTCCCCACCCCAACAGCGGTAACATTAGCATCATGAGCAGCGCCATGCTGCGGCCGATGCTGGCGGAAAAATTAGTAAGGAGTTTCTTCATAAGAAGCGGTTATTAAGAGGTTTACTTAATTTCTGCGGGGTAGGCACGCTGTGTGTAAAGATAGAAAGAGGCTTTTGGATTCTGACTCCAGCGCAATTACTAAATCATTATATCGGCCCGTAGGCTATTGCAGGGCCACTTTTTTGGCGAGAATTAGCCTACCAACAAGCAGCCAATTCATTGGCCGCGCTACGGCCGACGCTAAGGTGGCGGGGCCGTAGGTTTCGGGCCCGGGGCCCCGCGGGCCGGGGCACAACGGCCCTGCCCGGCACGCCGCCCGCGGGCAGCGGCCCCGTTAGGCCGCGCACGGCCGCGCTTAGTCCGGGGGGCCACTCTCCGCGCCCCGCCGGAACCGGAGCCGGGCAAAAAAAAAGCTCCCGCCGCAACGGGAGCTTTTTTTGGTGGGTCCCGGGCAGGCCGGCACCCGCCCTAGTTCGTTTTCACGAAGCGGCGCACCTGGCGGCCGGCGGGGCTGCTCAGCTCCAGCAGGTAGGTGCCGGTGGGCAGGGCCTGCACGTCCACGGTGGGGTTCTCGGCATCGGCCGGGCCGGTGGCCAGCACCTGGCCCAGGGTGTTGAGCACCCGGAAGGTGCGCGCGGCCAGGGCCGGGGCGGTGGCCGTGAGGCGGTCGGTGGCGGGGTTCGGGTAGAGGGTGAGCTCCACGGCCGTGCCCACGCCGTTCACGCGCAGCACCGGCGAGAAGGCCACGGTGCCGTCGAGGTCCACCTGCCGCAGGCGGTAGTATAGCTCGGCGGCGGGCGCCGTCTGGTCGAGGGCGGCGTAGGCGGTGGCCTGGCTGCTGGTACCCTGGGCCTTGGCCGTGGCAATGGTCACGAAGTCGCGGCCGTTGAGGCTGCGCTGCACCTCAAAGCGGTCGGAGTTCTTCTCGCTGGCGGTGGTCCAGCGCACGCTCACGGCCTTGCTGGCCTGGCGCTGGGCCGCGAAGGCGCTCAGCTCCACGGGCAGCGGGTTCACGTTGGTGGGCGTGCTGCCGTCGGTGGCGAGGGTAAAATCGCCGAGCGGGCCGGCCGCAAACGAAACCGAGGTGATGTTGGCGCCGGTGCCGTTGCCGCCAATGTCCTTCCACTTGCTGTTATCGGCCGGGTCGGCCATGGCAATGCGGAGCAGGCCGGTGTTGCCGGGCGTAATCTGGTCTTCCACCAGGTCGTAGCTCAGCTTGATGGTGGCGCTGCCCAGCGTGCTGCTGCCGCCGGGCTCGGCCACCACGCTGTAGTAGCGCAGGCCCGACACGCGCTGCAGCGTGGGCGGCAGGGTGCGCTGGGGCGAGGGGCCTTCAATCTGACGGGCGGTGTAGCTGGTGGTGCCGGTCACGGCATCGGTCACGGTGAAGGTGAGCGGGCGGTAGTAGCCGTTCACGCCCAGCGGGTAGGCCAGCGTGGCAAAAATCGGGTTCGCGTTGGTCACCGAGGCCAGCGTCAGGGTGTTGGTATAGCTGTTGATGCCGCCGCCCACGGCCGCGCCACCGGGCAGCACGCTCAGGCGGTTGTTGCCCTGCACGAAGATGTTGCCGCGGGTGAAGGTGAGCACGCGCACCGAGAGGTTGGTGGTGAGCTGGGCCAGCGGCACCGGCGTCACGGAGTTGTTGCGGGCCAGCGTGAGCGAGGCCATCACGTCCTGGCCGGGCACGAAAGCCAGCGGGCCAATGTCGCCCGAGACGGTGGCGCTGCCCCCCGTGAAGCTGATGGCCGAGGAAGTGGTTACGCCGAAGCGGGCCACGGCGGGGTCGGCCACCACCAGCGGGCCGGTCACGTTCAGGGCCAGGTTGGTGCCCAGGTGCAGGGTGCCGGTGGTGAGGGTGAGGTTGCGCACGTTCAGGGTCTGGCCCTCCACGTTCAGGGTTTGGCCGGCGCGGTTCAGCAGCAGGTTGTTCAGGAAGCCGTTGTTGTCGGCAAAGGTGAGGGTACCAATCGGGCCGCTGCCGTTCACGTTCAGGCTGCTCGACACCGAGCTCTGAATCAGGCCCAGGCCGGTGGTGTTGGCCGTGCCATTGATGTTGAGGGCATTAATCAGGCCCAGCACGCCGTCGCTCACCAGGAAGTCATTGCTCACGGTAATGGTGCCGTCGAGGTACACCGTTTCGTGGGGCCGGGCCATGGTGAAGTTGCGCAGCATGTTGTTGGACCCGCCGCGGAAGCTGATGCGCCCGCCGCCGCCGGCCCCGCCCACTACCAGGCTGGCGTCGTTGCCGTTGAAGCTGCCGTTGTCCACGTCGAGCGGTCCGTTCAGGGTGAGGGTGCGGCCCGAGGGAATGGTAAGGGTGCCGCTGGGGATGCTCAGCGTGCCGTTCACCGTCAGGTCATACGGCAGTGCCACGGTGTTGCTGGCAACGCTGCCCGAGCCCACGGCATTCACCGTCAGGTTGTTGATTTGGGTGCTGCCGGGCGTCAGCTGCAGCGTGGCCACACCCGCCGTGCCGCTGAAGCTGCTGGCGTTGTTCTTGTCGAGGATGAGGCTGGAAGTCGCGTCCACGGCCAGCGCGCCCGTGCCGCCAAAGGTGGCCTTGCCGCCCGCCGCAAAGGCCAGCGTGTTGGCATTGAGGGTAAGCACCGTGCCGCTGGCCAGGTTGTAGCCCCCGCCGGCCGTGTTGCCCAGCTCCAGGTTGGTGGCGTTGCTGGCCAGGCTCACGCCGGCCTGGCCGGCGTTCAGGGCCAGGCTGTAGAGGCGCAGGGTGTTGCCGCCGCCGTTGAGTACCTGCGGCGTGGCCGTGTTGGTAGCCACCAGCACAATGCGGTCGGTGGCCGATGCGCTGAAGCTCACGGTACCGGCCAGGGTCAGGTTGCCGCCCAGGGCCAGCGTCGAAGCCGCGTTGGGAGCGCCGCCAAACACGTTGGAGCCGCCGCCCACGTTGCTCACCAGCACATTGCCGCGCACGGTGGTGGTGCCGGCGCTCAGCAGCTTGGTGCCGTTGCGCAGGGTGAGGTTGCCGTAGCCGGCCCCGCCCAGCACCGGCACCGAGTAGGTGCCTGCCTGGGCATATTCGATGGTGCTGGCCGCATCCACGCTGCCGAACGTGATGCCGGGGGCCGCGTTGGCCACCACCACCGCGGCATTGGCGCTCAGGTCGAGCGGGCCGGTGAAATTGTAGGCCGCCGGCACCAGCAGCGAAGCGCCGGACTGCAGCACTACCTTCGAGTCGGCGCCGCTCACCGTCCAGTTGGCGGTGAGGGTGCGGCCCGTGCCCGTCACGCTATAGGTCTGGCCGGCCGCGCTGAAGCTGGCCGGGCTGTCGCCGCTGCCGTCGCCGTTGGTGCCAAAGGTGCTGAGCACCTCGAGCGAGCCCGTGGGCTTGGCGTAGTAGGTGATGTTGGTGGCCGTCCGGAACTGCACATCGGAGCCGTAGCTGGTGCCGTTGGCGTTGGTGGTATAGGCCACAATGAAGTAGTTGGTATTGGGCGTGAGGCCGCCGAGTACGGCACTGTAGGTGCCCGTGCTGGCCGCGCCGTCCACCACCTTGCCCACGCCGGCCGTGCTCAGCCGCGGGCTCTGCACCGTGCTGTAGAGCAGGCCGCGCTCCGTGAAGGGGGGAATGCCCTCGCGCAGCACGTTGCCGCCCGCCGTGGCCATGGTAGGCACGGGGCCGGTTACCGACGTAGTCACCACCGTGGGCGACGCCGAATTGCGCGGGTTGGCCACCTCAAACTGAAAATCGACCCCGTTCTGGTCGGTGTCGATGGTGCCGCTGCCGTCGCGGGCCACCGAGAACACCACGCTCGGAATCGGCGCCGGATTCACGCCCTCGTAGGCATCCACCGTCACCGACGAGCCATTGGAGCCGTAGCCCACGAAGTCGAGAATGGCGGCGTTGCCGGTGGGGTTGGTTTGCGGGCCGGTGAGGGCCGTGGTGGAGTTCACCAGGGCCACCTTGCCGGCCGCACTGCCCATGTTGATGGCCCCCGTGCGGTCGGGGGTGGGCAGCGCGGCCAGGCCATTGGTGCCGCCCGCTTCCTGAATCAGGTAATAGCTGTAGGCCGGGATAATGGTGCCGCCCGGAATGCTCGTCGTCGACCAGCTGCTGCCCGTGCCGGACGCGTACTGCACCGAGATGCCGGCCGCCGGCACCACAAAGGCACTACCGGAGTTGTTGAACAGCTCAATAAAGTCATTCTTATAAGTGGAGCTGGCGCCGTTGCCGCCGCCGTACACCTGGCTGATGACCAGGGCAGAGCCGGCGGCATGGCCCGCCACGGGCAGCAACCCACCAAGAACAAGAAGCGCCGCGCGCCAGTAGCCGGCGTAGCGGTTGCGTATGTTGGTAAAGGGTTTTTTCATGATTTTTTTGGGTGAAGTGGAAAGGATACCAGGACTCTATTTCAATTTAATCAAATAAAACTGCTATAAAATTCCCAACTGCAGCTAAACGTGTGGCTGTAAAAAGTATTATTGAATGCGTAAATATTTACTCAAAATTAGTGCCATCGCGCTAGTTATCTGCACATAATAAGAATAAATTTGACTTTTCTTAGAAAAAAGCAATTTATTTACGCTTATTTGGACAACCATACCCACACTGTCCAACTGGCGGGGAGATGGGGCTGGCCTCCGAGCCGGCGGCCCCAGGCAGGGGGCCCGAAATGCCGGCAGCCCGCCACCAGCCCGGGACGGGGCCGATGACGGGCTGCGGTAGTAGTGCCTGCCATTCCGGGTCGGCCGCCAGCGCCAGGCGTTGCAGCCGGCGGGGGCAAATCCGCCGGGTGGGTGGCAACGCTCAGCGAGCAAAACCGGCTCAGAATGACAGGGCTTGTGGGGAAGCACGAGGCCAGTGGCGGGTGCGGCCTGAAATTACGCCCGAAGCGGCGGGGCGGGGCTGCTGGCATCGGCCAATGGCCCCAAGGCATCGACCGGGAGGCTTTTTTTCGGCGGCGCAGCGGGGGCCGGGCTAGCCGGCCACGGCCCGGGCAAAGGCGGCATTCAGGGCCAGGGGCGTGCGGCGGGGCGCGGGGGCCGACACCGGCAGCAGTGCCCGAATCACGTCTTCGGTGAGGGCGCACTGGCGGTGGTGCGAGTAGTGCCAGCGCTCCAGGCAGGCGCGCGCCACCCGCTCGCGGGTGGCGGCGGGCTCGTCGAAGGTGCGGTGCACGGCACGGGCGGCGGCGGCCACATCGCCCCAGAGGTAGAGCAGGCCGGTGTGGCCGTGCTGCACCAGCTCGAGGGTGCCGCCGGTGGCGGCGCCCACCACGGGCACGCCCGAGGCCAGCGCTTCGAGGGTGACCATGCCGTAGGTTTCGTTTTCGGAGGCCATTATAAACACGTCGATGGCCTGGTAAAACACGGCCGGGTCGGGGCGGAAGGGCCGGAAGTGCACCTGCCGCTGCAGGCCCAGGCGGGCCACCTGCCGCTGCAGCCGGCGCAGGTAGGCATCGCCTTCGTTCAGGGTAGGCTCGCCCATGATGACGAGGTGGGCATCGTAGCCGTACTGCTGGCGCAGGCGGTGCAGCACGTCAATCACAAAATGCTGGCCCTTGCCGTCGTCGAGCCGGCCGAGGATGCCCAGCAGGCGCACGCCCGGCGGCAAATCAAGCGCGTGGCGGGCCTGGGCGGGCGTATGGGTGGGCGGCGCAAACTGCTCCAGCGGCAGGCCCAGGGGCACGGTGCGCAGCCGGGCGGGGTCGAATCTGGTTTTTTGAGTCACCTCGCGGGTCAGGCCGGGCAGCGGCGACAGCCAGGCATCGACGAGGCGGAAGCGCAGGGTGTGCACCAGGCTGCGCTTGGGCCGGCCCAGCTGCATGTGCTGCTGGTAGATGATGCGCAGGTGCCCGCCCATGAGGGTTTTGACCAGCGTGGCCACGGCCAGGTCTTTGTTTTGGGTAACTATTAATACGCCGATGTTGAGGCGTTCGAGCTGCTCTTTCAGGCGGTGGGCCAGCAGCGGCATGGCCAGGCCCCGGTGCACGGCAAGGGTTTCGAGCGGCACAAACCATTCTTCGGCCCAGTAGGCCAGCGGGGTGGCGGGCGGCGCAAAAAACGTGATGCGCCACCCGCGCTCCTGCATCCAGCCCGCAAATTTCAGGCTGTTTAGCTCAAGCCCGCCGAGGCTGCCGGAGAGGCAAAGCACGGCCAGCTGCGGGTCGGCCGCCGGGTCATGGGCGGCCGGGCCGGAAGCGGAGCTTCCGGCCGTTAAGGTGAAGGGTTTCATAGCTCAGAAAGACAGGGAGAGAGAGGGGCATCGGGGGCATCGGGCAAAAAAAGGCATCGTGAAGAGCGCAGCCGGGCCATTCGCCGGCAGCATCACACTTCATCTTTCACAACTAAGCCGGGTCAGTAGTCCGACTGCGCTCTGCACGATGGTATTCGGGTATCGGGCCGCGGCTCAGGTCCAGCGGCTCAGGAATTGCATGAAAACGTCCTTGTACTGGTCGCCCACCGGAATGGTGACCGCGCCAATCTGGACGGTGAGGCGGCGCACCGACTCAATCTTGTCGAGGGCCACGATGAACGAGCGGTGAATCCGCATGAAGCGCCGGGCGGGCAGCTTCTCCTCCATCGCCTTGAGGCTCATGAGGCTGAGCAGGGCGCGGGGCGTGCTTTTGAGGTGCACTTTCACGTAGTCCTTCAGGCCTTCCACGTAGAGAATGTCGCTCAGGGCCACGCGCACCAGCTGGTATTCGGCCTTCAAGAAGAGGTATTCGTCTTCCTCGGGCGCGGCGGCGGCCGGGGCAGCCGGGTGCGGGGCCGTCAGCTCGGCGTAGGCGCGGGCCTTGCTGGCGGCCCGCAGAAACTCCTCGTAGTTGAAGGGCTTCACGAGGTAGTCGATGGCATCGACGCGGTAGCCCTCCAGCGCATACTGCGGGAAAGCGGTGGTGAAGATGACGCGCGGGCCGGTGGGGCCCAGCACGCGGGCCAGCTCTAGGCCGTTGAGCTCCTGCATCTGAATATCCAGGAAGGCCAGGTCGACGGTGCCGGGGTGCTCGTGCAGGTACTTGAGGGCCTCCACGGCGCTGCCGAACTTGCCCACCAGCTCCAGAAACGGGGTTTTCTCCACGAAAGCCGCCACCATGCCCAGGGCCAGCGGCTCGTCATCGACGGCAATGGTTTTGAGGGAAGGAACGGTGGTCATGGGGGTTCTGGTAAAGGTGTGAGGGTAGGCGGGTGGGCGGGCATGCTGTCAGCCTGCGCGCAGCGAAGGACCTTATCGCCGATGAACAGTTTGCAGTATTGAAAACAACGCGAACGTGAGAAGGTCCTTCGCAGGCTCCGGCTGACAGACGATTTCTGTCATGCTATCCGCCGGCCCTACTCACGCCACATGCAGCGTGAGCTGAACGCGGAATTCGTTGGCGGGCGTGTGGTCATCTACCGCCAGGCTGAACTGGCCGGGGTAGAGCAGGTCGAGGCGGCGGCGGGTGTTGGCCAGGCCGATGCCGTTGCTGCCGGCCAGGTCGGTAGAGGGGAGCGTGAGGCGGGTGTTGCGCACTTCCAGCTCCAGCACCTCGGGGATGGGCTGGCGCAGGGCAATGAAAATACGGCTGTGCTCGGTGGCGGCCACGCCGTGCTTGAAGGCGTTTTCGAGGAAGGGCAGCACCAGCATGGGCGCGATGGCCACGTCGTGCACCAGCTCGGGCTTCTCGAAGGTGACGTGCACCCGCTCATCGAGCCGCAGCTGCATGAGCGTGATGTAGTCCTGCACGAAAGCAATTTCCTGGCTGAGCAGCGTGGTGCCGCCGGCCGTGTCGTAGAGCACGTAGCGCATCATGCGCGAGAGGCGGTGAATGGCCGTGCGGGCCTGCTCGCCGTCGAGCAGCGTGAGGGCGTAGATGTTGTTGAGCGTATTGAAGAAGAAGTGCGGGTTTATCTGGGCCTTGAGCACCGACAGCTCCGACTGCACGCGCTGCTGCTCCAGCGTCTGGCGGGCCTGGGCGTCCTTCTGCCACTTCTGCACCACCGTGATGCAGGTGCTGATGCCCAGCACAAACATGGTGGTGAGCAGGCCGGTGGTGTCGATGCGGAAGCCGGTGCGGGGCAGGCGCGGGCGGCCGGCGGCGGCCTCAAACGCTTTGTCCATGAGCGCCGGCAGGTTCAGCGACACTTCCAGAAACTTGCTGAAGCCCAGCGTGGCCAGGGCAATGGCAAACAGCGACAGCACAAACCACTCGGTGCGCCCCTGCAGCAGCAGGCGCGGCACGATGATGCGGGCATTGAGGTAGAACGTGATGACCCAGACGCAGAACATCAGGCCCTGCTTCACCCAAAACTGCGTGGGCATAACTACCCGCCCCGTGAGCGGCTGAAACAGCAGAAACGTGAGCCCGAACAGCCCCCACACCAGCACATGAATCAGCGGAGCAAGGTAACGGCGGGGAGTAAGGACGGCCATGGGCGAGCGGGAAATCGAAACAAACATACCGGACGCCTTTTCCAAAACCCCGCCAAACCGACCGTAAGCAGGATTGTATCGACGGCGGGGGGCGTTTTATCGCTCAGAAAGTCCGGCTTTAAAACCGCCCGCCCATCGGCAACGGCGCATTGGGGCTGCATGGCGGGCATTTCGGGCCGCCGGCCTAATTGAACGGCCGGCATGAATTTTAGAACTAAACCAACCCGCATATTTCATTTTGAGCCACTGCAACGGTTTCGATATTACTTAGCCGGTATAAACTTCTACGCACAATCAACTTTTTGCTATTATCCTGCTGCCCGATTGCCGAACTTTGCAGGATGACTTCCCGGCTTCCACTTCTGCTGCTGCTTGTGCTGCTCTCCCCCCTTGCGGCACCGGCCGCTCCGCCCCTGCCCGACTTCGCCAGCTACCCCACCTACCTCGGCCCCGACCTCGGCCTGACCTGGCGCGGCACCCACGCCACCCTGCGCGTGTGGGCCCCCACCGCCGAGGCCCTGCACCTGAAGCTCTACAAGGACGGCACCGGCGGCGCCCCCACCGCCGACTACGCCATGGCCCGGGCCGAAGGCGGCACCTGGACCTACGCCCTGCCCGCCGGCACCACCGGCTTCTACGCCGTGCAGGCCACCATCGGGGGCCGGAAAATGGCCGAAGTGGCCGACCCCTACGCCCACGCCGTGGGCCTCAACGGCCTGCGCGGGGCGGTGTTCAACCCCAGCATTGCGCAGCCCGCCGGCTGGAGCGAGGACCTGCGCCCGGCCCTGAAACAGGCAACCGACATCGTCATCGGGGAAGTGCACGTGCGCGACCTCACCATGCACCCGCAGTCGGGCGTGCGGCACAAGGGCAAGTTTCTGGGCGCGGCCCAGGTGGGCACCCGCGGCCCCGAGGGCGTGAGCACCGGCCTCGACCACCTGGTGGAGCTGGGCCTCACCCACGTGCACCTGCTGCCCACCAACGACTTCGCCAGCATCGACGAAGCCGCGCCGGCCAGCGCCAACCGCTACAACTGGGGCTACGACCCGCTGCACTACTCCGTGCCCGAAGGCACCTACTCCACCGACGCCGCCAACCCCGCCGCCCGCATCCGCGAGCTGAAGCAGCTGGTGGAAAACCTGCACGGCGCCGGCCTGCGCGTGGTGCTCGACGTGGTGTACAACCACACCGCCGATGCCGGCCGCAGCAACTTTGAGCAGCTGGTGCCCGGCTACTACTACCGCCACAACCCCGACGGCAGCCTGAGCAACGCCACCGCCTGCGGCAACGAGGTGGCCTCGGAGCGCCCCATGGTGCGCAAGCTCATCGTGGAATCGGTGGCCTGGTGGGCCCAGCAGTACCACGTCGACGGCTTCCGGTTCGACCTCATGGGCGTGCTCGACATTGAAACCATGCGGGCCATTCGCATTGCCCTCGACCAGCAGGACCACAGCATTTTCCTATACGGCGAGGGCTGGACTGCCGGGGCCTCGCCCCTGCCCGATGCCCGCCGCGCCCTCAAAGGCAACATGACCAGGCTCGACCGCATTGCCGCTTTCGGCGACGAGCTGCGCGACGGCGTGAAGGGCCACTACGCGCACCAGACCGAGCCCGGCTTCGCCAGCGGCCAGCCCGATTTGGAGGAGAGCGTGAAGTTCGGCATCGTGGCCGCCACCCAGCACCCGCAGGTCGATTACGCCAAAGTCAACTACTCGAAAGCGCCCTGGGCCAACGCCCCCGGCCAGGCCATCAACTACGTGGCCTGCCACGACGACATGGTGCTCTGGGACAAGCTGCGCGTGTCGGCGCCCCGCGCCACGGAGGCCGAACGGCTCAGGATGGATTTGCTCAGCAACACGATTGTGTTCACGTCGCAGGGCGTGCCGTTTTTGCCGGTGGGCGACGAGTTTCTGCGCACCAAAGGCGGCTCGCACAACTCCTACAACCAGCCCGACAGCGTGAACCAGCTCGACTGGGGCCGCAAGGCGCAGCACCTGGCGGTGTATGAATACTACCGCAAGCTCATTGCCCTGCGCAAGGCCCACCCGGCCTTCCGCCTGCCCACCGCCGCGCTGGTGCAGCAGCACCTGGAGTTCCTGCCCGACATGGCCCCCGGCATCATTGCCTATAAGCTGAAGGACAACGCCGGCGGCGATGCCTGGCCAACCATCTACGTCATCTTCAACGGCAACCGCTCGGCCTGGAGCGTGAAGCTGCCCCGCGACACCTACAAAGTGGTGCTGCGCGGCGACCAAATCAACGAGGAAGGCCTCGACGTGCTGGAAGTGACCAGCGGCGTGCAGGTAGGCGGCAGCTCCGCGCTGGTATTGGTGCCGATAAAGCAGTAGAGCACACTTACCCTAACGTGCGCAACCTCACCCCCGGCCCCTCTCCTGAGGAGAGGGGAGCCACGGCGGCGCGGACACAAGTTCTTATCTACAATCGTTAGGCTCCCCTCTCTTTTGGAGAGGGGCCGGGGGTGAGGTTGCTCCGCCCGCCGCTTCCTAATCTGAAAAAATCCGCTTTCCATTTTGAAAAAATTTATCCCTGCCGGGCCCCGCGCCCGGCGGGGATTTTTTATTAAAATACTAGTAGTCAATACATATCAACTATTCGGTAGTTTTTTTTTCAATCCGGCACCGGACTTGGCATTAGGTGGAAGTAACCAAACACCTAAACGCCATGAACACCTTCCTTGCTTCTTCCTCTAACCCCGACAGCGGCCTGCCCAAGTGGCAGCAGCCGGAAAAAGTCGCCGGCCGCGTGGTCCTCGTCGGGCTGGTGGGGACGGCCGTGTACTTCTGGGGCGCGATACTGCCCTTCCTCGTCGACATGGTGTTCGACACCGTGAAGCTGGGCATTGGCCTGGGGGTGCTGTTCGTGCTGTTTCTGCTGGCCACCAACAAGCGCATTCACGCCGGGCTGTGGTACGCCGGGCAGCGCATCCTGCGCTCGATGGCCGGGATTTTCGTGAACACCGACCCCATCGGCATCATGGAAGACTACATCCGGAACACCGAGAAGGAGGCCCGCAAGATGGACGCCGAGGTGACCAACATCGAAGGCGCCCACGAGCTGGTGAAGCGCAAGCTGGCCGCCAACGCCCAGCAGGTGAAAGAGTACCTGGCCCTGGCCGACTCGGCCGCGCGCCAGGGCGAGAAGGACGCCGCTGAGAGCTACGCCAGCCGCGCCGCCCAGATTCAGGACTACAACCAGCGCCTGATGCCGATGGCCACCACCACGGCCAACGTTTCGGTGGTGATGCGCCAGATTCTGAAGGCCGCCATTCGGCAGATTGACAGCAGCAAGTTCAAAGTCAACCTGCTGAAGGACGAGTACCAGCTGGTGAAGCGCACCAGCTCGGGCATGCGCGCGGCCATGAACATTCTGCGCGGCGACCCCGACAAGAAGTACTTCTTCGACCTGGCCACCGACCGCGTGGCCGAGGACATGGCCCAGCAGCTGGGCCAGATTAAGCAGGCCATGCGCTACTCGCAGGAGTTCGTGAAGGAGATGGACATCCAGAACGGCGTGATGAGCGAGAAGGGCCAGCGCCTGCTCGACAAATACCAGAAAGGCGACTTCAACGCCGTGATGCAGGAGCAGCCCCAGGCCCAGCAGTCCCAATCTTTCGCCGCCACCAAAAAAGCCTCCGATGATGCCTATTCTAGCCTGCTTGACTAGCTTTTTGCTGGCCTGTGCCTGCCTCGGCAGCGCAGACCTGCTAGTCCGCGAACCGGCGGCCCGGGTGCCGCAGCAGCACACGCAGCTGGTGGCGCGGCACCACGCCAAACCCGCCGCTCAGCTTCTGGCCCACACGCGCCCAGGCCCCAGGCAATAACCCGCTTGCCCCTCCCTTTTCAATCACCTTTCGCGCCTCACCGCGCGGGCGCGGACTTAAAAGTCCGCGCTACATTTCCCCCCTACCCCCATGACAACCCGTGGTAAAGTGTTAATCGGCCTCATTCTCGTAGGCCTGCTCTATTTTGGCATCAACAAGCTGATTGCCAGCAACAGCATCTTCAAAAAAGCCGACACGCAGTCGGTACTGCTCAACTCCATCGAGCTGCCCGCCACCAGCGGCGGCAGCCGGGCCACCATTGTGGTGCCGCTGGCTCCCATGCCCGGCACCGCGCCCGCCGAAAAGGGTACGCCCGTGGTGTGGGAGGTGATGGCCTGGAACAGCCAGATGGCCGGCATGCTGGCCAACGGCGGCCCCCGCACCACCACCGGCTCGGCGATGGCGGCCAATGGCTTGGACGTGCAGATTGTGCGCCAGGACGACGTGAGCAAGATGCAGGCCGACCTGGTGAAAAACGCCCTCGACCTGCAAAACAACCCCGCCACGCCCGGCCTGATTGTAAGCATCATGGGCGACGGCCTGCCCGGCTTCTCGGCCGTGCAATCGGAGCTGAAAAAGGCCGGCACCCAGCTGCAGGTTATTCCCTACTCGGTGGGCAAGTCCTTTGGCGAAGACAAGCTGATGGGCCCGAAAGAGTGGCTGGATAACCCGAAAACGGCCCTGGGCAAAACCATTGCCTGCTACCTGCGCGACGGCGACCAGAACATTGCCCTGAAATGGTGCGCCGACAACAGCCTGAAAGTGAACCCCGACGAAACCACCTACGACCCCGAAGCCGTGAACTTCATGGCCGCCTCCGACTTCCTGGTGGCCGCCGAGAAATACATCCTCGGCAAACCGGAAGCCCGCACCAAGGTGGTGAACGGCAAGAACACCGGCGTAAGCGTGGACGTGGTGGCCGACGCCGTAGCCACTTGGACGCCCGGCGACGTGAACATCGCCAAGCAGCGCGGCGGCCTCGTCAACATCGTGAGCACCAAAGACTACTCGAACCAGATGCCCAACATCATGGTGACCACCAAGCGCTGGTACGACGCCCACCCGAAGGAAGTAATGGGCCTGATGACGGCCTTCGCCGTGGCCGGCGACCAGGTGAAAAGCCACCCCGAAGCCCTGACCCGCGCCGCCGACATCTCGGCCACCGTGTACGGCGACCAGGACAAGCCCGGCGCCTACTGGCTGAAGTATTACAAGGGCGTAAGCGAGGCCGACCGCAACGGTGACGTGGTGGAATTGGGCGGTAGCAAGGCCTTCAACTTCAGCGACAACCTCAGCCTGTTCGGCCTCGACGAAGGCGGCACCAACATCTACGCCGCCGTGTATAAGACCTTCGGCGACGTGCAGAGCAAGCTCTACCCCAAAGAACTGCCCGGCTACGTGCCGCTGAATGACATGCTGGACCTCAAGCCCCTGCAAACGCTGCAGGCCCAATACAAAGGCAAAGCCTTGGCCCCGGCCGAAACCCAGCAGTTTGCCGCCGACGACGAAATCCGCCAGAGCGTGAGCAAGCGGGCCTGGAACATCGAATTCACCAGCGGCCAGAGCAGCTTCACGCCCCAGGCCACCCAGGAGCTGAACCAGCTGTTCAACGACCTGGTGGTGGCCGGCCGCCTGAAAGTGGCCGTGCACGGCCACACCGACAACTCCGGCGACCCGCAGCGCAACCAGCAGTTGAGCGAAGACCGCGCCATGGCCGTGCAGCACTGGCTCGAAGCCAAGAGCCACAGCGCCTTCCCCGCCGGCCGCGTGCAGGTGTACGCCCACGGCGCCACCGAGCCGGTGGCCAGCAACGCCACCCCCGACGGCAAAGCCAAAAACCGCCGCGTAGAAGTCGTGCTGGGCAACTAACTACATACCCAAAAACAAGAACCTCACCAGATAAGCCACTCCGCTCAGCACCTCAAGGGCGATGAGGAATTGTAACGCTTTTCGTTTGCGCCGCTGGCTCACATCGGCCGGAACCCACGCCATTACTTCCAGCACGATAACCCAATGCAGCACGTGGTTGGCGGCCACTACCTGCCACACAAAATTGCCGTGCAGCGCCCGGATGCCGGTTTCGTACACCACCTGAAAGATGCCGAAGCCCACCAGCAGGCTCAGCAGCGCAAGCTGGTGGGCGGGCCGCCGCAGCCAGTCGGGCCGCAGGCCATAGGCCGCCACCGGCAGCAGAAACGAGCTGGCCGCACAAGCCAGCACCTGCCAGCCGCCATAATCCGGCACAAACGTGCGCCAGCCGGCCGGAAACCCCAGGCCCAGCCGGGAAGCGCCGCCCAGGGTATCGTTTGGGTGGTGGTTGGTCCAGGCCAGCTGCCCGCCAATGACCAGGGCCACGGGCAGCAGCACCAGGGCCAGCCGCAGCAGCTGCGCAAGCCGGAACCGGGATTTCAGCGCGAACAACAGGCCGAAGGCGGGCACGAATGCAAACGCATAGCTCGGCTTGAAAACAGCTCCGACTACCAGCAGCAGGCTCAGCAGCAGGTCGGCCGGGAGGCGGGCCGCACGGTCAGCCGAAAGCCGGCGGACCCCGTAGGCAAACGCCAGCACGCTAAACGGCATGGCGCTGATAACGGTGGAATTGTGGTAAACATTGGGTGGCAGCGTGCCCAGGTACCAGGCTTGGCTGTGGAAGGGCAGCGGAAACAATAGACACGAGCAAACGGCCGCCAGCCCAACCATTCCGGGTGCGGGCCCGGCCGCAGCTCCCGGAGCCACAGCCCCGCGCCTCAGCAAGCCGCTGCCCGCGTAGCTGGAAACCCCGACCAGGCTCCCCCACGCCACGGCTATCGCCACCAGGGCAGTGCTCAGCAGCCGGGAAAGGCTGCTCGAAAAGCCACTGAGCAGGTACACCAGCTGGTAGAAGCCGAAATTGGCCGGCAACGAGCCCTGGCCCACACAGGCTTTGTAGAGAATGTCCACGTGCGGCTGCACATCGGTGGGCTGCCCCATGTACTGGATGAGCAGCCAGTAATACCCCGTGGCCACCACTGCCGTGACCGCACTCAACAGGCCGACCATCAGCCTGAAACGACCCGCTGTTTCTGGAATAAAGATACTTTTCAGCAATAGACGCATCGGGGGCTTGGGGTAGAGAGTCGGCGGGCAGCTGGTAAAAGTATTCATTCCGCATCGGCGAAAGCGCCAACCAAAACTATGAAATCCCTATTCGCCCCCAACGCCCAGCCGCGCCGCGCCGTGTTCTCCTCCATGGTGGTGGCCCAGGTAGCCCTGCTGCTGCTGCTGTGGCTGTTTTACCCCATGCGGCTTTTCCCCAGCCTGAGCGAAGTCGCCCGCTCGCTCGGCGACCTCATCACCACGCAGGGCCTCATTCAGGAGCTGTGGGCCAGCATGACCACGGCCATCGAAGCCCTGGCCGTGGCCACGGTGCTGGCGCTGGGCATCGCCTACCTCACGGCGCTGCCCTTCTTCCGCCCCATCGCCTACGCGGCCTCCAAGATGCGCTACCTCACCCTCACCGGCCTTACCTTCTTCATGGCCCTGATGGTGAGCTCCGGCCACCAGGTGAAGCTCTCGGTG
Source organism: Hymenobacter daeguensis (assembly GCF_054780555.1). NCBI lineage: Bacteria > Pseudomonadati > Bacteroidota > Cytophagia > Cytophagales > Hymenobacteraceae > Hymenobacter > Hymenobacter daeguensis. The sequence goes on from NZ_BAAGWC010000016.1 coordinate 43,269, forward strand.
CTCATTTTCGGGGCCACCGTGTACCTGGTCACGGGCATGACGAGCGTGATTCTGACCACCACGCAGGAGGAGATGGACCACGCCCGCACGCTGGGCATGAGCGAGTGGCGCAGCTTCTACGAAGTGGTGGTGCTGGGCAAGCTCGACCAGATGCTCGAAGTGGTGCGCCAGAACTTCGCCATCATCTGGACCATGATTACGCTCGTGGAAACGCTTTACCAATCCGAAGGCGGCATCGGCCTGCTGCTCTACAAGCAGAACCGCTACCTGCACCTCGATGGGGTGCTGGCCATTCAGCTGGTGATTCTGGCGACTGGCGCGGCGCAGGACTATGTGTTTGTGCTGCTGCGGCGGGTGTTTTTTCCTTACTCGGCGCTGCATGTAGCGCGGACTTTGTAGTCCGCGAGTCCAACGACTTCCCATCGCGGACTACAAAGTCCGCGCTACATGAGGCCGTCCATCACATAGGTAAAAGGCCACTCCTGCCAATCAACTACCAGCCCAGCCTTCACTGGGTTCTGCACGATGTAGCTAATAATTCTATCCAACTCTCCTTTTCGCACGATGTGGTCGTAGCTCTCCGATTGCCAGAAACCACCAGTCCGCCCCAGTAACTTATTGGCTTGCAGCGCAGTGAATCCCTTAATGCGCTGCAAAGTCCGCATCAGCGGCGGGGAGTCCTCCGACAGCCGCACCAATAGGTGCACATGGTTCGGCATCAGGCAATAAGCCAGCAGCTGATACTGTGAGCCATCGAAGTGCTGCAGCGACTGCTTGACGATTGCCGCGATTTCCGGCTGCCGCAGCCAGGTAGGGCCGTGGTCGGAGTTGGCCAATAAATCATCAAAGCGCCCGAAATACCGTTTCCGCTCGGCATAGAGTTGAGCAGGGTCTAAATCCGAGTTACGCTGCACAAGTCGGGCTTCATCCTGCAAACGGCCCAGTAATTCCTGCGGCAAAGAATCGGCGAGGCGGAACGTGAGGAAGATATCCTCGCCCGGCGGCAACCAGTGGGGCAAATGCCGCTCATAAAAAATCAAGTCCTCCACTCATGTAGCGCGGACTTTGTAGTCCGCAAGTCCAAGCTACTGCCCATCATTCCAAAATCCTTTACTCGCGGACTACAAAGTCCGCGCTACTTCTTCCAAACGCTTTCAACTCGCGGACTAAAAGTCCGCGCTACTTCCCATGACCGCCCACACCTACGCCTACCGCGACCCCATCCTGACGCTCAACAACGTCTCCATCACCCTCAACCACGAACCCATCCTGCGCGACATCAACGCCCAGGTCCTCGACGTGACGCGGCCCAACATGCGCCAGGGCCAGGTCGTGGGCTTCTACGGCCGCTCGGGCATCGGCAAGTCGGTGCTGTGCCGCATCATGGCGGGCCTCCTCGCCCCCGGCACCGGCACCGTGGCAGTGGGCCTCGCCCAGCAGCCCGTGCTGCCCGGCATGGTGGGCTTCGTGCAGCAACGCTACCCCCTCTTCGACCACCGCACCCTGCACGACAACCTGCTGGTGGCCGCCCAGCGCAAGCACGCCCCCGCCGACGCCCGCCAGCACGTCGACGCCTACCTCGAACGCTTCGGCCTGGCCCCGCACCGGCGCAAGTACCCGGCCCTGCTCTCGGGCGGACAGCGCCAGCGGGCGGCCATCGCCCAGCAGCTGCTCTGCTCCGACCACCTCATCCTGCTCGATGAGCCCTTCTCGGGCCTCGACGTGGCCATTATTGACGAAGTGAAACGAATAATCGTCGAAGTCACCACCATGGACGAGCTGAACACCGTCATCATCGTCTCGCACGACATCGTGACCACCACCGCCCTGGCCGACCGCCTCTGGCTGCTCGGCTACGAGCACGACGCGGCCGGGGCCCTCGTGCCGGGCGCCACCATCAGCCCCCAGCACCAATACAACCTGGCCGAAATGGGCCTCGCCTGGCACGAAAACGTCGAAGCCGAACCCGAATTCGCCCAGTTCGTCGAGCACATTAAGAATGAGATTCGGAGGAGTTAAACCGCCCGCGTTACTTCCCGCATGCGCCAAGCAGGAGCTTGACGGTTGGATAGATTGTAGAGCGTGAATGGTAGGCCCCACCGATTTAATGCGGCGGAAAGTCGCTGGTCTAAGGTCGTTTTAAGTTGCTGATTAACCAGTCGGCGTAGCGTGCGCTTGCTACCAATATCAGGCACCAACGTTTCAGGCGGTTCAACTAAAAACAAAATGACTTCAATAGCAGGATGCCGGCTTAAACAGGCCATCGGGCGCAACGAATCATCTCCCAGCCTTTCGGCCAGTGTCAGCCCAGCCATTGTACCAATTGTTTTTAGTAGTACGGTTTCGTAAAGTTCGGTTTCACGGTCACCTTTCGCCATAGTGCGTAGCCGGTCATCCTTCACTTCGATAAACTGTAGCTGCTTGGATTCGCCCGGCAAGCGGCAGACAATATCCATTGCCCGGATGCCTTGCGCCGTCTTCTTTGTCTTTTCGCCAAGAATAATGCCCCGATAAAATCCTGCTGGCTCGAATGCTAGCGTATCTTCCTCTTGGTCATATTTCACCACTTCCCAATCCGACGGAAAATCAAAAGCTAATCCTCTGCCGCTTTCCTTATTCCATTCAATTATTGTCGGCATGGCGCTGCTGGTCTTCTCGAACGAAAATTTCTTCCAGCGCATCTGCCTGCTCCAATTCCACTTCCAGTGCTACTATATCTGGCAGGTATTCGAAATTACCAGTTGTAACAATTCGCGTAGCTTCGCCCGGCGCGGCATTCAACCCAAAATATTTTATTGGTAATGGTTCCGCATCTTTCTCCCGCGATAGAATATGAAATTCCTTCAGCAGACTCATGCTGTGCGTAGCCAAGATTATTTGGAATCCTTGACGAGCTAATTCGACTAGAATAGCCGCAAGCTTCCGTAGCAATGCTGGATTTAGATTAGCTTCTGGTTCATCCCAAAAAAGTGTGCTTTGTGCTGTCAGGCTTCCGTTACTTAATAAGCGTTGTAACGTTCCAAACTTGCGCAATCCCTCCGCCACTAAGTTTATATCCATTGGTTTTTGCTTAGCAAAAGCTAAATAAAAACGACTTCCCTCAGCTTCTACTTCTCCACCTAATTCTTGCGTTAATTTGGCTAATACATTAGCCGCTGCTGGTTTTTTGAGTGGCAAATGGTCCAATTGCTCCAGCAAGTCTAGGTAAGTTTCATCAAGTGGCAAACGAAGCTGGTTGGAAGCAGGTCTCATCCAGCTTAATGTAAGAATTTCTTTAGCTGGAATAAAAACTGGTGTAGCATTAGCCTTGCTAACTTCACCTGCTGCTGTTGAAGGTGTAAGAGAAAGTTTTGATTCTGTAGAGATACTGGGAGATAACATGAGTTGTCCCGGACTCAAACGCTCATCATCTAATTCGTATTGAATAAAGGCCTGGGGTTCGGCTGCTTGGCGCCTAATCAATTCACTAACATCAGCAGGAGTTGGCCGAAAAATCTCTTGTAGAGAAGTTAGCGGTGAATCTAGGCTTATTCCATTCCAGTTTTGCAAACGGTTTGTCAGGCTACGCAATACCGCATATCCTAGCTTTAACACGTGGCTTTTGCCTGTCCCATTGGTGCCAACAATTACATTCAGCCCAGGCACAAACTCAAAGTCGGCCTCAGCAAAAACGGTAAAATTTCTAATCAGAAGGCGCTTTAGCATATCCCAAAACTACACCGTAATTGCGGCTTAATCCAGTCACCGCTCCATAACCCATGCCCACCGGTACCCTGCTCATCATCGACGACGAAGCGCGCTTGCGCCAGCTGCTGGCCCAGGTGCTGGAGCTGGAAGGCTACACCGTGCTGCAAGCCCCCGACGCCCACCGCGGCCTGGAGCTGCTCCAGCAACACGCCGCCGACATCCTGCTCGTGCTCTCCGACGTGAAGCTGCCCGATGCCAACGGCGTCGACCTGCTGCCCCGCTTCAAAGCCGCCGCCCCCGATGCCGAAGTGGTGCTGCTCACCGCCTTCGGCACCATCCCCGATGGCGTGAAGGCCATGAAGCTCGGCGCGTTCGACTACCTCACCAAGGGCGATTTTGAGCAGCAACTGGTGGTCGTCGTCGACCGCGCCGCCGAAAAAGCCCGCCTCCGCCAGCGCGTCACCGAGCTGGAGCGCCGCGTGGGCCAGCAGTACCGCTTCGAGTCCATGATTGGCGACTCGCCCGAGCTGCGGCGCGTGCAGCAGCTGGCCCGCCAGGTAGCCCCCACCGACAGCACCGTGCTGCTCGAAGGCCCCACCGGCAGCGGCAAGGAGCTGTTTGCCCAGGCCATCCACCAGGCCAGCGGGCGGCAAGGCAAGGCCTTCGTGGCCGTCAATTGCAGCGCCTTCCCCAAAGATTTGCTCGAATCCGAGCTGTTTGGCTACAAGAAAGGCGCCTTCACCGGCGCGCTGGCCGACAAGAAGGGCCTGTTGGAAGAAGCCAACGGCGGCACCCTGTTTCTGGACGAAATCGGCGAGCTGGAGCTCAACGTGCAGGCCAAGTTCCTGCGCGTGCTCGAAAGCCAGAGCTTCACCAAGCTCGGCGACACCAAGCCCACCAAGGTCAACATCCGCCTGGTAGCCGCCACCAACCGCAACCTCAAGCAGGAAGCCGCCGAAGGCCGCTTCCGCCCCGATTTATACTACCGCCTCTCGGTCTTCACCATCCTCGTCCCCAGCCTCAAAGACCGGCCCACCGATGTGCCGCCGCTGGCCAACTATTTCCTCCAGCACTTCGCCGCCCGCCTCAGCAAGCGCCTGCCCGGCCTCTCGGCGGAGGCATTGGATATGCTGCAGCGCTACCCCTGGCCCGGCAATGTGCGCGAGCTGAAAAACGTGCTGGAACGGGCCGCCATTCTGGCGCCGAATGGGGAGTTATTGTCGGCTGATTATTTGCCCGATGAGTTCCACGCGCTGGGCCGCCCGGTTCGGCCCGGCGCGGATGCCGCCGACGAAAGCCTGCGGGCGCTGGAAGCGCGGCACATCGGCAAGCTGATGGGCGAGCTGGAGGGCAACAAGCCCGACGTGGCGAAAAAGCTGGGCATCGGCCTGACGACGCTGTACCGCAAGCTGGAAGAGTACGGGCTGGCCTAACCAGCGCGAGTTTAGCGCAGCGGAACTCCTACCGGGCCATGACGGAGAGGCTGCGCCTGAGCTTGCGCGTGGCGCAGCCCGCAAGGGACACGGGCGGGCGTTGCTATTCCTTGATATTCGTCAGCAAATCCAGCAGCTGGCACAGGTGCGATTCCTCGTAGGGCTTGGTGAGGCAGGCGTTCATGCCGGCGGCCCGGTAGGCATCCCGCTCGCTCTCGATGCCACTGGCCGTGAGCGCAATGATGGGCACACTGGCGTGAAATTCATCGGGGTGCTGGCGAATGGCCCGGGTCACCTCCACCCCGCTCAGGCCGGGCATGCGGATGTCGAGCAGGGCCGCGTCGAATTCGTGCTGCTGCAGCTGCACCAGCGCATCGTGTCCGTCGTTCACGGCGTACACATCCACCCCCCAGTTTTCCAGGATAATCATGGCAATGCGCTGATTGACCAGGTTGTCTTCGGCCAACAGCACCCGCAGGCCACTCATCCCCTCATACGAGGTGATTTCGGGGTTGATGCTTAATAGTTTTTCCACAGTAGAAGATGATTAGTTTGAGCTACAGTATGAATATAACACTTTTTTCAGACTGCCTCCGCCTCGGCCCGGGTGCGGGCGGCCTGCTATAGGCGGCCGGTCAAATCGAGCAGCAGCTGGCAGAGGGCGGCTTCCTCGTAGGGCTTGGTGAGGCAGGCATTCATGCCGGCGGCCAGGTAGATGGCGCGGTCGGCTTCGAAGGCGTTGGCGGTGAGGGCGATGATGGGAATGGCGGCCCGGCCGGCATGGGCGTAGCGGCGAATGGCCTGCGTGACTTCGACCCCGCTCAGGCCCGGCATCCGGATGTCGAGCAGGGCGGCATCGAACGACTGGGCCTGCAGCGCCACCAGGGCATCGGTGCCGTTGCCCACGGCCGTCACCAGCACGCCCCAATGCTCGAGCACGGCTATGGCAATGCGCTGATTCACGGGGTTGTCTTCGGCCAGCAGCACGCGCAGATTGCGCAGGCCCTCGTAGGTGGCAGCCGGTGGCACAGGCACGTGGGTGGCCGCTTCCAGCGCGCGCGGCAACGCCAGCCGAAACGAAAACGTGGTGCCCTGCCCCACTTCGCTGCACAGGCGCAGCACGCCGCCCATCTGCTGCACCAGCTGCCCGCTGATGGACAGCCCCAGGCCCGTTCCCCCGAAGCGCAGGCTGGTTTCGGGGCTGGCCTGGGCAAAGGCATCGAAGATGTGCTGCTGCTCTTCGGGCGCGATGCCGATGCCCGTGTCCTGCACCCAGAAGCGCAGCACCAGCCGCTCGGGCCCCTCCTCCACCACCGCAGCCCCGAGCCGGACGCTGCCGCGCTCGGTGAACTTGATGGCGTTGGAGAGCAGGTTGAGCAGCACCTGGTGCAGCCGGTAGGCATCGCCCACCACGCGGGGGGCGGCGGTGCGCAGGGGGGCCACTTCCAGCCCCAGCCCCTTCTCGGCAGCCAGCGCGGCCACGGTGTGCCCGGCCCCCTGCAGCACCACGGCCAGGTCGAAGGGCTCGTGGCTGAGCTGCAGGTGCCGGGTAGTGATTTTGGCCATGTCGAGCACGTCGTTCACCAGGGCCAGCAGGTGCTGGCCGGCGTGCTGCATGGTGTTGAGGTATTCCTGCTGCGCGGCCGTGAGGAGCGTTTTTTGCAGCAGGGCAGCCATGCCCAGCACGCCGTTGAGCGGCGTGCGGATTTCGTGGCTCATCCGGGCCAGGAAGGCTTCCTTGGCCAGGGCATTTTCTTCGGCCTCCTGCTTGGCCTGCTGCAGGGCTTTCCGGGCCAGAATGCCGTCGGTCACGTCGTAGCCCGAGGCCACCACGTAGGACGGGTAGCCCTCCTCCGATACCAGGTAGGTGTAGTATTGCAGGTAGCGGTGCTCGCCGGCGCTGGTTCGCACGGTCACGATGCGGGGCTGCGCCTGCAGGGGCTTCTCGCCGTCGAGGTAGGCCTGCAGGGCGGCGTGGTGCTGCGGGGGCAGGGCCTCGCGCAGCGGGCGGCCCACCAGCCGGGCGGCCGGCAGCCCCAGCAGCCGCTCGATGGCCGGATTCACGGACAGCACCTTGCCCTGCAAGTCGTGCGTGCAAATGAGGGCCTGAGAGTAGTACACCAGGTCGTGGTACTGCTTTTCGCGGCGCTCCAGCTCGTGGCGGGCCTTTTTTACGTCCGTGATGTCGGTGCTGATGGTGAGAATGCCCAGCTGGCCATCGGTGCGCAGCAGGGGCCGCTTGTGCACCTGGTAGTAGAGCGTTTCGCCGGTGGCCAGCGTGAACGGCATTTCCCGGGTATGGGGCTGCTGCGAATCGCGCACGCTGGCATTCAGCTGGCGCATCTGCTGCATCTCCTCCTGCACGGCGGCCGGGGCCCCCACGGCCTGCCAGTGCAGGCTGTGCCCAATCATGTCGGTATAAGCCTGGTTGGCAAACGAGACGGAGTTGTCGGGGTCCACCATGTAGAGCACGTTGGGCAGGGCATCGAGAATCTGGCGCACAAAATCCTGCTGCACCTGCAGCATCCGCTGCACCTGCTGCTGCAGCTTCTCGGCCGTGTAGCGAGCCGTGATGTCGATGCCCGAGCCCACCACCAGCCGCAGGGTGCCGGTGGCATCATACACCGGCCGCAGGTGCCGCAGCATCAGCTGCGGGCGCTGCTGGCGGTCGGTGCGCATTTCCTCCCAGGTCACGTCGGAGCGGGTACGCACGGCCAGGTCGAAGTATTGCTGGCGCTGCTCGGCAAGGCCGCTGGGGTGCTGCTGCTGGCGCAGGTAGAAGTATTCGGCGCTGCTGAGCCCGATGATTTGCTGGCGCACCACGGGGTCAGATATCGAGGAGGGGTTGACGAACAGAAAGCGGTGCTCGGCATCGAACACGGCCACGTCCACCGGCAGCAGGTTCAGGATGGACTCGTAGAACTCCTGCTGCCGGGCCAGCTGCTCCTCGGTTCGCTTCCGCTCCGTGATGTCGGCGCCCGAGCAAATCATCAGCCGCTGGCCATCGGCCGCCCGGATGGGCTGGAAGCGCATCAGGTAATTCCGGACCTCGCCGTGCTTCAGCAGGGTTTCTTCCCACACCACTTCCCGCTGCTCGCGCAGGCTCTGGGCAAACGCCGCGCTGCGCTGCTGCAGCACCTCGGCCGGCCGCTGGCGGCGGCGGCCGGCTTCGTCGCTGGTTCTGCCAATCATCCAGGCGCGCAGGGCGGGGTCGGGCTCGATGACGGGGTTCAGGTACAGGTAGCGGTGCCCGGCATCGAAGAGGGCCACGGCCGTGGGCACCTGCTCCAGAATGCTTTCATAGAAATACTGCTGCCGAACGAGCCGCTGCTCGGCTTGGTAGCGCGCCGTGATGTTGGTGAGGTAGAGCGTGGCGTAGGTTTCGCCGGGCACGGCCACGGCCGTGCACAGGTAGTGCTGCCCGGCCACGGCCAGCTCCTGCTGGTGCTGCGCCGGGGTGCGCAGGGCCGCCTGCACCAGGGCCAGCAGGCGCGGGGGCAGGCCCGGCAGCTCCTCGCCGGGGGCGTGCTGCAGCGGGGCCGCCGCCGGGTTGGCATACACCACCGCGCCGGCCGCCGTGAGCCGCAGAATGGGGTTGGGATTTTGCTGGGGAATGTAGGAGAGCGTCCGAATCTCGGCATCGCGGCGGTGGCGCCCGGTCACGTCGCGGTAGCAAATCAGGCGGCCGGCGCGGGCCGTGTCCAGCACCAGGTAGTCGAGCTCCACCACCCGCCCATCGGCCAGGGCAAAGGCTTCCTGGAGCACGGTCTGGCCGGCCGCGTTCAGGGCGTGAGCGCGGGCCCTGAACGCGGCCGGGTCCAGAAAGGCATCGTCGATGTAAACGGCGGCGTAGGGAATGGGCGGGCCGCCCTCGGCCGGGCCCGCCACCGGCGGCAGCCCGAACAGCTCCCAGAAATGCTGGTTCACGAACTGAATCTGCCCGTGCTCATCTACCAGCACCAGGCCCACCTGCAGGTTTTGCACCAGGGCCGCGAGCTGCACCTGCTGGCGCTGCGCGTGGCGGGCCAGGTCGGCCTGCTCCTGCTCCAGCGCGGCAATGCGGGCCTCGGCCGCCGCCAGGGCGGCTTCGGCCTGCTGGCGGCGGGTCCGTTCCGCGTCGAGCGGCGCGGTCCAGTCAGCATCGGGGCTAGCGGCAGCAGTCGGCATGGCCAGGGAGCGTGGGAAGCGGCCAGTGGCGCGCCGGCAGCGGGAGCTGCTGGTCGCCACCAGCCATGAAAGGGATGTTCAGGTGCTCCAAAGTACTGAGGTTTTTTCGGCGACCATCGACCATAACCAGAGTGTAATCAAGATAATCAACACTTTCCATATAATTATCCTACCCCGCCGGCCGGTGGGCCGTAATTCCGGCCGCCCGGGCGCGATTCATGCGGCAGCCGTGCCCGCAGGCCCATGCCTAGCTTTGGCCCCGGGCACGGCCCGCGGCCGTTCAGCCACGCAAAAATCTGCTGGCCCGCGGCGTCATTTGCGCATTAAATATCATGCTTTGCGCCCGGTCAACGCCCAGGCCGGGCGCAAAGTTTGTGCCGGCAGCGCTGCGGCCGGCCCAGTTTCCCTGCCATGTCCCTCAAACTCAAGATTCGCCTGAGCGTGTTCCTGTTGCTGCTGCTGCTGCTGGGGCTGGGCGGCTACGCGTTTTTCACCATCAGCTACCTCGAGCACGGGGCCCACGGCATCGAGCAGCACGACTTCAACCTGGCGCGCACCACGGTGCTGGCCTTTCTGGGCGCGGGCACGGCCGTGGGCATCACCATGATGGTGCGCCTGCCGCGCATTGTGGTGCGCCCGCTGCGCCGCCTCACCGTCGACATGGAGCGCGTGGCCGGCCCCGGCCCCGCCACCCGCGTGGCCGTGGGCCGGCGCGATGAGGTGGGCACCATTGCCGCCGCCGTGAACCGGGTGCTGAGCCAGGCCCAGGACGAGCGCCGCCTCACCCTGGCCGAGCTGTTTACGGAGCGCAACCGCATGGAAAGTCTGGTAAAAAGCCTCGACGAAGGCCTGCTGCTGCTGGACGAGCAGCGCACCATTGTGCTGGCCAACCCCGTAGCCTGCGACCTGCTGGGCCTGCCGGCCAAGGACTTGCTGGGCAAAACCGCCGATGCCGTGGCCGCCACCAGCGAACTGCTGCGCGACCTGCTGGTGCCGCTGGCCGAAGCCAACCTGGCCGGCGATGCCGTGCCCGACCCGGTATTCACCTTTCCGCACAAGGGCGATGCGCCGCACTACCAGCTCAGCATCAGCCCCATCGAGAGCGTTGGGCCGGCCAACAAGCGGCTGCCCGCCGGCCATATTTTCTGCCTGCGCAACGTATCCGACTTCAAGAAGCTGGACGAGGTGAAATCAACCTTTCTGGCCACCATCTCGCACGAGCTGAAAACGCCGCTGGCCAGCATCAAGCTCAGCCTCATGCTGTTGCAGAACCCGCGCACCACCGATGCCGAGCGCCAGACCCTGGCCGCCGGCATTGGCGAGGAAACCCAGCGCCTGCTCCAGATGGTGGGCCAGCTCATCGAAGTGTCGCGCCTCGACGCGGGCGCGGGCATCAAGCTGGCCCTGCAGCCCGTGCGGCTGGCCGAGGTCATCGGCTACGCCAGCCAGACGGTGCAGCCCCAGCTGCAGGACAAGGAAATCCGGCTGGATGTGCTTCTGCCCGACACGCTGCCCGCCGCCCACGGCGACGTGGAAAAAACCACCTGGGTGCTCATCAACCTGCTTTCGAACGCCATTCGCTACTCGCCGCCGGGCGCGCCGCTGGTCATCCGGGCCATGCAGTGGGGCGAAATGGTGCGCGTGAGCGTGGAAGACGCCGGCCCCGGCATTCCGGCCGAGTTTCACAAGCGCATCTTCCAGCGGTTTGCGGGCGTGCCGGGGCAGGGCGGCCAGGGCAGCTCGGGGCTGGGGCTGAGCATTTCGCGCGAGTTCATTGATGCGCAGGGCGGCCAGCTGTGGGTAGAAAGCCAGCCCGGCACGGGCAGCCGGTTTCTGTTTACGCTGCCGGTGGCGTAGGCCCTTTTCGGTTGTTTGGCGCTGCCCTGCGTAAACCCGGCCGTACCTGCGGCCCCGCGCCGCTTCACTCGCCCGAGACTCATGCAAGCCCCCGCCCCTACTTTCACCGTTGAGCGCCTCACGTTTTCCACCCTCACCGAGTTGCCCAACACCTGGCAGAACCACGACTACCGCGCGCTGCTGGCCAAGATGAGCTACGACAATCCGGAGGCCATCAGCGAAGCCGAGCTGAAGGAGATGTGCCTCATGGCTTTCACCGATTTGGAGCCGCGCGAGGCCGCCGAGGTTGTGCTGGGCTATTTGTTTGCCGAAGAGCTGAGCGCCGGCCAGATTGCCAACCTGGCCCACCAGATGCTCACGGAAAAGCTCTGGGAAGAAAACCCCGAGCTGCCGCTGCACAAGGGCTTTTACCAGGCCACGCAGCTGCTGCACGATGCCTACAACGGCACGTTTCCGGCCACCAAGGCCGTGGAATTTCAGGTAAAATGCACGGCCACGAATGCCGCCGACCTGGCCGTTTTCACTCCCGGGCCGGCCGCGCCCCTGCTGCGCCTGCTGGCCCCCGGCCTGTCAGCCAAAGCCTTGATTAACCGGCTGTTTTCGGCGCAGCTGGCGGGCGATAAGTTTGAAGAAGCCGCCGCCATTCTCTGGCAATTGACCATCTCGGCGCAGTCGGCCGACGCCATTACCTTCGATGTGGTGAGCTCGGCCTACTGGCTGGAGGATTTCAAGTACGCCGATACCTACACCGCCCCCACCCACGCCGACGCAGGGGCCGCCGAGGAAGCCTAAGCGCCGGCTGCTGCTGCCCGGCTGGCATACATAAGCGGGGTTTTTCCGTATGCGGGGCTACTTTGGCACTTTAGCACGCGGTGGCCCCGCGGCGATGAACCCGGCTTTATGAAATTTTTTACCTGGCAACGCATTTTGGCATCGGTGGTGCTGCTGGGCTTGCTGGGCGGAGGCGTTGCGGTGTGGCTGCTGGGCAGCGCCTACGGCCGGCGCGTGGTGGCGCAAAAGCTGCGCCGGGCCCTCACGCACAACTCGGAGCTGGTGCTGGCACCGTTTCGGGTAGAAATGTCGCCCTGGCAGGACTTCCCGCACCTCACGGCCTCGGTGCAGCACCTGGCGCTCACCGATACCTCGTTTCAGCAGTCGGTGGAAGTGCTCCGGGTGGGCCGGGCCGATTTGCGCATCGAGCTGCTGCCGCTGCTGCGCGGCCGGCTGGCGGTGAAGCGGCTGGTTATTACCAATGTGGAGTTTCGGGAGCGCACCGACTCGCTGGGCCACTCCTGGGGCCTGCGCGGCAAGCGCCGCAAGGGCACCGGCGAGGCGCCCGGCCTGAACATGGTGCTCGACGAGCTGATTGTCAACAATTTTCGCATCAGCACCCGCAATGCGTATTCGCGCAGTGCGTTTGGCGCTTCGGCCCGGCAGGCCCGGCTCACGGCGCGGCTGCGCAATGGGGTGCTGCGCGTGGCCGGCACCATCGACGGCGAGCTGAACTACCTGCGCACCCGCGCCGGCACCCTGTTCGAGCGCGAGCCGGTGCAGGCCCGGGTGAACTACACCTACCGTTTCGCAAAGCGCGAAGGGCATCTGTGGCACACCCGCGCCACCCTCAACGGCGACACCATTCAGGTGCGCGGCACCCACCGCGTAGACCCCAATCAGCCGGTGGGCACCCTCATGAACCTGAAGTTTGTGGGCAACCAGCCGCTCACCGAAGTGCTGCGCGCCGCCCTCCCGCCCCGCCTCGAGCCCTACCTGGCCGGGGCCGTGAGCACCAGCAAGGCGCACATCCACTACAGCATCACGGGGCTGAGCGGCCCGAAGGTGAGCCCGCGCAATGTGCTCACCTTCGGGCTGCGCAACGCCAGCCTGCAGTGGCCCGACTCGGCCCGGCGCATCAGCCGCTGGGACCTGCAGGGCAGCTACGACAACGGCCCCCTGCACCGCCCCCAATCCACGGTGCTCACCCTCAGGCACTGCCGCATCTACTCGCCCGCCGGCCGGCTCGACGTGGCCCTGACGCTGCGCAACTTCCGCCGACCGTTTGTGGACGGGCAGTTTCGGGGGCGCACCACGCTGCCGGAGCTGGCGGCGGTGGTATCGCCGGGCCGGTGGCGGGCGCGCGGCGGGCTGGCCGACCTCAACGTGCACGTGCGCGGCCTGCTGCCGCCGCGCCCCGGCCAGCCGGGCTACGGCCAGGCGCAGAAAAACCTGTCGCTGCGCGGCAGCATCACCCTGCACAAGGCCTCGTTTCTGCTGCCCGTGCGCGGGGCCGACCTGGCCGACCTCAACGTGCAGGTGGGCCTCAACGACAGCCTCTGGCACCTTTCCAATGCCTCGGGCAGCCTGAACGGCATGCGGTTTCGGGCTTCGGCCACCACCACGTACCTGCTCGATTACCTCACCGACCTGCATCCCACGGCCAGCATCAGCGGGCAGTTTGCGGTGGAAGAGCTGCGCGTGGCCGAGCTGCGCAACCTGATGCGGCCGGTGCCGCGCAGCGCCAGCGAGGGCTTTGCCATGAACACCAAACGCCCGCCCCGCACCCGCACCCCTCGCAACAAAGCCCAGCTGGCGGCCACCCTGGGCAGCGAATTGATTCCGCCCGGGCTGCTGCTGAACGTGAGTCTGCGCTGCCAGCGCCTGCTGCTGGCCACCGACACCCTCAGCGACCTTGCCGTGACCGTGCGCCACGACGGCCGCCAGGTACAGCTGCTGAACCTGGCCGGCCGGGTGTGGGGCGGCGGCGTGCGCGGCAGCGTGAGCTGGCCCACCGACTCGGCCAACCGCGTGGCGCCGGTGCACTACGAGCTGGGCGTGCATTTCCGCAGCCTGAGCTACGAACAGCTGCTGGCCCGGCTGTCGCGCCCCGCCCAGCCGGCCGCCCCGCTTCCGGCGGCCCGCAACCGCGCCCGCCGGAAGCGGGGCCAGGGCGTGGCCGTGCCCGCCCTGCGCGACTTGCTGCTGGCCGCCAACGGCCAACTCGACCTCCAGATTGACCGCATTGTGCTGCCCGAAGGCGAAAGCTTGGCCGAAGTACAGCTTCGGCTGGCCAAAACCTCCACCCTGCTGCGCATGCCCTACCTGCGCTTCCGCACGCCGGAAGGCGGCTACGGCGAGGCCTCCGGCACTGCCCAGATTGAGAAGCTGCGCCTGAGCGCCGCCGATGCCGACATGACGCTGCGCTACAAAACCCTTGATGTGCAGCGCCTGCTGGGCCTCATTGCCAGCCTCACCACGCCCAGCGACTCCGTCATCACCGCCCGCGACCGGGCCCGGGCCCAGCGCCGGGCCACCCGCCGCGCCGAGCGGGTGATTGCCGCCCCCGACCACAACCCCTCGCTGTTTTCCAACGGCACGCTGAGCGCCGTGCTGCGCGTAGAAGCCGATAAAGTGAGTTACGGCGCCATCAAGGGCAGTGATTTCCGCCTGGTGTCGCACCTGCTCGATGGCCAGGCCCGCCTCGACAACTGCACCGTGGATGCCCTGCAGGGCCACATCAGCCTGAGCGGCCGTATGCTCAGCACCGCCAACCGCGCCCACCACCCCACCCGCGTGCAGCTGCAGATGCAGGATGTGCAGCTGCCCGCCCTGTTTGCGGCCACGTCGGCCATGGGCCTCAACGTGCTGGGGGCCGACAACGTGCGCGGCAGCCTGCGCGGCGTGATGGACATCCGCACCGACCTCGACGCTACCTTTCTGCCGCGCCTGCCCCAAACCGTGGGCTACCTCAAAACCGATTTTCGCGACCTGGAGCTGCTGAACGTGGAAGTGCTGATGGAGGCCCTGAAATTCATGAAAGCCGACCGCACCAGCCACCTGTTCTTCGAGCCTTTCAGCAGCGAATTCGTGCTGAACCGTAACCAGTTATTAATTCCCAAGCTGCGCCTCAACAGCAACCTCAGCAACCTGGAGGTGAGCGGAACCTATGGCCTGGGGCCGGTGGGTGCCACCAACTTGTTTATCGGCCTCAAACCCCTGCAAGCCCTGTTCGGCAACAACGACAAGCGCGTCGAGCGCATCCAGAACGGCGAGCCGGTGAGCCATTCCTCCGGCAAGCTCACCTACGTAAACCTGCGCCGCGCCGCGCCCGGCGAAAAGTATAAGGTGCGGCTTTTTCAGAAAGAAGAGCAGCGCCAGGCCGAAGCCGGCCTGCGCCAGCAGATGCACAGCCTCTTTCTCACCCAGCGCCTCGATACCACGGTGCGGGTGCTGCGGTAAACGAATGTTGTGGGGAGCTGGCGCAACCTGCGCCCTACCGTGGCGCGTAAGCAGGGGAGTTGTCTCGTTTCACTTCCTCCACCCACACCCATGAAATCCACTTCCTTTCTGGCCGCCGCGCTGCTTGCGTTGGGCCTCAGCAGCACTGCTTTCGCCCAAACCACGCCGGCCAGTAACGCCCCGGCCGATAACAACACCAGCCCCACGGCCCCGTCTAACAACCAGCCCCGCGTGGGCACCATGATGGACGGCTCCAACATTGCCAACAACCGCGACCGGCTTTCGCCCGGCACCGGCACGCCGGCAGCCCCCGCCCGCACCGCCGCCGAGCGCCAGGCCCACCGCGACCAGAAAGCGGCCCGGAAGGCCGCGAAGGGCAAGATGAAATAAGCACTCGCCTCACGCTAAACAACGCGAAGGGCCTTACCGCGGCGGAACAAGTTGTTCCGCCGCGGTAAGGCCCTTCGCGTTGCGCAGCATGACGGAATCAGATAAGCGCCTGGAAAAAAGCGTCCGTGAAGTCCGGGGCGAAGTGCAGCACGTTGGGCAGGTGTGCGAATTCGGCCTCCTCGTGGGTGGTGGTGAGCACCACGGCCTTCATGCCGGCATTGCGGGCGGCTTCGGCCCCTTTGGGCACGTCTTCGAACACGATGCAGTCGGCGGGGGCGGTGCCGAGGGCTTCGGCGGCCTTGAGGAAGGTTTCGGGGTGGGGCTTGCTCAGCACCACGTCATCGGCGCTGACGATGGCCCGGAAGTAGTGCCGGATGCCCAGGTTATCGAGCACGAAATTGATGTTGAACGGGATGGCCGCCGAGCCGATGGCCATGGGAATGCCCGCCTGGTGGGCGCGCTCCAGAAACGCCGCCAGGCCGGGCAGCAGCGCCAGGTGCGGCAGAAACTCGGTCTGGTAGCGCTTCTCTTTTTCCAGCGAAAGCGCGTCCATCTCGGCCGGCGTGAAGCGCTCCGGGCCAAACATGCGGACCAGCACCTCCTGGTTTTTGCCGTACATCTGGGGCTTCACTTCTTCCCAGGTGAAGCTGCCGCCGAGGTCGTTGTTGAACAGGTATTGCCAGGCGCGGGTGTGGTATTCCATGTCGTGAATCATGGTCCCGTTCAGGTCGAAAATGAATGCTTTCATGCGGTGTTTGGGGGATTGGTTGGGAGTTATCTGTCATCCTGAGCGCAGCGAAGGACCTTCTCACGTCAGAACGATTTGCAGTAACTCCTACCTGCAAAGGTCGCAGTATTTCCGTCGGAGCAGGCGTGAGAAGGCCCTTCGCTGCGCTCAGGATGACAAATGTCCCTCGTAGTCAGCCTCCCGGTTACCAAAACAGCCGGAACGTGCTGCCCTCCCCTATTTCGCTTTCTACTTCGATGTGGCCGCCGTTGCCCTGCACGATGTGGTTGATGAGGTAGAGGCCCCGGTGCCCTCGGTGTGGGAGTGGAAGCGGCGGAATAGCTGGGCAGCAACCGAACAAATACGCCCTTGTTGGTATAAATGGCCTGGCCGCTTTGGGCAGCAACCACTGCATCGCGCTGGCACAGGATGAACTTGCCATCGGGGCTCCAGCATTCCACCAAAACCGCACGCGTGGAAGACGCCAGCTGAACCGCGCTGTCGCCGTTAGCTTTTACTTTCCATACCGCCCCGCCCCAGTCATATGCTATCCAGCCGGTGCGGCTCCAGTCCACGGCTTCGGAAGTTATTCCATCGACCAGCAGGGTGCGCTGGCCGCTGCGCAGGTCCAGCTTGTAGAGGCCGTAGCCGGGGTTCACGCGGGCGGGGTCGGGCAGGCTGGCCACCCCGGCGGCCTCGTCGGCATTCGTGGGGTTGTAACAGCCCGAGTACCAGATGCTGCCATCGGGAATGGAGTAGTCGTAGCCCGTTCAATTCGTCGAAGGCGGATTGACCGCGCACGGCAGCTCCGGCGTTTCGGCCGGGAGTGGCAATGATGCCTCCAGAGGCCCGCACCAACTAAAAAACGCCCCCGTCGCTGGGTAGCAACGGGGGCGTTTGGTTCTTACGCCGCTTGGCGCGCATGGCAGGCGGGGGCAAGCCCCGCCCCTACTAGTTCAGCTCGTCGCCGATGACGGCCACGGCTTCGGCCAGGGCGGGGTCTTTGCGCAGGGGCTTGAGGAAGCGGGCGAGGCGCTTGGCGGCCGTGGAGTCCGAAGCCGGCTTGGCATCGGCGGCCAGGGCCGATACGTCGAGGCTGGCCAGGGCATTCTGGGCGGCGGTCTGCTGCTTGTTGAGGGCGCGGGCCTGCACCTGCTGGGCGCGGTAGGCGGCCAGGTTCAGCGAGAGGTTGGTGTCTTTGCGGCGCTCGGTGGCGCGCTGCGTGGCCTCGGCAATGAGCTTGAAGCCGGGGCTGGCGGCCACGCGGGCGGCGCTGTTGGCCTTCAGCTTGTCGAGGCTGGCGGGCAGGGTGTTGGCGGGCGTGTAGGTGGCCGGCGCAATCTCATCCCAGGGCAGCGGGTACTCCGACTCCTGCTCGCCCTTGGCGTAGGAGGTCAGCGCATCGGGCAGGGTAATGTCGGGCGTCACGCCCTTAAACTGCGTCGAGCCCCCGCTGATGCGGTAGAACTTCTGGATGGTGAGCTTGAGCGAGCCCAGCGGCTTGAGGGCGTTGGCCTGTGCGTTCACGGCGTTGTCGAGGTCGAACACCTGCTGCACCGTGCCCTTGCCGTAGGTGGTGCTGCCCATCACAATGGCGCGGTGGTAGTCCTGCATGGCGGCGGCCAGAATCTCGGAGGCCGAGGCGCTGTACTTGTTCACGAGCACCACCAGCGGGCCGCTGTACTGCACGGCGGGGTCGGTATCGGCCACGGGCTGGGCCGCGCCCCGGCTGGTTTTCACCTGCACCATGGGGCCGCTGGGCACGAAGAGGCCGCCCATGTCCACGGCGTCGCGCAGCGAGCCGCCGCCGTTGTAGCGCAGGTCGAGCACCACGCCGGCCACGTTTTCCTTCGAGAGCTTGGCCAGCTCCGCCTTCACGTCGGCGGCGCTGCTGCGCCCCCCCTTCCCGCCAAAGTCGGCGTAGAAGCCGGGCAGGTGCAGGTAGCCGTAGGTGCGCCCGCCCTGCTTGATGAGGGCCGACTGCGCGTAGGTGTCCTCAATCACCACCACGTCGCGGATAATCGGAATCACCACCGTGGCGCCATCGGGCTTGCGCACCGTGAGGCGCACCTCCGTGCCCTTCGGCCCCCGGATGAGCTTCACGGCTTTGTCGAAGCGCATGCCTTCCACGCTCACGGGCTCGGCCGCGCCCTGGGCCACGCGCAGAATGATGTCGCCCACCTTCAGCTCGCCCTGCCGGAACGAGGCCGAGCCGGCCACGATGTCCACCACTTTCAGCTTGCCTTCGTCTTCCTGCAGCTGCGCGCCCGTGCCCTCCAGCCGGCCGCTCATGGCAATGTCGAAGTTGTCGCGGGCAATGGGCGCGAGGTAGTCGGTGTGGGGGTCGTAGGTGTTGGCAATGGCGTTGGCGAAGGCCGCCAGCCGGTCATTGGCATCGGTCTGAATGAGGTCGGCGAAGTAGTCGTCGTAGTATTTCAGCACGCTCTTGCGGGCTTCGGCCTCCATCTCGGCGGGAGTCCGCACCTTGTCGGACGTAGTGGCCGGCGAGGCACCCACCTTGGTGGCGGCCAGCGGCTTGTCCTTCTTCTTTGCCTCGTCGTCCATCATTTCCGACAGGCGGGCCAGGGTCTGGTACTTCAGCATCTTGCGCCACTGGTCGCGCTGCTCGGCGGTGTTGGCGGCGTAGGTAGCCTTGGCGGGGTCGGTTTCCCAGCTTTCCTGCACCGTAAAGTCGAAGGGCTTGGCCAGAATCTCGCGGTAGAGCTTCTGAATCTCCAGCGTGCGCCTGGTGAGCAGCGCGCTGGTCACGTCCAGAAACTCGTGGGTGCCGCCGCGCAGCTCGTCGTCAATCTGCGTTTTGAAGGGACTGAGCTGGGCCACTTCCTGGGCCAGCAGCAGCTGCTTGTTCACGTCGATGCGCTTGAGGTAGGTGTCGTACACGCGCTGCGAAAACTGGTCGTCGAGCTTTTCGGGCTGGTAGTGCGCCTGCGTCAGGCCCTGGAGCATCACGCCGAGCACCACCTGGTCGCGCGGGGGCGTGCCCTGGTACACCGAGTAAGAGGCCAGCCCCAGCAGGGCCAGCACCGAAGTGGAATAGATACCGAGCTTAAATCGGGGGAATTGCATGAAGGAAGAGGCTAATTGAGAAGGAAGACCGGCCGCGTCGGCGGGCCGGACGGTAAAGATGCCGCATCCTTAACCAGAATCGCACCAGTATTTGCTCCCATAGTCGAAAAAGAACCGACCAGGGTTGCGAAAATGCCGCTATACCAGTACCCAACCGGGGCAGCGACGCATCCTTGCGCCTCGTCGCTGCACTCAAAAGCGCAGCGTCAGCTGCCGGCCCGCCGTGGCCTGCTCGTTATCGAGGTTGGAAAGCGTGATGCCCAGCAGCCGCACGCCCTTTTCCAGCGGAAACAGCCCCTCCACCAGCTCCCGGCCAATGCGCTCCAGCACCGGCTGGCTGGGCACCACGCCCACCCCGCTGCGGCTGCGGGTAATCTGCTGGAAGTCGGCAAACTTCACTTTCAGCGTCACGGTGCGGCCCCGGATGCCGCTGCGCTCACAGTACTCCCACACGTCCTCAAGCAGCGGCTGCAAGCCCGCCAGCAGCTCGGGAAACGTCGTTAAATCCTGCGCAAAGGTATTTTCCGAGCCCATGGACTTGCGCAGGCGGTCGGCCACCACGGGGCGGTGGTCCTCGGCCCGGGCAATGGCGTAGTAGTAGCGCCCGGCCTTGCCGAAGTGCTGGTGCAGCAGCTCCACCGGCTGCGTTCGCAAGTCGGCCCCGGTGAAGATGCCCAGCTGGTTCATCCGCGCCGCCGTGACCGGCCCCACGCCGTGGAACTGCCCCACCAGCAGCGCCTCCACAAAGCCCGGCCCCTGCTCGGGCCGCACCACAAACTGCCCGTTGGGCTTGCGGTAGTCCGACGCCAGCTTGGCCAGAAACTTATTGTAGGAAATGCCCGCCGAGGCCGTCAGGCCGGTTTCTTCCAGAATCCGGGCCCGGATTTCCCGCGCTATCTGGGTGGCCGAAGCCATGCCCTTCAGGTTTTCGGTCACGTCCAGGTAGGCCTCGTCCAGCGACACTGGTTCAATCAGTGGCGTATACTCCGCAAAAATGGCCCGAATCTGGCGCGACACCTCCTTGTACACCGCAAAGCGCGGCGGCACAAACAGCAGCTCCGGGCACTTGCGCAGCGCCGTAGCCGAGGGCATGGCCGAGCGCACGCCGTATTGCCGGGCCTCGTAGCTGGCCGCCGCCACCACGCCCCGGCCCTGGGCGCTGCCCACCGCCAGCGGCCGGCCGCGCAGCTCGGGGTGGTCGCGCTGCTCCACCGAAGCATAAAATGCATCCATGTCGAGGTGGATGATTTTGCGAATACTGCCGTCAGTCACCAGGTTGCTTGTTGTTCCAATCAAAGATAAAAGCCACATCCCGGCAAGCCAGAATCCGCTTGTTTGAAACATTCGCAAAAAATTATATCAACACTTGCCTTTTTATTCATAATTCTTTTGCGTACTTTTGAGGCATCAAACAATGTGGGGTGGCGGAATTGGCAGACGCGCTAGCCTATCTCGCTAGTAAAATTAGAGGTTCGAGTCCTCTCTCTACAGCACAAGTCCCGGTTGCATCTGCAACCGGGACTTTTTGCCTTATTGCCCTGGAACAAACGCAAGTCACCGTTTCTTAACTATTGATTACATGCATGTTGCCCATAACACCACGCAATAGCGCATGGGCTACCGCGTGGCAACGGCTTCCGCACTCCGCGTTGCTTCGACTGCATTCGCCCGGAAATACCTTTCTCTAACCCTGCGGTTGACGCAAGTTGCTCGGGGGGGGGTAAGCTGGTCACTCAACAACTATTACCGCAAACGCTCATTACGGAATAATCCTACTTTCGACTCATGCCCGCTGAAACAGGACGAGATGCCGGCGGTTTTGCAGGGACAGCGGCACTCTTTACAACCTAAAGAGTGGATTATGCGGTTTGCAGGCAATCAGGCCCTATTTTACGTTTTGCATGAACGAGCAGAGACCGGAAATGAAGCATTGGGGAATATCTCCCCAAACGTTTGCATCAAACACCCGCAAACGTTTGGGGAATTTCGCCCAAAACCCTTACTGGTTATAATTTACGCCATGAAATCAGCAACCCTTCTGCTGCTCGCCGCACTGCTTCGTGCCGCGCCTGCTCCCGCCCAACAACCTTCCGACGCAGCCACCGCCAAAAAAGCAGCCGACGATGCCTACCATCAGCGCCAGGAATACCTGCTGCACAACGACTGGGCTTACCTGGACCGCTACGCCGCCGCCAACCAGCGCCTGCCAGCGCCCCGGCCCGGCCGTCCCCGCGTGGTCATCATCGGCAATTCCATCACCGAGGGCTGGGTGAAGGAGGATTCGGCTTTTTTCCGGGGCAAAACCTACGAGTATGTGGGCCGGGGCATCAGCGGCCAGACCACCGGCAAAACCCTGGTGCGCTTCCGCGCCGACGTCATTGCCCTGCATCCGGCGGCCGTCGTCATTCTGGTCGGCACCAACGACATTGCCGAAAACAGCGGGCCCTACAACCCGCAAACCACGATGAACAACATCATGAGCATGTGCGAGCTGGCGCAGGCCCACGGCATTCGGGTGATAGTGGGCTCGGTGGCCCCGTCGGTTGATTTCTGGTGGCGCAAGGGCCTGCATCCGGCCCCCAAAATCCTGGCCCTCAACCAGCAGCTCCGGGCTTACGCCGACCGGCAGCACTTCGTGTATTACGACATGCACACGGCGCTCAAAGACGAGCAGAACGGCCTGAAAAAAGCCTACGGCGAAGACGGCGTCCACCCCAACCTCGCCGGCTATAAGGTGATGGAGCCGCTGCTCAACCAGGCCGTGGCTGCGGCGCTAAGGAAAAAGTAGCCTTGTTCATTTTAACGCAAAAAAGCCCGCGTCGCTACACGGCGCGGGCTTTTTTGCGCGCTGCGGGTTTCTTCTTTTTCGCCTTGGGCCGGGCCTTGCGGCGGGGCGGCAGCCGTTCGCGCTCGGCCTTGCGCTCGGCCCGCATCAGCAGGCGCTCGGGGAGGCGGGCTATCAGGCGCTCGCGCACATACTGCGCCAGCGCCGACAGCGGCACCAGCTGCGTGGTGCGCAGAAAATGGCTGATTTCGCGGCTCCGCAAGGTGCTGACGCCGGTGAGGCCCCGCGCCAGCAGAAACTGCTTCACTTCCTCCACAAAAATCAGCCGGGCCAATGAGGCCATGGCCACGGCAGCATTGTAGCTGGCGGCGCGGTGCAAGCGCAGCCCCCCGGCCGTAGCCACCTGAATGCCGACCCACGCGGGCAGCAGCGGCAGCAGCTTGGCCAGGTGCTTTTCGGTGACGATGAAGGTGACGAAATCATAGACCTCGCCGTAGCAGCGCAGCTGGTTGGCCACGCGCTGCAGGGTGTCGCCGTCGCCTTTCACCTCGTAGCCGTGCATGAAGTGCTCGGTGATGTGCACCACATCGGCCCGCGTGGTGCCGGTGGGCAGCTCATCAATACGCACGCCGCCCGAGAGCAAGGGGTAGAGCAGGGCGCGGATTTCCGGGTCGTTCATGGCAACCTCAAAGGTAACCTGGCGGCCACCGATGCCCAGCCATTAGGCCGGCACCGCCCGTTGCTGGCAGCTGCGCAGCCACGCCTCCGCTTCGGACACCTGCTGGAAAATCTGCAGCTCCAGCCCGCCCACCTGCGAGCCGCGAAAGTTGACCGTGATGGTGTCGGACAAGGAATCGGCCTGCACGACGTGCGCCACGTAGCGCAGCCCCATGGTCATGGCCTGCGGCACCCACACCCGCTCCAGCCATTCAATCGAATCGAACCAGGGGCCGCGCAGGGCCACGTTGTCGTTGAGCAGGTAGGCGCAGCGCACCCCGGCCAGCTGGCGCAGGTAGTTATCGGCGCCGCGCAGGGCCTCGTCCATGTCCACGAAGCCGCGCCAGGTGGCCCGGAGCCAGCCGTTGGCTTCGTCGAAGGAGAGCACGCAGCGACTGCCATCGGTATCGGGTAGAGAGCTGATTTGCATACTGGAATCGGTAAGTAGAAAAAGCTGCTTTCGGCGCAGTGGGGCACCTTCAGGAGAAAGCAAAAGTAAAATAACCAGCCAATAGCCGGCCCCACGCTTTATACTGATTATACCAGCTAAACTACTTACGTACTTAGCCGCACCAGCAACCGACGCTGGCCCCGGCAACCATCTTTCCCGTCCCCTGGCCCGCACTCGGGGCGCAGGTGCCGGGGGTAGCGGCGGACAATTGCCGGCCTTGCTACGGTTCGCTAAGTGCGTCAAAACCTTCGCAATTGCTTAACCACTGCTTCTTCGGGGGGTTATACCTGCGTGGTTATTTTGCCGGCTGTGCTGTACCTTGCCCCGTTCCCATGCCGTCCCGCGCACGGCCGGCCACGCTCCGAAACCAGCGGCCGCCCGGCCCGGTTATCGGGCATTCACGGGGGCGCTTTCCTGGTTCGGTCGCTTCATCTTTTCTCCCTGCATGTCCCGAAAAAAGGTTCTGTTTCTCATCGGCTCGCCCAACCAAACCACGCAGATGCACCAGATTGCGCAGCTGCTGGAAGACGAGTTCGAGCCCTACTTCAGCCAGCTTTACTACGACGGCTGGCAGCGCCCCTTCTACAAGTTCCTGCTCTGGACCCGGGGGTTGGACAAGACCATTGTCACCGGCAAAATCAAGGAGAAAGCCGATAAGTACCTGGCCGAGCACAACCTGAAAAACGATTTCGAGGCGCGCGTCTTCCACAACACCTACGACCTCATCGTGTGCTGCTCCGACGTGGTGGTGCCCTGGCCGCTGATGCGGACCACCAAAACCGTGTTTGTGCAGGAGGGCATGACCGACCCGCTCAACATCTGGGCCCGGCTGGTGAAGCGCTTTACGCGCTACCCCATTCTGGCCATCGGCACGGCGCTCAACGGCATGAACAACTGCTGCGACATCTACTGCGTGGCCTCGCAGGGCTACGCCGAGCACTTCGCCCGCGTGGGCGTGGATGCCGACAAGCTGCAGGTGACGGGCATTCCCAACTTCGACAACATTGAGCAGGTGCGGCACAACGACTTCCCGCACCACGGCTACGTGCTGGTGGCCACCTCCGACCTGCGCGAAACCTTCACGCCTGAAAACCGGCCCAAGTTCATCCGGGAGTGCGTGCGCATTGCCAATGGCCGGCCGCTGGCCTTCAAGCTGCACCCCAACGAAACCCTGCCCCGCGCCGTGGACGAAATCCGGGCCAACGCCCCGGCCGATACCCTGATTTTCACCGAAGGCAACACCGACCACATGATTGCCAACTGCGTGGAGCTCATCACCCAATACTCCACTGTGGTGTACGTGGGCCTGGCGCTGGGCAAGCCCGTGCACTCCTATTTCGATGTGGACGACCTCCGGCGCAAGCTGCCGTGGCAAAACGGCGGCACCTCGGCCCGGCGCATTGCGGCCATCTGCCGGGGCTACAGCCGGTTTGAGGGGAGCGGCCCTGCTTTCCTCAGGCAGTACGACCCGGAATCCTTTGCCCGGGCCGAGCCGGCGGGCAGCTCGCTGGCCGTGCACTAGGCTATTTTTTTGTAGTTAGCAGTGAGGCAGATACCAATTATTTCCGGGTATTTTCTCACTTTTCAAGAGTATTCCGCATCGTTTCCCGACTACCGGATATTGCCAACCCAACCCCATGGTCGCACCCAGGATTCTAACCGTTGTGCAAGCCCGCATGGGCTCTTCGCGCCTGCCGGGCAAAGTGCTCATGCCGCTGGCGGGCCAGCCCCTCCTCGTTCGGATGGTGGAGCGGGTGCAGCGCGCCCGCCTGGCCGGCACCGTGGTCGTGGCCACCACCACCGACCCCGCCGATGATGCCATTGCGGAGCTGTGCGCTGCCCACGGCCTGAACTGCTTTCGCGGCGATGCCCTCGATTTGCTGGACCGCCACTACCAGGCCGCCCGCCACTACGGGGCCGACGTGGTGCTGAAAATCCCCTCCGACTGCCCGCTCATCGACCCGGCTGTTATTGACGAAGTGGTGGGCTTTTACCTGGACTTCGCCGAGCGCTACGATTTCGTGAGCAACCTGCACCCCGCCACCTTCCCCGATGGCAACGACGTGGAGGTGATGCCCTTCGCGATGCTGGAAACGGCCTGGCGCGAAGCCCGGCGGCCGCTGGAGCGCGAGCACACCACCCCGTTCTTCTGGGAAAATCCGGCCCGCTTCCACCTCGGCAACGTGACCTGGGACGCTAGGCAGGACTTTTCGATGAGCCACCGCTGGACCATCGACTACCCCGAAGACTATTCCTTCATCAGCGCCGTTTATGACGCGCTCTATCCCGCTAAGCCCGGTTTTGGGCTGAGTGACATCCTGGAATTGCTGGCCCGGCGCCCCGACATTGCCCGGCTCAACGCCCACCTGGCGGGCGTGAACTGGTACCGCAACCACCTCGACGAGCTCAAGACCGTGGACTTGTCGCAAACCAAACAGCTTCGCCCTTCTCCCTCTTCTTTATGACCGATTCCAAACGTCAAGAGCTGTCCGACCGCGCCCTGAAAGTGCGCGAGCACATCGTGCGCCTCAGCACCGACGGCGGCTGCTTCACCGGCGCCTCGCTGAGCTGCGCCGACCTGCTGGTGTACCTCTACAGCGACCTGCTGAACGTGCGGCCCGACAACCTGCAGGACCCCACCCGCGACTACCTGTTTCTGAGCAAAGGCCACGACGTGCCCGCCCTCTACGGCACTTTCGTGGAGCTGGGCTTTATCGACAAAGCCCGCCTCGACCAGCACCTGAGCACCGACGACCACATCTACTGGCACCCCAACCGCAACGTGCCGGGCGTGGAGTTCCACTCGGGCTCGCTCGGCCACCTGCCCAGCGTGGCCCTGGGCGTGGCCATGGACTGCAAGCTGCGCGGCCAGGACAACAAGGTCATCGTCATCACCGGCGACGGCGAGCTGAACGAGGGCACCGTGTGGGAAAGCCTGCTGGTGGCCAGCGCCCACAAAGTCAACAACCTGACGCTGGTGGTCGACCGCAACCACTTCCAGGCCAACGTGGCCACCGAAGACCTGATTCCGCTGGAGCCGCTGGCGCCCAAGTTCGAAGCCTTCGGCTGCGAAGTGCGGCGCATCGACGGTCACGACTTCACGCAGCTGGAAGAAGCGTTTTCGGCCCTCCCCTTCTCCGCTACCAAGCCTTCCGTCATCATCTGCGACACGGTGCGCGGCCGCGGCCTGCCCAGCATCGAAGCCCGGGCCGACCGGTGGTTCTGCAACTTCTCGGCCGAGGAGGTGGAGGAGCTGCTGCGCGAGCTGCACAGCCAGGTTGCTACCACGCTCACCAGCGAAACGCTGACGGTACGGTAGAAGTAGCGCGGACTTTTAGTCCGCGAGTAAACAATTCATTCGCGGACTAAAAGTCCGCGCTACCCTATGAACTACGAAGAACTAATTAAGCAAACCGCCCTTGCCGATGAGCGCATCGTGGTGATGACGGCCGAAAACCGCGCCCTTATCCGCAACCTGCCGGCCGTGCTCGGCCCGCGCTTCATCGATACCGGCATCACCGAGCAAACGCTCATTGGCGCTGCCGCCGGGCTGGCCCTGCGCGGGCGCGTGCCGATTCTGCACGCGCTGGCCACCTTTCTCACGCTGCGGGCCTTCGAGTTTATCCGCACCGACGTGGGCATCGGCCAGCTGCCGGTGAAGCTGAGCGGCTTCGTGCCCGGCTTCCTCTCCGATGGCAACGGCCCCACCCACCAGGCCATTGAGGACGTGAGCCTGATGCGCGGCATCCCCGGCATGACGGTGTTCGCGCCGGCCGATGAGCAGGATATGCTGGCCATGCTGCCCGCCATCTGGGCCTCGCCCTTCCCGGCCTACCTGCGCGTCAACACCCGCCCCGCCACCTACGAGCACGCGCCGTTTGAAATGGGCAAGGCTGAAATCGTGGCCGAAGGCACCGACATTACCATCCTCACCTACGGGATGCTGTTCGAGCAGACGCTGGTGGCCCGTGAGCTGCTGCAGGCTCAGGGCAAGTCCGTGGGACTCATTAACCTGCGCAGCCTCAAGCCCATCGACGAGGAAGCCCTGCTGGCCGTGGTGCGGAGCGGCGGCCTGCTGGTAACCGTAGAAGACCATTTCATCACCGGCGGCCTCTATTCTATTCTGGCCGAAATCCTGCTGCGCCACCAGCTTACGGCCCGCGTGCTGCCGCTGGCGCTGGAGGAGCGTTGGTACCGCCCCGGCCGCCTGAGCGCGGTGCTCGAATACGAAGGCTTCACCGGCCACCACATTGCCCGCCGCATCACCGAGTATCTGGGCGAGTCGGGCGCGGCCATTGCCGAAGGCCCGGCCGTGCTCGAAAACGAGTTTGCGGAGTAGAGACGCGACACTTCGCGTCTCGGCGTTGAACGACCGGGACCGTCCCGTAACGCGCAGACTAAACAACATCAGCAACGACGAGACGCGAAGTGTCGCGTCTCTACAGTCAACTTTCTCATCATGCCCAACACCGTTTCTTCCAACGAGAATTACCCCGACATCACGAAGTCGGACGAGTTGTACGCCCGCGCCCAGCGCATCATGACGCCCGTGACGCAGACCCTGGCCAAAGGCCCCGGCCAGTACACCAAAGGCGTGAGCCCGAAGTACGTGAAGCGCGCCAAGGGCTCCCACATCTGGGACGTGGACGGCAACGAGTACATTGATTTCCAGATGGGTATCGGCCCGATTTCGCTGGGCTACGCTTACCCGAAAGTGGACGACGCCATTCGGGCCCAGCTCGAAGACGGCATCACCTTCTCGATGATGCACGAGCTGGAAGTGGAGCTGTCGGAGCTGATTCACGAAATCATTCCCAACGCCGAAAGCATTCGCATCAGTAAAACCGGCGCTGATGTGTGCTCGGCGGCCGTGCGCGTGTCGCGGGCTTTCACGGGGCGCAACAAGGTGCTGTGCTGCGGCTACCACGGCTGGCACGACTGGTACATCGGCACCACCAGCCGCGACAAGGGCATCCCGCAGGAAAGCAAGGACCTGGTGGCCGCCTTCGAGTACAACAACCTCGACTCGCTGAAGGCCCTGCTCGACGACGACGTGGCCTGCGTGATTCTGGAGCCGTTCATTTTCGATGCACCGAAGGACAATTTCCTGCACGAAGTGGCCCGGCTGTGCAAGGAGAACGGCACGCTGCTGATTTTCGACGAGATGTGGACCGGCTTCCGCGTGGCCGTGGGCGGCGCGCAGGAGTATTTCGGCATCACGCCCGATTTGGCGGTGTATTCCAAGGCGTTTGCCAATGGCATGCCCATCGCGCTGCTCACCGGCCGGCGCGACGTGATGGAGCTGTTTGAGCAGGATGTCTTCTTCTTCACCACCTTCGGCGGCGAAGCATTGAGCCTGGCAGCCGCCATGGCCACCATCACGGAGATGCGCGAGCAGAACGTGCCCGCCCGCCTCGCCGAGCAGGGCAAAAAGCTCAAGGACGGCTATAATGAAATCGCCACCGAGCTGGGCCTAAGTGCCTACACCAAGTGCTACGGCTACGACTGCCGCACCATCGTGACCTTCGACGCCTCGGCCGGCAGCCCGATGGAAATCAAGGCGTTCATGCAGCAGGAGTTGTTCAAGCGCGGCATCATGTGGGGCGGCTTCCACAACATGTGCTTCTCGCATTCGGATGAGGACGTGGCCTACACCCTCTCGGCCTACCGCGAGGTGCTGCCGCTGCTCCAGGAAGCCATTGAAGCCGGCGACATTGCCTCGCGCCTATTGGGCGAGCCGGTGGAAGCCGTGTTCCGCAAAGTGACGAATGCCGCGCCGGTTAAAGCCAAGTAAACCCCATGGATTTATTCGATTTAACGGGCAAAACGGCCATCGTCACCGGCGCGTGCGGGCTCATCGGCCGCAAGCACTGCGAAGCACTGGCTCAGGCCGGAGCCAACGTAGTCGTGGCCGACCTCAACGCCGAAGCCTGCGCCAGCGTGGCCGCCGGGCTGCCCGGCGGCCCGCACCTGCCGGTTTCGGTGAACGTAACCAGCCCGGAATCGCTGGCGGCGGCCCGCGACCAGATTCTGGTCCGCTTCGGGCACATCGACGTGCTGGTGAACAATGCCGCTATCAACGACATGTTCGAGAACCCCGCGCTGGCGGCCGATTTGAGCAAGTTTGAGAACTTCCCGCTGGCCACCTTTCAGCAGGTGCTGGAGGTGAACGTGACGGGCGTGTTTCTGGCGGCGCAGGTATTTGGCACGCCCATGGCGCAGCAGGGCCGCGGCAGCATCATCAACGTGGCCAGCACCTACGGCCTTGTGGGCCCCGACCAGAGCATCTACCGCAACGAAGCCGGCGAGCAAACCTTTTATAAATCACCCTCCTACCCCATGACCAAGGGCGCGGTAGTGAACTTCACCCGCTATCTGGCCGCCTACTGGGGCGCGGCCGGGGTGCGCGTAAATACCCTCTCGCCCGGCGGCGTGGAAAACAGCCAGGACGCATTTTTTGTGAAGCAGTACAGCGCCAAAACGCCGCTCGGCCGCATGGCCAATGCTACTGACTACCAGGGTGCGGTGGTGTTTCTGGCCTCCGACGCCTCGGCCTACATGACCGGGGCCAACCTCGTGATTGACGGCGGCTGGACGGCCATTTAACTCTTGCAGCGCATGCTTTAGCCTGCGCTTATCACCCACAACCGGCACAAGCTGAAGCATGTGCTACAACCCAACCCTTCGCCTTATGCAAGCTGTTGAAATTCGTAAAAACCGATTCATTGGCGCGGGCCACCCGGCCTACATTATTGCCGAAATCGGCATCAACCACAACGGCTCGCTCGACCTGGCCAAGCAGCTCATTTCCGAGGCTGCCAAGGCCGGCTGCGATGCCGTGAAATTCCAGAAGCGCACGCCCGAGCTGTGCGTGCCCAAAGACCAGTGGGAAAAACAGCGCGACACCCCCTGGGGCCGCATGAGCTACATCGACTACAAGCGCAAAACCGAGTTCGGCCAGGCCGAATACACGGCCATCGACGACTACTGCCGCGCGCTGGGCATCGACTGGTTTGCCTCGTGCTGGGACGAGCCGTCGGTCGATTTCATGGAGCAGTTTGAGCCCGTGATGTATAAAATGGCTTCGGCCTCCCTCACCGACAAGCCGCTGCTCGACCGCGTGCGCGCCACCGGCCGCCCGCTGATGCTGAGCACCGGCATGAGCACGCTCGATGAAATCACGCAGGCCGTGAAATGGGTGGGGCTGGACAAGCTCATGATTGCGCACTCCACTTCCTCCTACCCCTGCCCGCCGCAGGAGCTGAACCTGCGCATGGTGCCCGCCCTGCAAGCCATGTTCCCGACTACGCCCATCGGCTACTCCGGCCACGAAACCGGCCTGGCCACTACCGTGGCCGCCGTCACGCTGGGCGCCTGCTTCGTGGAGCGCCATTTCACGCTCGACCGGGCCATGTGGGGCTCCGACCACGCCGCTAGCGTGGAGCCCGGCGGCATGGCCAAGCTCGTGCGCGACATCCGCGACGTGGAGGAAGGCCTCGGCGATGGCGTGAAGCGCGTGTACGACTCCGAGCTGGAGCCCCGCCGCCGCCTGCGCCGCGAGCTGACGCCGAACCAGGAGTAGCCCGTTTGGGTTGACCTGACGTTAGAATCGTTTGTCATCCTGAGCGCAGCGAAGGACCTTATCACGTAGGAACAATTTGTTCAAGCGCGATAAGGTCCTTCGCTGCGCTCAGGATGGCGGATAAAATACCCTTCACCCAACGCCATGCATCACGTCGAACTCATCACCACGGCCATTCTGCTCGTTTGGGTGGCCATTGTGATTACGCTGGAGCGCGTCATTCCGTACCGCAAGGGGCTGCCTTTTTTCCGCGAAGGCTTCTGGACCGACCTGGTGCTCTACACCTTCGTGCAGAGCTACGCCCTGAAAATCATCATTTTCGACTACGTCATTCAGCCGCTCGACCAGCATTTCGGCTTCTCGAAGCTGCAGGTTGTGACAGGCTGGCCCATCTGGGTGCAGGTGCTGTTTTTCGTGGTGACGCACGATTTCTACATCTACTGGTTTCACCGGTTTCAACACAGCAGCCCGTTTTTCTGGCGCACCCACGAGGCGCACCACTCCGGCAAGCAGGTAGACTGGCTGGCGGGCTCCCGCTCCCACGCCGTCGAGATTCTGATTAACCAGACCATTGAGTTTGCGCCCATTGTCCTGCTCGGGGCCGACCCCATGGTGGTGCCCATCAAGGCCTGCATCGATGCCGTGTGGGGCATCTGGATTCACTGCAACATCGACGTGCGCTCGGGCCGGCTGCAATACTTCATCAACGGCCCCGAGATGCACCTCTGGCACCACGCCGACCACGAGGAAGTATTCTACGCCAACTTCTCCACCAAATTCGCTTTCTGGGACTGGCTGTTCGGCACCGCCTACCTGCCCGCCGGCCGCAAGCCGCTGAAATGGGGCCTGCCTTATGTTTTCCCGAAGGACTATTTCAGCCAGCACGTTTTTTCCGTGGCCCGCTTCGATGAGGAGCAGCTGGCGCGGCGCTCTCCCCTTTTCCGGGCCTACCACGGCATTCGGATGCGGCTGCTGACAAAGCTGACCAACCGCGTGCCGGCCCTGCGCCCACTGCACGGCTGGCCCGTGCCCGAACCGTACTCCGACACCATTCCCGCCCAACGGCCCGGCGGTAACTTTGACGCAACAACCGCCGCCCCAGCGGCCGCCGAATCTTCCGTTTCATCCACCGCTGCTGCCCTGCCCCGTTGATTAACCCCTGGATTTCCCTGTTTCTGGCCTCCTTCATGGAAGTGTGCTGGACGTATAGCCTGAAGGCGCTCAACATGCAGCGCATCAAAGAAATAGCCTGGCTGCACACTTACTCCCAGCCGGCCACGCTGCTGCCGGTGCTCCCACTGCTGGGCTACGTCGCATTCGGGCTGGCCAACGTTATTTTTCTCTCGCAGGCCATGCGCTCCATCCCCACCGCCACGGCCTATTCGGCCTGGATGGCGCTGGCCGTGGTCGGCATCAAGCTCGTGGATACGTTTTATCTGAAGCAGGGCCTCACCTGGCAAAGCATCTTCTTCACCACCCTGATTATTGTGGGCGTGTTGGGTTTGCGGCGGGTTGACGGGGTTTCGGCGCACTAACGCCGTGGGTCGTATGCCTAGCGCACGGCCACGCGGTAGCTCAGGGCCAGGCGAAAAGCCAGGCCTTTTTCAATGCGCGGATTGAGCGGCGTCGGGGCCTTTCCCAGCCCGATGTAGTCGATGGTGGCCGGCCACCGGTCATCCCGGGCCGCTACGTCGAGGCGGCGCGTTGCGGCATAGGCGGCCGTGGCCCGCAACGCCCAGTGGGCACTGAGGTACCGTTCGGCAAACAAGCCGTAATGGCCCTGCTGGTATTGGAAATACTGGTCCTGCTCCCGCAGCCGATAGGCGGTGTTGATGCCAATCAGATTGAAGCCGAAATTGGTGCGCGGCCCGGCCGAATAGCTGACGGTGAACGTAGTAGGCAAATCGCCAAACACCCGCCAGCACCGCCCCAGCTGCCAGTCCAGCCCCAGCAGCACCACGTACTGCGGGCCATAAAACTGCTGCCGGTACCCCACCGTAAAGCGGTAGCTGAACCGGGGATTGACGCGGTACGCCACCCGCGCCACGCCGCCCCAGGTCAGGTCGGCGCCCCGCACCTCGCGCAGGTCGGAGTTCAATGCGGGCAGCGCGAGGACGGTTAGCTCCAGCCTGGGCGAGAGGCGGTGGCGGTAGCCCAGCACCGGCGAAAAGCCGTACACATTGCTCACCGCAAACCCCGGCCGGTCGCCGCTGAAATGAAGCGCTTCCAGATTAGCACCGGCCAGCAGGCTGCGGCTGCTATCGGCATTGAGGGCAATGGGCACTATCAGGCTGGCCCGATACACATCGGCCCGGAAAGTATGCTCGCCCCCGTTGTTCAGCTTCAGCGGCAGAACCTCGTAGCTCAGGCCAATGCCTTCGGCATAGCCTTGTGCATGGCTTTTCTGTGGGTTTAGCCCGGCGACGAGCAGCGCCAGTAGCAGAAGCGGAAACCAGCGGCAACCGAAAGAAATCATGGGCAGGAACCAAAAGGCAGAGTCCAAAGAACGGGCGCACCAGTCAATGAACCTGTATAGGAAGTCTGATTTGCCTACACGTCTGTCATCCTGAGCGCAGCGCGAAGGACCTCATCACGTCAGAATAGGCGTTGTTCTGACGTGATGAGGTCCTTCGCTGCGCTCAGGATGACAACGATTTTGAGTTTCTAAACAGCTTCAATAATTCAGCCTGTGGCTACACGGCTGTACTTCGTGCTCATCGCAAAGCCAGCTTAAGCTCCGTTTTCTATCGGCCACCTCAAACAAAAGGGCCGCCCGCTTTCACGGACGGCCCTTTTCCAATAAAAACCAGTGGGCTAGCTACCGGCGACGGCTGTGGCCACCTCCGTTATACCCGCCACCGCCGTGGTAGCCCCTGTCGCCATGGTAGCCTCCGCCATAGCCCCCCCGGTAGTAGGGCCGGGCCGGCACTATCACCGCCGGGCGCGGATTGTAGTAGTACGGACGAGCGTAGTACGGACGGGCCGGCGGGTAGTAGCCGCCGCCATAGCCGTAGTCATAGCCGGGGCCTACCGAGGCCACGCAACCAGTCAAGAGCATCAGGCAGATGCCGAGCGCAAAAATCAGAGGTTTCGTTTTCATGATATATCCAGGCGGCCGAAGCGCGTCGATTTACAGGTGATTGTTCTTATACGCATCTAAACAAATTGCGGACCAGAATTAGTGCCTGCTGACGTACGCGCACGCCTCACAAAACCGCTGTTGGCACTACGGTTTCGCCATTGATAATCCGGGCTTTGCCGGGCAGGGTTTTGTGGCGCTCCTTGCCGAGGGCGGCGCTGGGCTCGGGCACCCAGTGGTGGCGGCCGCCGGCGCGCTCGTCCTCAAACTCGGTGGGCGCGGTGCCGGCTTCGGTGCGCTCCTTCCAGGTGAGGTGCTCGGTGCCGGAGTCGGTGCGCTCCATGGTGATGCACTGCTCGACGGGGCAGACCAGCGAGCAGAGGTTGCAGCCCACGCAGTTTTCCTCGATGATTTCGGGCACGCGGGTGCCAGCGTTCAGCTTAATGGCCTGGTGGGCGCCGTCTTCGCAGGCCGTGTAGCACAGCTGGCAGCCGATGCACTTGTCCTCGTTGATATTGGCCGTCACCTTGTACTTCATGTTCAGGTCTTCCCAGTGCAGCACGTTGGGCAGGGCCTTGCCCACCATGTCGTAGATGGTGTTGAAGCCTTTCTCCACCATGTACTGCTCCAGGCCCGAGGTCATTTCGCGGATGATGCCGAAGCCGAAGTGCATGGCGGCCGTGCACACTTGCACCGAACTGGCACCCAGCAGGATGTGCTCTACGGCGTCGCGCCAGTTCTCGATGCCACCGATGCCTGAGATGGGTAGCTTGATGTCGGGGTGCTGGGCGCAGTTTTTCACCATGTTCAGGGCAATGGGCTTCACGGCCGGGCCGCAGTAGCCGCCGTTGGTGCCCTTGCCGTCCACAATCGGGTAGGGCGCGAACTGGTCCAAGTCAACCCCCACGATGCTCTGAATCGTGTTGATGAGCGAGATGGCATCGGCCCCGCCGCGCCGGGCGGCCAGGGCGGGCTCGGTGATGTCGGAGATGTTGGGCGTGAGCTTCACGATGACGGGCTTGGTAGCCACTTCCATCACCCACTCCACGATGGTTTGCAGCACCTTGGGCTCCTGGCCCACGGCCGAGCCCATGCCGCGCTCGCACATGCCGTGCGGGCAGCCGAAGTTCAGCTCGAAGCCGTCGGCCCCCGCATCCTGGCACTGGCGCACAATGTCGTGCCACTCCTGCCGGCTCTGCACCATGAGCGAGGCAATGACGGCGTGGTTAGGGAAGCGCTTTTTCACCTCTTCAATCTCGCGCAGGTTGTGCGAGAGCGGGCGGTCCGAAATCAGCTCGATGTTGTTGAAGCCGACCATGCGCTTGTCGCGGTAGTTCACGCCGCCGTAGCGGCTCGACACGTTCACGACGGGCACGCCCAGCGTCTTCCAAACCGCCCCGCCCCAGCCGGCGTCGAAGGCTTTCATAATCTGGTAGCCGGAGTTGGTGGGCGGCGCTGACGCCAGCCAGAACGGATTCGGCGATTTGATGCCGGCGAAATTGATGGATAAATCAGGCATAATGTAGCGCGGACTTTTAGTCCGCGATTGAATACGAAATGAGAAAAGTGGGCTCAACCCGCGGACTGAAAGTCCGCGCTACTTGCTCAAATAAGCGTGAATACCGCGTGCCGTCAGCTTAGCTTCAGCTGCTGCGTTCACTACTTCCGCGCCGCCGTTCCAGGCATCGCCCGAGGCGAAATACTGCGGGTTCGTTGTCTGCCCGGTGTGGGCGTTGGCAATGATGCGGCCCTTGCCGTCCAGCTTCAGGCCCGGAATCAGGCCTAGGAATTCCGTCTGCTTGGCCTGGCCGGTGGCTTTAATCACCATATCGCAGGCTTCAACAAACTCGGAGCCGGCAATTTCCTGCACGCGCCCGTCCTTGGTTTCAGTGCGGATGAATTTAACGCCCGATACATAGCCGTTGCCGGTAATTTCCACCGGGGCCACGTTGAACAAGCCCTTCACCCCTACCCCTTTGGCCAGGTCGTACTCGAACTCGTAGGCGCCCATTTCCTCCTTGGCCCGGCGATAGGCAAGAATCACATTATCCGCGCCCAGACGCGAAGACTCCGAAGCGGCATCCATCGCAGTGTTGCCGCCACCCAGCACAATCACCTTGCGCCCTACGGCTACTTTGTGCTGATGCTGGCGTAGTTCGGCGATGAATTCCACCGCGCCGGTGCAATTGATTTTGTCCTCGCCGGGCAGGCCTAATTCGCTGGTTTTGCCAAGGCCAATTCCGAGGAAAATAGCGTCGTATTTGTCTTCCAGCTTCTCTAATTCTTCGCGCGAAGAAATAGCCGAATTAAAATGCACGTTGTAACCGAATTGCGCCTGCAGATAGTCCATTTCGGCCAACGTTTCTTCGTTGGTGATTTTGTACGGGGCCACGCCATAAACCGTCAAACCCGAAGGCTGGGCTTTGGCCTCAAATACATCGACACTGTAGCCTAGCGAGCGCAACTCGCAAGCCGCCGAGATGCCGGCTGGTCCCGCCCCAATTACGGCCACTATCTTGCCGTTATCCGCGCCGGGCCCGAACAGCTTTTCACCGCTCTTAATCACCTTGGTCGTGGCGAAGCTTTGCAAGCGCCCTATTTCAATCGGCTTCACTTCCTGCAGGTTATACACGCAGGCACCTTCGCACAACACTTCCGTCGGGCACACTTTGCCGCAGGCATTTCCGAAGTAATTAGCTTCGTAAATAGTCCGCGCCGCGCCGGTATCGTTGCCGGAATTTATCTGGCGGATGAACTGCGGAATATCAATTCCCGACGGGCACGCTTTTATACACGGCGCATCGAAGCAAAAAAGGCAGCGGGAGCTTTCGTAAAGCGCCTCGGTGCGGTTCATCACCGGCTTCAATTGCGCGAAGTTTTCCGCGAATTGCTGCTCGGTGGTAGGTGTAGAAAATTCAGCCATTGGGGCAGGTTAATTCAGAATTAGTAGTGAATAAAAAAACGGCCATGCTGCGACTGTGCTTAGCATGACCGTTTTTACGTCAGCCAAGCGCCTACAACTCTACCAGTTTCTCGTAGGTTTCGGGGCGGCGGTCGCGGAAGAACTGCCAGGTATTGCGCACTTCCTCAATCATATCGAGGTCGAATTCAGCAATCAGCAATTCGTCTTTGTATTCGTCGGCCTGCGCGATAATCTGGCCGCGCGGGTCCACGAAATAGCTGGTGCCGTAGAAGCGGCCCAGGTTCCAGGGCTTCTCCTCGCCGACGCGGTTGATACAGCCCATGAAGTAGCCGTTGGCGGCCGCGTGCGCGGGCTGCTCCAGCTTCCAGAGGTACTGCGAGAGGCCGGCCACGGTAGCCGAGGGGTTGTACACGATTTCGGCGCCGTTCAGGCCCAGGATGCGGGCACCGTCCGGAAAGTGGCGGTCGTAGCAAATGTACACGCCCACTTTGGCGTACTTGGTCTGGAACACGGGGTAGCCCATGTTGCCGGGCTTGAAGAAGAACTTCTCCCAGAAGCCGGTGGTGTGCGGGATGTGGTTTTTGCGGTACTTGCCGAGGTAGGTGCCGTCGGCGTCAATCACGGCGGCGGTGTTGTAGAGGAAACCGGCCGACTCGCGCTCGTACACGGGCACAATCATCACCATATTGTATTTCTTGGCGTATTCGGCCATGCGGTCAGTGGTCGGGCCGGGCACGGCTTCGGCCGAGGCGTACCAGGCTTTGTCCTGGCCGGGGCAGAAATACGGGGTGTTGAAGATTTCCTGCAGGCAGAGAATCTGCACGCCTTGGCGGCCGGCTTCTTCGATGAGCGGAATGTGCTTGGCCTCCATGGCCTGCATGATTTCCTGGATGGTGCCTTCGCCTTCGGTCATGGGCAGGCTCATCTGGATGAGGCCGGATTTGATAATTCTGGGCATTGGAATGGTTAGGTGGGGTTGAGTTTTGATTTTAAGGCCGAGAACTTCATGCAGAGCGCAGCGAAGCATCTTGCCCGCCGCCACTAACTATGTCGTCTAAAAAATTTGGTTACTACTGCGGTAAAGATGCTTCGCTGCGCTCTGCATGACGTGCTCCATCTGCGCTCAAATGTTCGTTTTGCCGCGCTTGATGAACTGGCCGTAGCCTTTTGAAACCTTCGTTTCGCCGGCATCCACCGCTACCTGGCCGCGGAGCAGCACGGTTTCAATTTTGCCGGTCAACTCCCAGCCTTCGTAGGCCGAGTAGTCGCAGTTCATGTGGTGGGTGTCGGCCGAGATGGTGTGCTTCTTCTGCGGGTTAATGATAACCAAATCCGCGTCGGCGCCGATGCTGATGGTGCCTTTGCGGGGGAACATGCCGAAGATTTTGGCGGCGTTGGTTGAGGTCACTTCCACAAACTTCTGCGGGGTGATTTTACCGGTGTTCACGCCTTCCGAAAACAGCAGCTCCAGGCGGTGCTCGATGGCGGGGTGGCCGTTGGGGATTTTCGAGAAGTCGTCCTTGCCCATGAGCTTCTGCTCCCACATGAAGGGGCAATGGTCGGTGCCCACCACGTTCACGAGGCCCTGGTTGATGCCGGCCCACAGCGTGGCCTGGTCCTTCTTCTCACGCAGCGGGGGCGACATCACCCACTTTGCGCCGTTGGCTTCGTCCTCGTAAAGCGAGGCGTCGAGCACGAGGTACTGAATGCAGGTTTCGACCAGCACGCGCTGGTTGCGCTCGGTGGCGCGGCGCACCTGGTTGAGGGCGCCCTCGCAGGTGAGGTGCACGATGTAGGCATTTACGCCCGTGTAATTGGCGATGTCGGCGAAGCGGCCCGAGGCTTCGGCCTCCGTTACTTCGGGCTGCGAGAGGTAGTGGTAGAGCGGGGTGAGCTTGCCCTGCGCCCGGTGCTGGGCGATGAGCGTGTCAATCATGTCGCCGTTGGTGGCGTGGGCCGTCACGAGGCCGCCGTGCTTTTTCACTTCCTGCATCAGGCCCACCATCTGGGCATCGTCAATCATGAGCGCGCCCTTGTAGGCCATGAAGGTTTTGAAAGACGTGATGCCCTCGACAATCATGTCCTTGATTTCCTCCTTGGTGCTCGGGTTGAAATCCGTCACGGCCATGTGGAAGCTGTAGTCGCCCACGGCGTTGCCGGTGGCGCGGCCACTCCACTCCTCAAAGGCCGAACGCAGCGAGTTGCCCTGCTTTTGCAGGATGAAGTCGATAACGGTGGTGGTGCCGCCGTGCAGGGCAGCGCGGGTGCCGGTTTCGTAGGTGTCAGACGAAAACGTACCCATAAAGGGCATTTCGAGGTGCACATGCGGGTCGATACCGCCGGGCATCACCATTTTGCCGGTGCAGTCAATCAACTCCGCCCCCTCGGCCGACAAATTGCGGCCAATGGAAACGATGGTTTCGCCTTCAATCAGGATATCGCAGACGGCGTCCGAATCGGCGGTGACGACGCGGCCGTTTTTGAGGAGGATGGACATGTTCTGGCGGGAAACCTCACCCCCGGCCCCTCTCCCGCGGAGAGGGGAGCCACGGAGGCCCGGGAATTTGGCTTTTGATTTATTGCAATCGTAAAAAGGCGTCAGGCTCCCCTCTCCGCGGGAGAGGGGCCGGGGGTGAGGTTTGCGGGACCGGGCCGTTAGTGCACGTGCTTATCGGCGATGCTGATGGCCTCCGAAATGATGGCCAGCCCCTCATCAATCTCCTCCTTATTAATGGTCAGCGGCGGGCAGATGAAAATGTAGTTCCAGCGCACGAAGGTGTACATGCCCAGCTCGCGGATTTTGGCGGCCACCTGGTTCATGATGTCCATCTGGGCGGGGGTGGCGTTCCAAGGGGCCATGGGCTCCTTGGTGTCGCGGTTCTTCACCAGCTCGATGCAGCCGAAGAGGCCAGTGTTGCGCCAGTCGCCGATGCTGGGGTGGTGGCGCATGAGTTGGGCCACTTGCTCGTCCATGTACTTGCCCATTTCCACGGTGTTTTCGAGCAGGTTGTCCGTCTCGTAAATATCGAGCACGGCCACGGCGGCGGCGCAGGAAACCGGGTGGGCCGAGTACGTGAGGCCCAACGGCAGCGGCTTGTCGTCGAAGGATTTGGCGATTTTCTCGTCCACCATCACCGCGCCCAGGGGTAAGTAGCCGGCGGTGATGCCCTTGGCCATGCACATGATGTCGATTTTGACGTTGTGGTGGTCGGAGCCGAACCACTTGCCGGTGCGGCCGAAGCCCGACATCACCTCATCGGCGATGAGCAGGATGCCGTGCTTGTCGCAGATTTCGCGTACCCGCGTCCAGTAGCCGGGCGGGTACTTAATGCAGCCCGACGTGCCCGACTCGCCTTCCATGATGATGGCGGCCACGCTGCCGGGGTTCTCGTAGCCGATGATGCGCTCCATGGCATCGGCGGCGCGCTGGGCGCACTGCTCGGGCGTTTCGGAGTGCCAGGGGCAGCGGTAGAAATAGGGGTTCTCGACGTGCACCG
This sequence comes from Hymenobacter daeguensis, assembly GCF_054780555.1. Classification (NCBI taxonomy): domain Bacteria; kingdom Pseudomonadati; phylum Bacteroidota; class Cytophagia; order Cytophagales; family Hymenobacteraceae; genus Hymenobacter; species Hymenobacter daeguensis. The sequence continues at coordinate 83,884 of NZ_BAAGWC010000016.1, forward strand.
TGCCGGGCATGGCCTGGCTGTCGACGGCAAACTTGCGCGGGTCGCCGCCCACGCTCATGGCGCCGTAGCTGGCCCCGTGAAACGACTGGTACAGCGACACAATCTTGTGACGGCCGGTGTAGACCCGCGCCAGCTTGATGGCATTTTCGATGGCCTCGGCCCCGCCCAGCGTGAAAAACGCTTTGGTGAGGTTGGGCGCGGTGATTTCGGCCAGGCGCTTGCCGAGGTCGCCGCGGGCCTTGGTAATCATGCCGGGGTACACGTAGCTGAGCTCGCGCATCTGGGCAGTCACGGCTTCGGTCACGCGCTGGTCGCCGTGGCCGATGTTCACGTTCATGAGTTGGGCCGAGAAGTCGATGTAGCGCTTGCCGTCGCGGTCGTACACGTACACGCCTTCGGCGCGCTCGGCGTTGATGGGGTTCAGGCCCGTTTGCTTCGACCACGAGAAGAGGGTGTGGTCGATGTTGTCGTGCAGGATTTGGTCTTTGTCGGTGGCGAAGGTGGTTTCCATGAATTGGGAGTGACGTTGAATCCGTCTGTCATCCTGAGCGTAGCGAAGGACCTTATCACGTCCACCTCGCCTGCCCGCTTAATTATTTTACTGCAAACTATTCGACTGTCCTTAGGTCCTTCGCAAGCTCAGGATGACAGTTCCTGCCCTACGACATCCAGTTTACCCGCGACTCGGGGTTCCACTTCGTCGTGGTCTTTTTCAGCTGCGTCCAGAATTCGATGGAGCTTTTGCCGGTGATGTCGCAGGCGCCGAATTTCGAGTCGTTCCAGCCGCCGAAGGAGAAGGGCTCGCGGGGCACGGGCACGCCGATGTTCACGCCAATCATGCCGGCGTTGGCGTGGTCCATCACGTAACGGGCGCTGCTGCCGCTGCTGGTGAAAACGGCGGCGGCGTTGCCGTAGGGGTTAGCGTTTTCGATGGCTAGGGCTTCGTCCAGCGTGTTGGTGCGCATGATGGCGAGCACCGGGCCGAACACTTCTTCCTGGGCGATGCGCATGTCGGGCGTCACGTAGTCGATGACGGTGGCGCCCACGTAGTAGCCGTCTTCGTGGCCGGGCACTACGGCGTTGCGGCCGTCGAGCAGCACTTTGGCACCGGCGGCTTCGGCTTCGGTGATGTGCTTTTCGATGCGCTCCTTGGCGGCTTTGCTGATGACCGAGCCGAGGTTCTGGCCGGCCACAATCTTTTTAGCTTCTTCCACAATTTTGGCTACGATGCCATCCACGGCACCTACTCCTACCATGGTGGAGCCGGCCATGCATCGCTGGCCCGCGCAGCCGCTCATGCTGGCGGCCACGTTCGAGGCCGTCATGTCGGGGTGGGCGTCGGGCAGCACCATCAGGTGGTTTTTGGCCCCGCCCAGGGCCACGCAGCGCTTCAGGTTGCTGGTGGCGCGGATGTACACCACTTTAGCAATGGCAGTGGAGCCGACGAAGCTCACGGCCTGGATGTCGGGGTGGTCGCAGATGGCTTCCACGATTTCCTTGTCGCCGTTCACCACGTTCAGCACGCCGTCGGGCAGGCCGGCTTCTTTCAGCAGCTCGGCGATGCGCACGGCGCTCAGGGGCACCTGCTCCGAGGGCTTCAGAATCATGGTGTTGCCCAGCACGAGGGCGTTCGGGATGGTCCAGTGCGGCACCATGTTGGGGAAGTTGAACGGGGCGATGCTGGCCACTACGCCCAGCGGCTTGCGCTCGGCGCGGGCTTCCACGCCCTTGCTCACTTCCAGAAACTCGCCTTGGATGAGTTGCGGCATGGAGCAGGCAAACTCGGTCAGCTCGATGGCTTTTTCAACTTCGGCGCGGGCCTCGTCCATCGTTTTGCCGTTCTCCTCGCGCACCAGCTCGGCCAGCGCTTTCATGTCGCGCTCCAGCAGGGTTTTATAGCGGTAAAAAATCTGGACCCGCTCCTTGATGGGCGTGGCCGACCAAGCCGGGAAGGCTGCTTTGGCGGCCTGCACGGCGGCGTCGAGGTCGGCGGCTTTGCTCAGCGGCAGCGTGGAAATCAACTGCCCATTCAGCGGGCTAAACACGTCCATCGTGGACGCAGAGGCATTTTCTACTGGCTGGCCGGCAACGTAGTTGCGAAGGGCCGGATACTTCAAAGTTTGGACTTCCATGTTACCGTAATGTTAAGCGGGGTGCAAGCTAAGGGTTTTGCGGGATATGAAACAGCTTCCCCAATCGTTTCCGGCAAAAATATTTTATTCCGGCCGGCTTCTCCCCTGTTTTTGTGCCACTTGCCGGAGGCAATGTAAGAAAGGGCAGCAAGACAACCATAGATTGCCTTGCTGCCCTTTCTTATTTTATGGTGTCGGCCGGCCCTGGCCCGGCGCTGGATGACGTTGCTTCGGCGGCGCTGATACCCGGGGCAAACTACCCACCTCACCCCCAAGGCCTAACCGAACCGGAGCCCCGATTCGCAGCGGCGTTACTTTACCTCTTCGCCGTCCTTGTCAATCACGAAGCGGCGGCCGTGCTGCATCACGCGGGCCTTGCCATCGGCAAAATCGGCGGCCAGCTGGTAGCGGCCAAAAGGCTTGGTGCCCCGACTGGGGTCGTCGAGGTAGGCGGGATTGATAAAGGTGTAGCCGTCGCGCAGCCTCACCCGGGCCAACCCGCCCGAAAATGCGTAGGCTTCCTTGAAAATTACGGGCTTCTCGGGCTCTTCAGCGCCTTTGATGTAGTGCCAGCCCCGGTGGTCGAGCACGGCGGCATAGCCCTCGGCAAAGTCGAGGGCGTTGTAGTAATAGTGGTCGAACTCCTGCCCGTCCTCGTCGATGAAAGTGTAGGTATCGCCCACCCGGGCCCGCGCAAAGCCTTCGGAATAAGGATTCAGCGCGTCGTAAGCGGGTGCAATCACGTCGTGGCCTTGCTCGTCTACCAGGCCGTAGGCACCGTCTTTGGCCACCACGGCCTGACCCGCCCGAAACGGACTGGCTTCGGTGTATTGGGCCTTGATAACGGGCTCGCCGCTGGCATTAGCGTAGCCCCAGCGGCCATTTTCCTGGTAGGGCACGGGCGCTACGCGGCCGCCGTGGCCCAAGCCCCATACGCCCAGGGCCAGCACGGCCGCGCCGGCCACAGCCAGGGCCGCTTTCGGCTGGGCGCGGCCCCACTCCCCTGCCCGCCGCAGCTGGGGCAGCAGTCGGGCACCGAATGCCGCCCCGCGCTTCTGCCACTCGCCCCACTGCTTTTGCGCGGCAGCGGCAAAGCTGCCCGCAGCCACAGGACCGGCGGCTATAGAACCAGCCGAGACTTTCGCAGCGAGAGCGGCGGAGGCCGCATCGGGCCGTGGAGAAGCGGCCGGGTTGGTTGGATTAGACGACGGCGCAGCCGTAGCGGCAGCGGGAGCCGCCGTGTCTGCTGCCGCAGTTGCAGCCGGCGCTGTTGCCGTTGGGGGCGCGGGTGGGCTGACCGGGCGGGCGGGCGGGGGCGCTGCCTGGGCGGGCGGCGGGCTGGCAGCGGCCGTTTTATTCAGTTGCTCAATCAGCTGGCCCAGCTGCTGAATTTTGGCATCCAGCTCCTGGTTGCGGGCGGCCAGCTCGGCGCGGGAGGCCTGCATCTCGGCTTCGAGGGCGGCTTTCTCGCGGGTTTCGGCGCCAAGGCGGGAAACCAGGGCGGTGGCTTCGGCGGCAACGGGCGGGGCCTGGGCCAGCTCGGCGCGCAGTTGGGCGATGTTGCGCTCACGCTCGGCCTCGCGGGCTTCCAGGGCCGAAAGCTGGGTGTGCAGGTCGGCCTGCATTTGCTGGCGGAGCTGTTCGAGCTGCTCCTTTTCCTCGCTGCGGGCGCTGAGGGCAGCCGCGTAGCCGTAGGGCGGGTCGTCGTCGGGCACGTCGCTGGCCCCCAGCCAGCCCCAGAGGGCCCGCGCTTTCTGCCCCAGAAAGGTGCTGGCGGCGGCCACCGCAGGGCCAGCCGCCACCGAAGCCGCAGTGGCCGCCGGGCGCGGCGCATCCGGGACCGGAGCAGCGGGCGCGGCAGCGGCGAATTCCGCCCATTCGGCGGCCCACTCGGCAATGTCCTGCGGCGTGAGGTCGATTTCGGGCGTGGCCAGCTGGCGCAGGCGGCGCGGCAGGTCGGCGGGCTGGCCCAGGAGCTGAAAACCGGCGGGCGCGTCGCTGAGCGCGGCTTCCACATCGGGGTCGAAATCCGCGGGAGCCCTGAACATCACCATGCCCGTGATGAAGCTCAGATTGGCCTGGGCGGTGCTGAAGCGGGGGCGCAGCCAGGCTTCCAGCGCCGGTTTCTGGGTTCGAAACTGCTCGAAGGGGTTGTCAAAATCCTCAGTGCCGGGCAGGGCCGCCCCGTTTAGCAGCCAGGAGCCATAGCCCAGGGCCGGAATGCTGAGGTGGCCGCCGTCGGGCACCAGCAGCAGCAGCGTGATGCTGTGCGGCCGCACCACCACGGCATCGAGCGGGGCGGCCCCGTCTTCCAGCACCAGATTGCCCAGCAGCAGCGTGGCGGGCCCGGCATCGGCCTGCAGCGCCGCCCGAATGGCGGCAAACTGCTGCGTGCGGCCGGCATCGGCAAATGGAGAGGCGAGAAAACAATGAACCATAGAAACAATACGCACCACTGGCGGCACGGCGGGGGCGGCAGCGCGGGCTTAATCTTTCCAGCGGCCGTGGCCTTTGCCCTTGCCGTGGTGCTTTTTGGCTTTTTTAAACTTGAAGAAGCCGCGGCCAGGGTCGGCCGGGCCAAACACCTGCTCCAGCACCGTGGGCGGGGCCTCGGCACGGCTGGCCGCGGCTACCGTGGGCACGCCCAGCGTGAGGGCCCCGCTGGCGGCCGTGCGCACGGCCACCGGCCGGCCGCGCAGGTCGCAGCCCTGGCCTTCGCGCAGCTCGGTGCGCTGGCCATCGGCCGATACCACGAAGCCGTCTTTGGTGACGGTGGCGCCGGTGGGCAGGTGGGCATCGCGGGTCATGGGGCGGGGCTGGCCGTTGCGCACCACCTGCATCTGGCCATTCAGGCGGCGAAACCCGTCGTTGGCGGGCGGGCGCTGGGCGTGGGCCGGCGCAGCCAGCAGCAATAGCCAGCCGGTAGCCATCACAAGCCCGGGGTGACGCAGAAACATGGCAGCAGAAAACGGGATAAGTGAGGCCGCGAGCATCGGAGACGGCGGCGGGCCTTATACGTCGAATTCGGCGGCAGGCTGCCTTTGTTCGTAAATGGCCGGCACGCAAGCGGGCCAAGCCGCCGGAATCGTGCCATCTACAGTAACTTAGCGCACCGGCGCTGGCCACGATTTTCGGGGCAGACCAGCGCATCCCGCAATAGCCGGACGCGCCGTGCCGCAGGGCCAGCGGGCGGCTACGCCCGGCTAGCTGAACTTCTCTTCGCGGCCCCGCGGCTGCAGCAGCTTGGCAATCAGGCCCGTCCAGCCGGTTTGGTGGCTGGCCCCGAGGCCGTGGCCGTTGTCGCCGTGGAAGTACTCGTGGAACCACAGGTAGTCGCGGAAGTGGGGGTCGGTCTGCAGCTGCTTGTCGTCGCCGAAGCAGGCGCGGCGGCCGGTTTCGGGGTCGCGCAGAAAGAGCCGGGTCAGGCGGGCGGTGAGTGCATCGGCTACGTCGAGGAGCGTCACGGTCTGGCCGGAGTTGGTGGGGTATTCCACCCTGAAATCGTCGCCGTAGTAATGATGAAAGCGCTGCAGCGACTCGACGAGCAGGAAGTTGACGGGCATCCAGACGGGGCCGCGCCAGTTGCTGTTGCCGCCGAAGAGGCTGGTTTGCGACTCGGCCGGCTCGTAGTTGACCGTGAACTGGGTTTCGGTGCCCCGAAAGACGAACGGGTGGGCCAGGTGGTAGCGCGAGAGGCTGCGCACGCCGTAGGGCGACAGGAATTCGGCCTCGTCCAGCATTCTGGCCAGCAGGCGCTTCACGCGGTGGCCGCGCAGCAGCGAGAGCAGGTGGCGGGCGCCCTTGCCGGGCTCCTGCCAGCGCGAAACCAGCGAAGCCAGAACAGGCCGGTTATCCAGAAACCAGTTCATGCGCTCCAGAAACTTGGGCGCGCTGGTCAGCGTGTCCTCGTCAATCACCTCCACGGCAAACAGCGGAATCAAGCCCACCAGGCTCCTGACCTTCAGCAGCTCGTGGCCCCGGTCGGGCGTGTTCAGGGCGTCGTAGTAGAACTCGTCTTCGGTGTCCCAGAGGTCCATGTGCTCGTTGGCCACGTTGGTCATGGCCTCGGCGATGTAGAGGAAATGCTCGAAGAACTTGCTGGCCAGGTCCTGGTACACGGGGTTAGTCTGGCTGAGCTGCAGGGCAATGCGCATCATGTTGAGCGCGTACATGGCCACCCAGGCGGTGCCATCGGCCTGCTCCAGGTAGCCGCCGTAGGGCAGCGGCGCCGAGCGGTCGAACACCCCGATGTTATCCAGCCCCAGAAAGCCGCCCTCAAAAATGTTGTGGCCGTCGCGGTCCTTGCGGTTCACCCACCAGGTGAAGTTCAGGAGCAGGCGGTGGAAAATGGTTTCCAGAAAAACCACGTCGCCGGCATCGCCCCGGGCCTTCTGGTCGATTTTGAACACGCGCCAGGCGGCGTAGGCGTGCACGGGCGGGTTCACGTCGGCCAGCTTCCACTCGTAGGCGGGCAGCTGGCCGTTGGGGTGCATGTACCAGTCGCGGCACAGCAGCAGCAGCTGGTTTTTAGCAAATTCCGCATCGAGCTGGGCCAGCGGCAGGCAGTGAAAAGCCAGGTCCCAGGCCGCGTACCAGGGGTACTCCCAGGTATCGGGCATCGAGATGATGTGCTGGTTGTTGAGGTGGTTCCAGCCGGTGCCGTTGCGGCCGTCGAGGCGTTCGGGCGGCGGGGGCGGCAGCGCGGGGTCGCCGACCAGCCAGCGCGGCACATCGTAATAATAGAACTGCTTGCTCCACAGCATGCCCGCAAAGGCCTGCCGCTGCACGTTGCGCGCATCGGCATCGGTCAGGTCGGCTTGCAGCACCTGGTAAAACTGGTCGGCCTCGGCCTGGCGCAGCTTCAGCAGGTGGTCGAAGTCGGCAAAGGGCGCTTCCTTGCCCGGCCGGGCCAGGCGCAGGCGCACTACATGGGTGCTTTCGGGGCCCACGGCCAGCTCGTAGTGGGCGGCGGCTTTGGTGCCGGTGCGGGCGGGGTTTACCGCGCCAGCCTGGCCGTGCAGCAGGTAGTCGTTGATGCCATCCTTGAAAAAGTGTTCATCAGAAGGCGCATTGTAGAGGCGGCCGTTGTTGGTGTTGTTGTCGCAGAACAGCAGGTTGGGCTCCTCGTCGCAATACAGCATCATGGCACCCAGGTCCTTATGCTCGGCGTAGAGCTGGTTGTCGTGCGTGGCGGTAATCTGGGGGCGGTAGTCGTCGTAGCCCCAGGCCCAGGTATTGCGGAACCAGAGCTGCGGCAGCAGGTGCAGCGTGGTATGGTCGGGGCCCCGGTTCACGATGGTGAGCTGAATGAGAATGTCCTCCGCATCGGCCTTGGCAAACTCCACGAACACGTCGAAGTAGCGGTTTTCGAGAAACATGGCCGTGTCCATGAGCTCGAATTCGGGGCGGCTGCGGTCGCGGCGGGCGTTTTCGGTCACCAGCCACTCGTAGGGGAAAGCGTGCTGCGGATACTTATAGAGCATCCGCTGGTAAGAGTGCGTGGGCGTGGCGTCGAGGTAGTAGTACACTTCCTTCACGTCCTCGCCGTGGTTGCCTTCGGGGTTGCTCAGGCCGAACAGCCGCTCCTTCAGAATGGCATCCTGTCCGTTCCAGAGGCCCAGGCCGAAGCAGATGGTCTGGTCTTCGTCGCAGAAGCCGGCCAAGGCCTCTTCGCCCCAGCGGTAGGCGCGGCAGCGGGCCTGGTCGTGGGTGGTAAAGTTCCAGGCGTCGCCGTTGGCGCTGTAGTCTTCGCGCACCGTGCCCCACTGGCGCTCTGCTACATACGGGCCAAATTTGCGCCAGGGCCGGGTGCCGGCATTGGCTTCGGCCAGTCGTTGGTGTTCGGGGGTCATGCGGTTTTGTCTGGATGATGAGCGGCTATAAAACAGGTTGTCATCCTGGGCGCAGCGAAAGACCTCATCACGCCCGAATGGTTTGCCGTACTTTCAAACAGCTCCGAGGTGATAAGGTCCTTCGCGGCGCTCAGGATGACAGACGATTTTTGCGGATTCTCATCCATTATCGGCAAAGCCGGGGTAGAGCGTCATGCCGCCATCCATAAAAATGGTTTGGCCGGTGATGTAGTCGGCCTCATCCGAGGCCAGCCAGGCGGCGAGGTTGCCGATGTCGGCCGGGTCGCCCACGCGGTTGTAGGGAATGAGGGTGAGCAGGGCTTTCTCCTCCTCGGGGGTGTCGCGGGCCGAGAGGTTGATGGGCGTGGCAATGGCCCCGGGCGCGATGCTGTTGACGCGGATTTTGTGCGGGGCCAGCTCCTGGGCGGTGCTCTTCATAAGCTGCATGATGCCGCCCTTGCTGGCCGCGTAGTTTACATGGCCGGCCCACGGAATCACTTCGTGCACCGAGCTCATGCAGATGAGCTTGCCCATGGCCCGCGAAATCTCGGGCTGCTCGCCGCGCCGGATAAACTCGCGGGCGCCCTCGCGCAGGCACAGAAACTGCCCGGTCAGGTTCACGTCAATCACCTTCTGCCACTGGGCCAGGGTCATGTCAACAAACTTGGCATCGACCTGCAGGCCGGCGTTGGCCACCACGATGTGCACGGTGCCAAACCGCTCGATGGTTTGCCGGAACATGGCCTGCACCTCGTCTTCCTTGCTCACGTCGGCCTTGATGGCCAGGGCCGTGCCGCCGGCCGCTTCGATGGTGGCCACGGTGGCCTTGGCGCCGTCTTCGTCGTGGCCGTAGTTGACTACCACGGACGCGCCGTGGGCGGCCAGTGCCACGGCCACGGCCACGCCGATGCCGGAGCTGGCCCCCGTGACGAGGGCAATTTGATTGGCGAGACGCCGGGGGTCGGGAGTGGGCATGCGGTATGGAATAAAGTGGATGGCTTCAGAACGCAATGCTACGCGCCAAGCCTGTGGATTGAATGAAGTACCCGAGCGTCGGGCCGGGGCACCATAGCCTTACGCACAGCTTTGGGCCGGGTTTGTTGGCCAGGGGCCGGCCGGGCTGCCGCCGGCGGGCGCACAGCCCGCGGCCAGCCATGCCCCAGCTGGCATGGCTCAGCCAGCAGCAGCCCGGAAACTACTTTTTAAAGCAAAGAGCGATAGCCCGTTCCGGAAAAATCAGGTTTTTCTAACGCCCCGCACGTTACGTTTGTGTTACCCGCCTCGTAGTCTGCCCACGTAGTGCCCTTTTATTTACTTCATCGCCGATAGTTCATGCGCGCCCGCTTACGCTCCTACCTCACCGCCTTTTTCCTGCTGACGGGCACCATCGGTCCCGTTTATGCGCAGGTGCCCACTGCCCCAGCGGCCGACACCACCCAAAAATATGCCAACCCCGGCGGCGTTTCGGCCCCCGGCAACAGGCCGTTTCTCAAAAGCAAGCTGTTCAGGGCCGTGGCCATTCCGGCGGTGCTCATCACCTACGGGGCCATCACGGCACAGGGCGACGCAGGCATCAACCGCGACGCGCGCACCTTCGTGCAGAAGCAGTTCCGGCCCGTCAACACGATGATTGACAACACGGTAATTTTCCTGCCCTACGTCGAGCTGGGCGCGGTGGCCCTGGCGGGCGTACAGTCGCGCAACGACCGCATCAACACCCTGCTCATCATTGCCAAGGGCGAGGCCATTATGCTGGCTTCCACGTTTGCCGTGAAGTACCTGGCCAACGAAACCCGGCCCAACGGCGCCGACAACCTCTCGTTTCCGTCGGGCCACACGGCGCAGGCGTTTCTGGCGGCCAGCATCGTGCACACCGAGTTCCGCGACAAAAGCCAGTGGTACGGCATTGGCGCCTACACCATTGCCACCAGCGTGGCCGCCCTGCGCATGATAAACGACAAGCACTGGCAGAGCGACGTGGTGGCCGGTGCGGGCTTCGGCATCCTTTCGGCTCACCTGGCTTATCTGAGCCACCGCAACCGCTGGGGCCGCAAAAGCATCGGCCGCGACATTGGCATGGCCCCGGCCTACTTCGGCAGCGGCGCAACGGGCGTGAGCCTCAGCTGGCGGCCTTCGAAATAGCCGCAAAACGACATTTTCCCTTTTCCGAAAACCCTGCCCCTTTCCGGGGCAGGGTTTTTTACTGCTCCGGCCGGCCACCGTCCCCTTTGCTGCTGAATGCGCGGAAAGTATCTACTTTTTCAGATAAAGCAACGTCTGCCGTGCAGGCTTGTCTTTTTCATTAGATTTTGTCTCCATCTTTACGAATCTGCTTTTCTATTCCTCAAAAACTACGCTGCCTTGAAAAGACGTGACTTTGTCGGACTCACCGGCCTCGCGACCGGTGCCCTCTTCCTCCCCAGCCTGCCGGGCTTTGGCGGCAGCCCCGTGGACCCCGCCCGCCTGCTGGAGCCGGGCGCCGATGCGGCCCAGAAAAAGCGCCTCGCCGATGCCGGCCTCAACGCCGCCAAGGCCGCCGGCGCTACCTACGCCGACGTGCGCATTGGCCGCTACCTCAACCAGGGCATTTTCACCCGCGAGAAGCAGGTGCAGAACATTGCCAGCACCGAGAGCTACGGCGTGGGCATCCGCGTCATCGCCAACGGCACCTGGGGCTTTGCCAGCACCAACAACGTGACCGAGGCCGGCATTGCCAAAGCCGCCCAGCTGGCCGTGCAGATTGCCAAGGCCAACTCGAAAGTGCAGAAGGAAAAGGTGCAGCTGGCTCCGCAAAAAGGCTACGGCGACGTGACCTGGAAGGCGCCCATTCAGCAGAATGCCTTCGAGGTGCCCATCAAGGACAAGGTGGATTTGCTGCTGGGCGTGAATGCGAAGGCACTGGATTTGGGCGTGTCGTTCATCAACTCGGTGCTGTTTCAGGTGAACGAGCAGAAGTATTTCGCCAGCACCGACGGCTCGTACATCGACCAGGACATTCACCGGATTTACCCCACGTTCGGCGTCACGGCCATCGACCGGGCCAGCGGCAAGTTCCGCTCGCGCCAGGCCATGAGCTCGCCCGTGGGCATGGGCTACGAGTACCTCACGCCCAAAGCCCAGGACAAAGTGGCCGGCCCAACGGGCTCCGACATCATCGGCTACAAACACAGCTACGACATGCTGGAGGACGTGGCCCTGGCGGCTAAGCAGGTGAAGCAGAAGCTCACCGCCAAATCGGTGACGCCCGGCAAATACGACCTTGTGCTCGACCCCCATCACCTCGGCCTCACCATTCACGAAAGCGTGGGCCACCCGCTGGAGTTGGACCGCGTGCTGGGCTACGAGGCCAACTACGCGGGCACCTCCTTCGCCACGCTGGAGTGGAAGGCCAGGAACATTCCCTACGGCTCGAAAGCCGTGAACATCGTGGCCGACAAAACCCAGCCGGGCACCCTGGGCGCGGTGGGCTACGACGACGAAGGCGTGAAAACCAAGCGCTGGGACCTCATCAGGGAGGGCCGGTTGGTGGACTATGAGAAAATCCGCGACCAGGCGCACGTGGTGGGCCAGAACGAGTCGGATGGCTGCTGCTACTCGCAAAGCTGGCAGGATGTGCAGTTCCAGCGCATGCCCAACGTGAGCCTGCAGCCCGGCAAAGCCAAGATGAGTGTTGATGAGCTGATTAAAGGCGTTGACAAGGGCATTTACATTGCCGGCAACGGCTCGTTCTCCATCGACCAGCAGCGCTACAATTTCCAGTTCGGCGGGCAGGTTTTTTACGCCATCGAGAAGGGCAAAATCACCGAAATGCTGGAAGACGTGGCTTACCAGGCCAATACCCAGGAGTTCTGGAACAGCTGCATCGCCTCGTGCGACGAGAGCGACTTCCGCTACTTCGGTGCTTTCAACGACGGCAAGGGCCAGCCCAGCCAGAGCTCGGCGGTGAGCCACGGCAGCAGCACCACGCGCTTCAACGGCGTGAACGTGATTAACACGGCCCGCAAAATCGGGTAGGAACGCGCCATGGCGCGTTCGGCGGCCGGGGCAGTGAAACGGCTCCTGCGATTTATTCAACGATTGAACGCGCCATGGCGCGTTCGGCGGCCGGGGCGGTGAAACGGCCCTGCGATTTATTCAACGATTGAACGCGCCGTGGCGCGTTCCTACAACTCTCTATTCAAATGGCCATTCTTTCCAAAGACGAAGCCCAGACCATTCTCAAAAAGGTCCTCAGCTTCAGCACCGCCGATGAGTGCGATGCCACGCTGAACGGCACCATTGGCGGCAACGTGCGCTCGGCCCGCAACTCCATCAGCACGGCCGGCGCCAACGACAACATTTCGCTGGCCGTGGAAAGCCGCTTCGGCAAGCGCAGCGGCGTGGCGACCTGCAACGAGTTCGACGACGCCACCCTGCGCCGCTGCGTGCAGCGGGCCGAGGAGATTGCGCGGCTCGCCCCCGAAAGCCCGGAGTACATGCCCCTGCTCGGCCCCCAGACCTACCTCGACGGCGGCCGCTCCTTCTCCCCCGCTACTGCCGCCATCGACCCCGATTACCGGGCCCGGCAAATCGGGGCCAGCATGGCGCTCTGCGACCAGAAGAAGCTCAGCTCCGCCGCGTTTCTGGACGACTCGGTGGGCTTCGTGGCCAAGCGCAACTCGAAGGGCCTGGAAGCCTACCAGCAGGTTTCGAACGTCACGTTTTCGGTGACGGTGCGCACGCCCGACGGCACCGGCTCGGGCTACGCCTCGGGCGACTACACCGACGCCACAAAGATGGACGCCGCCCGCTTCACCAAAATTGCCGCTGATAAAGCCGCGTCCTCGATGAAGGCGCGGGCCATTGAGCCGGGCAAGTACACCGTCATTCTGGAGCCCAACGCCCTGCTTTCCAACGTGGATACGTCGCTGCTGGGCGCGCTGATGTTTTCGCTCGACGCCCGCAATGCCGACGAGGGCCGCAGCTTCCTGAGCAAGAAAGGCGGCGGCAACAAGAAGGGTGAAAAGCTGTTCGATGAACGGGTTACCATCTATTCCGACCCGCTGAACCCGGAAATCAGCGACCTGACGTTCAGCGGCGACGGCCGGCCGCAGCAGCGCACCACCTGGATTGAAAAGGGCGTGGTGAAAAACCTGTACTCCTCGCGCTACTGGGCCCAGAAGACCGGTATCCCCGACCTGCCCCGCCCCAACGGCTGGATTATGGAAGGCGGCACCCAAAGCACGGCCGACCTCATCAAGGGCACGGCCAAGGGCATTCTGGTCACGCGCCTGTGGTACATCCGCCCCGTCGACCCGCAGACGCTGCTGTTTACCGGCCTGACGCGCGACGGCACGTTCTACATCGAAAACGGCGCTATCAAATTCCCCATCAAGAACTTCCGCTTCAACGAAAGCCCGGTCATCATGCTCAACAACCTGGAAGCCATAGGCAAGCCGGTACGCCTGAACGGCAACCTGGTGCCGCCGCTGAAAATCCGGGACTTCACCTTTACGAGCCTGTCGGACGCGGTGTAAGCTGTGGCGCAGACGCGGCAAGTCCGCGCGGTGGCAAACGGCTCAGCATTTCCTTCTCAATCCAAACGCGGACTCGCAGTGTCCACGCTACTCCTTCACCTTTCACTCTCTGCACCTTATGAAAAGACGCGACTTTGTCGGCCTCACCGGCCTTGCCACCGGGGCTTTGTTTCTGCCGAGCCTGCCGGGCTTCGGCCACACCCCCGTTGACCCCGCCCGCCTGCTGGAGCCGGGCGCCGATGTCATGGTGAAAAAGCGCATCGCCGACGCGGCGCTGAACGCGGCCAAGGCCGCCGGCGCCAGCTACGCCGACGTGCGCATCGGCCGCTCGCTCAACCAGTACGTGTTTACCCGCGAGAAGCAGGTGCAGAACATTGTGAGCACCGAGAGCTACGGCGTGGGCATTCGGGTGCTGGTGAACGGCTGCTGGGGCTTCGCCTCCACCAGCGTGGTGACGGAAGCCAGCGTGGCCGCCACCGCCCGCGTGGCCGCCGACATTGCCAAGGCCAACAAGCTGGTGCTCAAGGAGCCCGTGCAGCTGGCCGCTCAGCAGGGCTACGGCGAGGTGAGCTGGAAAACCCCCATCCAGCAAAGCGCTTTTGAGGTGCCCATCAAGCAGAAAGTGGATTTGCTGCTGGCCGCTAACGCCGCTGCCCTCGATGCAGGGGCTAACTACGTGAACTCGGGCCTGTTTCAGGTGAACGAGCAGAAGTATTTTGCCAGCACCGACGGCTCCTACATCGACCAGGACATTCACCGGCTGTGGCCCACGTTTTCGGCCACGGCGGTGGATACCAAGACCGGCAAGTTTCGCTCGCGCGAGTCGCTGAGCGCGCCGGTGGGCCTGGGCTACGAGTACCTCACGCCCAGCGTCGCCGAGCAGGTGCGCGGCCCGCAGGGCACCGACACCGTGGGCTATAAGCTGCGCTACGACATCCTGGCCGATGCGGCGCTGGCCGGCCGGCAGGCCAAAGCCAAGCTGACGATGAAATCCGTCACGCCCGGCAAGTACGACCTCGTGCTCGACCCCGGCCACCTGGGGCTGACCATTCACGAAAGCGTGGGCCACCCCACCGAGCTCGACCGCGTGCTGGGCTACGAGGCCAATTTTGCCGGCACCAGCTTCGCCACTTTGGAGTGGAAGGCCAAAAACCTGCCCTACGGCTCGAAGGCCGTGAACATTGTGGCCGACAAGCTGCAGCCGGGCTCGGTGGGCAACGTGGGCTACGACGACGAGGGCGTGAAAACCCGCGAGTGGGACCTCATCAAGGAAGGCAAGCTGGTGAACTACCAGAAAATCAGGGACCAGGCGCACATCGTGGGCCAGAAGGAGTCGGACGGCTGCGCCTACGCGCAAGGCTGGGAAGACGTGCAGTTCCAGCGCATGCCCAACGTGAGCCTGCGCCCCGGCACCGCCAAAATGAGCCCCGACGAGATGGTGAAAGGCGTGGAAAAGGGCATTTACATTGCCGGCGCCGGCTCGTTCAGCATCGACCAGCAGCGCTACAACTTCCAGTTTGGCGGGCAGCTGTTTTTCGCCATCGAGAAAGGCAAAATCACGGAGCCGCTGGAAGACGTGGCCTACCAGTCGAACACCCAGGAGTTCTGGGGTGCATGCCAGGGCTCGTGCGATGCCTCGGACTACCGCCTGTTCGGCACCTTCTTCGACGGCAAGGGCCAGCCGGCGCAGGTGTCGTCGGTGAGCCACGGCTCGGCCACCACGCGGTTCAACGGCGTGAATGTCATCAACACGGCGCGGAAGGTGTAGGAAATGTGGAAATACGATTGATGTGAAAAATGTGGAAATGGTAGCAGGAGTAGACTCAAACGCAAACGGGAACGGGAACGGTGCGAAACCTGATAATCCAGTCGTGAGGCTCTCCTTTGAGTTAGCGCTGGCAGTGCTGGCCTATGTAGAAGAACTAGAAGCCGCTCGTCGCTACGTCGTGGCTCGCCAGTTGCTACGTTGCGGCACTTCAATCGGAGCCAATGTGCGCGAAGCCCAGCACGCCGAAAGCCGCGCTGACTTTGTACACAAATGCAAAATCGCCGCCAAGGAGGCCGAGGAAACCGATTACTGGCTGCAGCTCTGCACCCATGCCCCTAATTACCCCACGCCGCACACATCCCTCAACGATACGCTGCTGAGTGTCCGCCGCCTATTAGCCCGCATCATCATATCCAGCAAAGCCAACACCGCCTGAATTTTCACCTTTTCCCATTCTGCAAATTTCCACATTTAAAAACATGGCTATCCTCTCCAAAGACGAAGCTCAGGCTTTACTCAAGAAAGTCCTCACTTACAGCACCGCCGACGAGTGCGAAGCCTCCCTGCGCGGCCGCACCACCGGCAACATCCGCTACGCCCGCAACAGCGTGAGCACGGCCGGCGCGCAGGACTCTGTGTCGCTGGCCGTGGAGTCGCGCTTCGGCAAGCGCAGCGGCATTGCCACCTGCAACGAGTTCGACGACGACACCCTGAAGCGCTGCGTGCAGCGGGCCGAGGAAATTGCCCGCCTCGCGCCCGAAAGCCCCGAGTACGTGCCGTTTATCGGCCCGCAGACGTACCTGAACCCGCCCTCCACGGCCACTACGCTGCTCACGGCCGCCACCCGCGCCCAGGCCGCCGCCGACAGCATGAACCTGTGCGCGGCCAAGAACCTCACCGCCGCCGGCTTCCTCGATGGCGGCACCCGCTTCGTGGCCAAGCGCAACTCCAGGGGCCTCGAAGCCTACCAGCAGTCCACCAATACCGACTTCTCGGTGACGGTGCGCACGGCCGATGGCAAAGGCTCCGGCTACGCCATTGCCGACGTGACGGACCCCGCCAGGCTCAACGCCAAAGGCCTCACCCAGCGCGCCGCCGACAAAGCCCTCAGCTCGGTGAATGCCAAGGCCATTGAGCCCGGCAAGTACACCGTGATTCTGGAGCCGGCCGCGCTGATGGACGGCGGCGATTTGTCGCTGCTGGGCGGGCTCATCTATGGCATGGGTGCCCGCGAGGCCGACGAAGGCCGCAGCTTCCTGAGCAAGAAAGGCGGCGGCAACCGCAAGGGCGAAAAGCTGTTCGATGAGCGGGTTACCATCTACTCCGACCCCATGAACGCCGAGGTGCCCGGCAATGCCTTCGACGGCGACGGCCTGCCCACCAAACGCCAGACCTGGATTGAGAAAGGCGTGGTGAAGGACCTGTTTTATACCCGCTTCTGGGCCGAGAAAAGCAAGGTGCCGGCCACGGCCTACCCCAACGGCTTCATCATGGCGGGCGGCACGCAAAGCACGGCCGAGCTCATCAAAAGCACAGCCAAGGGCATCCTCGTCACGCGCCTGTGGTACATCCGCGAGGTTGACCCGCAGACGCTGCTCTACACCGGCCTGACGCGCGACGGCACGTTCTACATCGAGAACGGCGTCATCAAATTCCCCATCAAGAACCTGCGCTTCAACGAAAGCCCCATCATCATGCTCAACAACATCGAGGCCATCGGCCGGCCCCAGCGCCTGGCCGGCTGCCTGGTGCCGCCGCTGAAAATCAGGGACTTTACGTTTACCAGCTTATCCGATGCGATTTAGCATTCGTCTGTCATCCTGAGTTGCCTGTTATCCTGAGCGCAGCGAAGGACCTTCTTACGTCTGAAGCTTTCTTGCCCTAACGTAAAAAGGTCCTTTGCTGCGCTCAGGATGACAGCTGGTGTTTACTTCTTCCCGCCAAATTGAAATGCCGCATATACCTGAAAAACGCGGTTTTGCAGGCGCGGGTCGTTGATGCCGGTCAGGTTTTTGGCGTCGTTGATGTCGTTGAGGCCCGCCACCAGCCGGCCGCCGAGGGAGAAATTGCTGGCCAGCCTGAGGCCCACGCCACCCACCACGCTGAAGTCGCCGCGCTTGAACTGGCTGGTGGCCGGGCGCGACTCGTTGCCGTAGGCCGGCATGCCGTCGGCGGTGAAGCCGACCTGGTATTTGCCCGACTGGCTGGCGCTGAGCAGCACGCCAAACTGCGGCCCGGCCTCCAGAAACACGGGCCCCACGGTGAGCTTGGCCAGGATGGGCACGGTGAGGTAGTGCAGTTGGCTGTCGTAGTCGGTGAAGGCCGATTTCAGGTTGCCGCCCTGCAGCGAGTACTGGATTTCGGGCTGGATGGAAAGCGGGCCGAGAAGGTCGGCCTGATAGAAAATCCCGACGTGGTAAAACGGCTTATACGAGGCGCTTGCGCCGTCCTGCCCGGTCATCTCGGCCACGTTCAGGCCACCTTTGATGCCGAACTGGGCCCGGGCCAGCGGCGTGAAGAACAAACTCAGGAAACCGATAAAAAGCAGCTTTTTCATAGCAGTGAATAGCAATAGGATGATGGAAATGGACGCACAATTTCTGCTGTTCCGGCAGTAGCTTCGGCCGCGGGCCGCCGGCCCCGGCGGGGGTTAATACCGCCTGGGCTGGGCAAAAGGTTGCGGGTTTGGTCGATAGATTTGGCCTGACTTGCGGCCAATCAGCCAACGCCGGAAGCAACGCAATTATTCCTGGTCCGACTATCGCGCGGAAGTCCGGTTTATTCTCTTCGTCTTTTACGCCTCCGTCCCTACTGCCGTGCCCGCTGCTCCTTTCACTTTCGTGCGCCTGAGCTACCATTCCGGCGACTGGGACGCGGTGGACGAGCGGATGCCCGCCAACCTGCTGCATTCGCTGGTGCAATACACCAAAGTACCCGTCGAGCCCAAGGAAAAAGTGGTGGCCCTGGACAGCCCGGAGCTGTTCAACTACCCCTTCTGCTACCTGAGCGGGCACCGGCTGGTGCAGTTTTCGGGCGCTGAAAAGCAGAACTTTATCCAGTACGTGCGCAACGGCGGCTTCGTGTTTGTGGACGACTGCAACCACGATATCGACGGGCTCTTTGCCCGTTCCTTCGAAGAGCAGATGCGGCAGTGCTTCGGCGCGGGGGCGCTCAGGAAAATCCCCAAAACCCACCCCATCTACTCCCAGTTTTTCACTTTCAAAGACGGCCCGCCCAACACCGGCTTCGAGCTCAACGGCTGGGGCGACGACCTGGTGCACGACTACCTGAAAGCCATCGAGATAAAGGGCCGCATTGGCGTGCTGTACTCCAACAAAGACTACGGCTGCGAATGGGACTACGACTTTCGCAACAAGCGCTTCCTGGCCGAAGACAATACCAAGTTTGGGGTGAATATTCTGCTTTATGCCCTGACGTGATTTCCAAAAAACGTCATACCGAACGCCGCCGGGGCATGACACAATCCGTTACTAATCAAAGTATTAATATCTAAAAAATAATTACTGCCAGACGCGAGATGCCTCGGCGGCGCCCGGCATGACGTTCTTATTTCCTCCCGACAATCCGAATGACCGAACAAGAAGTAAACACGCTGCTCGCCAGGCTGCCCGTGCTCAAGGCCGAAATCGCCAAGGTCATCGTGGGCCAGGCAACGGTGCTCGATGAAGTGCTGGTGGCCCTGCTGGCCGGCGGGCACGCCCTGCTCGAAGGCGTGCCCGGCCTGGCCAAAACGCTGCTGGTGCGCACCCTGGCCGCCGCAACGGATTTGCCCTTCCGCCGCATCCAGTTCACGCCCGACCTGATGCCGACGGACATTCTGGGCACCGAAGTGCTGGAGGAGGACCACGGCACCGGCCGGCGCTCGTTCGTCTTCAAGCCGGGGCCCATCTTCGCTAGTCTGGTGCTGGCCGATGAAATCAACCGCACGCCGCCCAAAACCCAGGCCGCCCTGCTCGAAGCCATGCAGGAAGGCCACGTCACCTACGCCGGGCAGGAGCACGCGCTGCCCCGGCCCTTCTTCCTGCTGGCCACCCAGAACCCGATTGAGCAAAGCGGCACCTATCCCCTGCCCGAGGCCCAGCTCGACCGGTTTCTGCTCTACGTACGCATCGGCTACCCTACCGAGCAGGAGGAGCTGGCGGTGCTGCGCGGCACCACCGGCACCGCCGGCCAAACCGTGCAGCCCGTGCTGGGCGGGGCCGACATCCGGGCGCTGCAGGCGCTGGTGCGGCAGGTGAGCCTGAGCCCGGATTTGATGGACTTCGTGAACCGGCTGGTGCGGGCCACGCGGCCGGCCACGTCGGAGGTGAAATTCATCAGGGACTACGGGCGCTGGGGCGCGGGGCCGCGGGCCGGGCAGGCGCTTATCCTTTGCGCCAAGGCGCGGGCGCTGCTGCACGGCCGCTTCGCCGCCACGCTGGAGGATGTCCGGACGCTGGCCCCGCCGGTACTGCGGCATCGGGTGCTGCTGAATTTCAACGCCGAAGCAGAAAACCTCACGCCCGATGATGCCGTGGCGGAATTGCTGAAAGCAGTGGCAGTGTAGCGCGGACTTTTAGTCCGCGAGTGTTATAATCCTGCTCAAATCGTTCGATTCGCGGACTGAAAGTTCGCGCTACAACTCATGCTCACCCCCGAACTCCTGCACGGCCTGAAAAACCTCTCGCTGGCCGCCCGGCAGGCGGCCGAGGGCTTCCTCAACGGCGCGCACGCCAGCCGGCGGCACGGCGCGGGCATGGAGTTCAGCCAGTACCGGCCCTACCAGCCCGGCGACGACCTGCGCCGCCTCGACTGGCGCCTGGCCGCCCGCTCGGACCGCTACTACCTGCGCGAGTCGGAAATCGACACCAGCCAGACGGTGCACCTGCTGCTGGATGCCAGCGCCAGCATGAACCACCGCGACGACAACGGCCTCACCAAGCTCGACTACGCCCGGCTGCTGCTGGCCGCGCTGGCCTATCTGGCCACCCGGCAGGGCGATGCCGTGGGCCTTACCGTGCTTAGCCCGGCCGGCTTGCAGCACCTGCCGCCCCGGGCCGATGCCCGCCAGCTGCCGCGCCTCTGCCACGCCCTGGAAACGGCCGCCGCCGCCGGCCGCTTTCCGGCCGCCGAAACGCTGGCTCCCCTCACGGCCCGCCGGCAGCGCTCCCTCACGGTTTGTGTGAGCGACCTATACGAAGATGGCACCGAAATCAACACCCTGCTTACCCGCCTGCGCGCTACCAGCGGCGACGTGCTGCTGCTGCACCTGATGGCCCACAACGAGCTGGCCTTCACCTACCAGGGCGCGGTTACGTTCCGGGATTTGGAAACGGGCCAGACGCTGCAAATCGACGCCGGCCAGCAACGGGCAGCCTATCAACTGAAGCTCCAGAGCTGGCTGCGCGAAACGGCCCAAACTGCCCGCCGCAGCAGCTTCGACTACCACCTGCTGGACACCTCGCACCCCCTGGACGGGGCCATGCGCGAGTTTATCAGGCGACGCAACCTCACCCTTTGACGCTCGTCCCGCATGGTTAGCTTCTTACATCCTGCTGCTTTCTGGGCCCTCACGGGCCTGCTGGTGCCGGTGGCCATTCATCTCTGGAACCGGCGGCCCGGCCGCGAGGTGGCCGTGGGCAGCCTGCGCTGGCTGGCCACCGGGGCCAACCGCCGCCTGCGCAGCCTGCAGCCGGAGCAGCTGTGGCTGCTACTGTTGCGGGCAGTGCTGCTGGCCCTGCTGGCCGGGGCGGTGGCCGGGCCGGTGTGGCGGCAGCGCCGGCCCGCCAGCCGG
>NZ_BAAGWC010000017.1:0-92591 GCF_054780555.1 Hymenobacter daeguensis
GCGCGATGCGGGCCCACTGCGCGTCTGTGAGCAGATAATCCATGCCACAAATTAATACCTACTGTTAACACTTCCTAGCCAGATGGGGTTAACCTAACTTTTATTTACCTGTTCCGCAATTCCCTTTCAGCTAAATAACAATTGTTATATAAGCCTTGAATAGAGAGAAAACTTCCCCGGCCAGCCGATTTGCTGTTCCCACCACTAGGCGGCTGGCCGGTTCAGTTTTAGAATTTAAGTAGGGGTTGAGAATTGATTAGAACTCCTGCTTTATCAAGCGCATATATAATACTTGTCCATTAGCTGCAAAAGCCACGGAATACACACCTACCGGTAGCTGAGCTATGCTAAAACGGCCGTTTCTGAGCCGCGTAGTCAGCACAACTCGACCAGTCAAGTCATACACTTTCACTACTGCTTCGTGAAGTTCCTGAGGTGCATCAATGCGGACATCGCCAGCTGTAGGGGAGGGGTAAAGGCTTATTTGCTTGGCAACAGCATTCTCGCGTGTGGCCAATGGGCTGCTAATTCGTGCCAGCGTATTCAGGCTCTGGGCCAAATTGGCAAGCGAATCTGGGGTGGCAACGCGGCGACCATCGAGGGGAGCGTAGATTTCTAGGCTTGATTTCAGCAAAGAATCGGCGGCCATGGCTAGCACTTCATCTTGGTTCATACCTGAGCGGTAGAAGAACAAATCGCGGTACTGCACGCGGGCCGGCGACGCGCTGCCCCCGAGGTCGAATCGGGTGGGGCGCAGACGCTCTGATACGGTGCCCTCCCGTACGCTGTCGACGTAGAGCATAGTAGCTCCGCGGGCGTAGTAGTGGGTGAGCACCAGCTTATGCCAGCGGTTATTGGCGACGGGCACGGTGCCCGTGATGGTGCGGCCTTTGGCCGATTGGTACACGACCACGCCGCCGGGGCCGACGCTTAGGGTGCCGGCGGCCAGCCCCGCGCTGTCACGGATTTCAACCAACTGACCACTCGTGCTGGTTTTGAAGCGGATAGCAGTCGTGAACGGATGTACCACGTCTTCAGGCACCAGCCGGATGAGAATGGTGGGCGTGCTGGCGGTGTTGGTGAGCGTGATGCCGTTGCTAGTGCGGCGGGTCGGCTGCGGCTTATTGGTGTTCAAAGCATCGAAGAGGGAAGGTACCAGCGTCCGGGCCAATTCGGCGTGCCCCCGGTCATTAGGGTGCAGCGCATCGGTCCAGTAACTGGAGGCCCAGCGGCCGGTACCGTCGTCTACCGCTCCGAGCAGGTTCACGCTAGGTACGTTCCAGCCATGAATCAGCGCGTTCATTTGGCGGGTGTAGGCGTACTCGGTGGGGCCGTAGTCGTTGCGGGTGTAGCCGTTGGTGATGATGGGGACCATGCCATTGGCCCGCGCCCGCTGAATGAGCTGGAGGAGATTGGTGCGGAATTGGTTGAAAATGGGCTGGCCGCCAGTAAGAATGCCTTCGTTGCCGAGGGCCAGGGCAAACACCACGTACTTGCCTCCCTGCGGCAGCAGGTCGGCATCGAAGCGGTTGAGCACGTCCACCGTATTGTTGCCGGGCACACTGATGTTGGCCGTGACCCAGGGCTGGCCGGTGCCGGCGGTGGCCCGCTGGGCCAGCAGCGCCGAGTACATGGCTGTGTAGCCGTAGTTATTGGTAGCGCCCTGGCCGTAGGGCACCGATGAACCCATATACACCAGCTTAAGCGGATTCTGGGGCACGTAGTTTTCGAGTAGCAAATCGTCGAAATACACGCTGCCGGCCGCCCCGGCGGCGTTGCGCCACACGGCCTTGCCCTTCACGAAAGCCGTGCCTGCTGGAATGGCGCCTACCGCTTCCAGCTTCGTCCAAACGTTGGTGGCTGATGTGGCCACCAGCGAATCTGACTTGAATCGACTTAGCAACGCTCCACTGCTGTTGTAGTAGAGTAACTCCAAATGCGCGGCCTGGCTACCGCGCAACGCGCTGGCGGTCGGGTTGTAGAAGTAGCCGCTCAGCTTATAGTTGGTGGCGCCCGTGGTATTACGGTAGCTGATTTGCTGCTCCAACCCCAGGCTGCCGCCCGTGAGTTGGGCCGCGTAGCTGCCGGCGTGCCGCGTGGTCGCATTAATACTGACCGCGGCGCCTGTGCCTTGCGCTACCGTCGTCCAGAAATTCAGATTGCCCAGTTCGAAGCCTGGATTCTGGAAGGCGTAGTTGACAGCCGGCGTGCTGCGGCCGGTGATGATATCGAGCCGCAGTAGGTTGAGGAAGGCATAGGTGCCGGCCGTACGGCTTACTTCCAAGCTGATAACGCCGTTGGCATCGGCCGTGAGCGTATCGGAATGAGCCAGGGTGTTGTTATTACCCGCGTAGCCGTTGGCGCCCACGTTGGGGCCGCTGGTGGTCAGGCTCACGCTCGATACATTGCTGGCGGTGAAGCGGTATTGCGTAGTCCTTACTTCTGTGGATAGCTCGCGGCTGCCGAAAAGGTGGAACACGTAGCGCTTGCTGCGGTCGAGGCCGCTGATACGCAGCGTGGCGGCCGTTTGCAGAAAGAAGTAGTCCTGTGTGGCCGTGGCAATGGCGTATTCGCCCAGCAGTGCAGCGCTGGGGGCCAGCAAGCCGCCATTGAGGATGCCGTTGGTCTGGAAGTTGGCTCCCACTTTCAGCTTGACGCCAGTGGGCTGGTTGGATTTATCGACCAGCCGGAAGGTGTCGGCTACGCCGGTCAGGTTCAGGATGTTATTCCAGTAATTGCCGTTGGCATCGGGGCTGGGCGTAATATTTCCGTTGGTGCCATCGTTGGGGCCAAAATCAGCCAGGATGGAGCGTACCGTCTGCGCCCGCGTCGAAGTCAGCAGCAGTAGGCTTAAGGGGAGGAATAGAAGTTTTTTCATGAGTGCTTGGCTGGCGCTATTCCTTTGTGATTTTGCGTGTCACTCGTCCCGACTCATTCGACAGCGTGAGCAGGTAGAGGCCGGCCGGATAGCGGGCCAAGTCCAGCGTATGTTCGGCTCCCTGCACCGATTCGCTGAATAGCGTTTTGCCTTGTCCGTTGCTGAGCGTAAGTAGGCTGCCGGCCGCACCATATTGGCCCAATTGTACGGTCACTTTGCTGCTGGCCGGATTAGGAAACACAAGTACTTCACCGGCCCGCATATCTTTTGCGTTATTAGCCGCCAAGGCGGTTCGGGATCCGGTAGCGGTGCCATACACCTCGAATTCGTACAGCGAGAAACCGTAGGTGGTGGCTCGGTTGATGCAGTACACCTTCACGTAGCGGGCGTTGGCGTTCAGGCCGGCGTGGTCGTCGGCAGCGGCGGAATTTTTGCCCCACACGTCCTTGATGGTCGTCCAGGTAGTGCCGTTCGTGGATACCTGCACCTGGTAATCCTGCGCGTAGGCCGCTTCCCAGGCCAGCCGTACGCGGTTGATGTTGTAAGTCGCGCCCAAATCCACGTAGATGGATTGGTTGTTGGCGTAGGCGCTTTCCCAGCGGGTGGTGCCGTTGGCATCCACGGCTTTGGCGGCGGTGTTGGTGCTGTTGTAGGTGGACGTGACGGTAACCGGGCGCTGGTAGGCGATGTTGGGTGCATTCCAGCCCGGCATCTCGTCGCGGACCACCACATTGCTGGCCCAGAAGGTATTTTGAATATTGGCGGTGGAGTTCGAGTTATATACCAGCTCCGACCAGCCCATAAAGAAGCCCCATTTCGGCTGCGAGGTAAGTAGCGACGGCGACGGCAGCACCTCGCATTCGCCGATGGCAATGGGCTTGCTGCCTGCGGCATTTACCATCGCGTTGTACTTGGCCGTGGTGTAGCCCTGGCCGTCGGAGTAGTACATGTCCATGGCCAGGATGTCCCAGTAGCTGCTGCCCGGGTTGTAGTTCGTCAGGTCCGACGACAGGCTGCTGAAATCCTGCAAGTCCCACACCCAGATGAGGTTGGTCAGGCCCTTGGTATTGCGCAGGTAGTCGTGGGTAATCTGGAATAACTTCGCCGTACCGTTGGCCCCCGGCCGCCCGGCCCACCAGAAGATGCCCTGGTTCATTTCGTGCAGCGGCCGAAAGTACACTTCCACGCCGTTGTTTTTCAGGTCTTGCAGGTAGCCTGCAATCACGTCGAGCCGGGCTTTCCAGTTGTTGTTGAGCGTGGTGCCGTTGGTAATCAGCTCGGTCCACTGCGCGTTGGTGAGGCTGCTTTTCACGCCGCCTTCCCAGGCACAGGGCTCGGCCTGGGTGGGCGGGCAGGCGTGGAACATGATGTTCACCAGCGCGCCCGTGGCCCACTGGGCCTTGGCTTCGTTAATCATCGTCTGGCGGTTGGCCACGTCGGCGCTGGCAAACAGGAAGTCGCCGCTCCACAGCGCGGGGTACTTGCCGGTGGTGGTATTTATCTGGTTGGTCCAAGTAGCCGGGGCTGAGTTGGGCTCGCGGTTGTGCATGCCGGAAGCCGTTTTGGTGCCCGAGATGCCGTAGAGGTAATTGAGGCTTTTGTAGCTGGTTTGGGCCGTAGCGACCGAGCAGTACAACAAGCTGGCGCACACGGCCAGAATACGCGTAGTAATCTTCATCAGAGGGTGGGATTTGGTGTATAGTGGACGTGCGGAAGCATTCGACCAGCCAGACGAAGCCGACGGCGAAAAGCAAGAGCTTTCAATCCCTGCAAAAGCAAGGGAGAAAGGCATTCAGGAACAAGGTGGTGGCTCGTTAAAAGCCACGAAGCAGTTGTGAGCCAAGGCCCTCAAAGTGGAGCGCTTGCAGCTCCGGATTTTTTAGTTACGGCCCCGCTGTAGGTCCGCTAACAGCTGTCGCAGCGGGCGGGCATTGGGAAGCAACGGCACTAAGGAAAATAGAAAAATCGGCCGGGCAAGCAGATGGTTAAAATAGAATCAGAGAAGGATAAAATCTGGAAATAATGACGGTGTAATAAGTTGGTTTTGGGTTGTTTGGCCGTCATGCCGAGCGCAGACGAGGCACGACGGCCAATTATTAGATGAACAGTCGCGTCCCCGAAAAGCTCTGCCGGAACTCCTTGGGGGTGCACTTCTTCCGCTTCTTGAAAATGCGGTTGAAGTTGGAGATGTTGTTAAAGCCGCATTTGTAGGCTACTTCGGCTACGCTGTGGGTGGTGTCAATGAGCATGCGGGAGGCGTGGCCGAGGCGGATTTCGTTGAGGCTGTCGATGAACGTGGTGCCGGTGCGCTTCTTGATGAAGCGGCTGAAGGACACCTCCGGCATGTTGGCGATTTTGGCTACTTCGGCCAGCGTGATGGGGCGGCTGTAGTAAGTGTTCAGGTACTCAAATACCTTCTCGATGCGGCGGCTGCTGGCCTGCGGGCGCTCGGCGGTGAAGGACGAATCGGAGAGCACGCGCATGTTGCGCGAGGTAGATAAGTCGTGCAGGATGGAGAGCAACTCCAGCACCGAGTCGAAGCCGACTTTGTGCTCCAGGCCGAGAATCCGGTCGCGGATTTGGGTGGTGGCTTCGCGGGAGAAGAGGATGCCGCGCTGGGCATTTTCCAGCATCTTCTGCACGAAGCTGAGCTGGTTGCGGCGCAGAAACTTCTCGTCCAGCAGGTCCTTGTGAAACTGGATGGTGAACTCCTGAATCTCCTCGCTCACGCATTGGTGCGTAAACCAGGCGTGGTTCAGGTTGGAGCCGATGAGCACCAGCTCTAGGTCCTCGATGACCTCGACGTGGTCGCCCACGATGCGCTTGGCGCCGGGCGCGTTCAGAATTAGGTTCAGCTCAAATTCCTCGTGGCAGTGCAGCGGAAAGGAGAACTCCTTTTTCACCCGCGAGAAGAGCATGAAACAATCGTTCTGCGTGAGCGGGGTAATCTCCCGCATGATATTCTGCTGCATGATGGTGCCAGGTGGGTGGGATTTTGGATAAGATAGTATCTGCGTATGGTGTCAGGATGACGAAGCGAAAGTAGCCTTTAGAGCCAGATTAGCAACAAAAAGCAGCCGCTAAAGACAGCGTTGGTGCGCTTTGGTCAAGAGAATGATAAAATAGCATTACTCTGGCGGCTGCGACTGCGGATACTTTTGCCAATAGTTATTCCTCCCGTCGGCTATCGTATTTCGCCCTCTTCTAAGGCACTGGTAGCCATTCCCACCCAGCACCCCATGCGGCTTCACTTACTCGATATCCTCATCATCGTAGCCTACCTGCTGGCCACGGTGTTCATCGGCCTCTACTACCGCAAAAAGGCCAGCCTCGACAAGGACAGCTACATGCTCGGCGGCCGCACGCTGCCTTGGTACAAGCTGGGCCTGAGCGACGCCTCCGACATGTTCGACATCAGTGGCACGATGTGGATGGTGAGCCTGTGCTTCGTGTATGGCATGAAATCCATCTGGATTCCGTGGCTGTGGCCGGTGTTCAACCAGGTGTTTCTGATGATGTACCTCTCGCGCTGGCTGCGCCGCTCGGGGGCCAGCACCGGGGCCGAGTGGTTGGCCACCCGCTTCGGGCAGAAGGGGCCGGGCGTGTGGGCCTCGCACCAGGTCGTCATCGCGTTTGCGCTGCTGAGCTGCCTGGGTTTCCTAGCTTATGGCTTTGTGGGACTGGGCAAGTTCATGGAGATTTTTATCCCTTGGGAATTGGTGAAGGGCTACGTGCCGTTCGACGTGGCCCCGCAGTACGTGCCACACGTGTACGGCATTGTGTTTACGCTCTTTGCGATGTTTTACTCCATCGTGGGCGGTATGCACAGCATCGTGCTCGGCGACATGATTAAGTACGCCATCATGACGGTGGCCTGCGTGGCCATTGCCGGCATTGCCTACGTCAATTTGCAGGGCAAGGTGCTGGCCGTGCCCGAGGGCTGGTTCAATCCCTTTTTCGGCTGGCGGCTGGGGCTCAATTGGCAGCGTATCATCCCGGAGGTTAACAGCAAGATTTCCAGCGACGGCTACTCGCTGTTCGGCGTGTTCTTCATGATGATGGCCTTCAAGGGCGTGTTTGCCTCACTGGCCGGCCCCGCGCCGAACTACGACATGCAGAAAATCCTGAGCACCCGCTCGCCCGAAGACGCCAGCAAAATGAGCGGCTTCGTATCCATCATCCTGCTGCCCATTCGCTACTCGCTCATCATTGGCCTCACCATCCTGGGCCTGCTCTACTACCAGCAGATGAACCTGAAAGCGCCCGACGGAACCATCGACTTCGAGCGCATCCTACCGCTCACCATCAACAACTTCCTGCCCGTGGGGCTGATGGGCCTGGTGCTCACCGGCCTGCTCGGAGCCTTCATGGGCACCTTCAGCGGCACGGTGAACGCGGCGCAGGCCTACGTGGTCAACGACATCTACCTCAAGTACATTAACCCGCGCGCCAGCACCAGCCGCATCATTTCGATGAACTACCTGGTGGGCGTGGTGGTGGTGACCGTGGGCGTGGCGCTGGGCTTCATCGCCAAAGACGTGAACACGGTGCTGCAGTTCATTGTGTCGGCGCTCTACGGCGGTTACGTGGCCTCCAACGTGCTAAAATGGCACTGGTGGCGCTTCAATGCCACGGGTTTTTTCGTGGGAATGCTCACGGGCATCGTGGCGGCCATGATTTTCGGGGTGCTAATTCCGGCCGGCAACCTGCTGTACTGGTTTCCGCTGCTGTTCGGCATCTCGCTCGCCGGCTCGGTCATTGGTACCTACCTGGCCCCGCCCACGGAGCCGGCTGTGCTGCACACCTTCTACAAAACGGTGCGGCCCTGGGGCTTCTGGGGCCCGGTGCTGGCCGCCGTGCAGGCCGAAGACCCCAGCTTCCAGCCCAACCGCAACTTCGGGCGCAACATGTTCAACATCGTGCTGGGCATTATCGCGCAGCTCTGCCTCACCATCCTGCCCATGTACCTGCTGCTCTCGCAGCACCTGCCGCTGCTTGTGACGGTGATGATCCTGGTGATTGTGGGCGCGGTGCTGAAAAAGACGTGGTGGGAGCGGTTGGGGGATGATTAAGTGACCGTCATGCAGCGCGCAGCGCAGCATCTCGCGTGCCACCACTAAATCAATCGCAAGGAGGAACTACTACCCCACGCGAGATGCTGCGCTGCGCGCTGCATGACGGCTGACCAATGGGGTATAACCGCCAAATCAGTACCACAGAACGGTAAAAAACCATTACTGCACCGGTCTACCCGAAGGCGAAATTTGAAGACGTTTTCCTGCATCCATTTCAATCCCACCCATTATGCCATTCTCGCTACGAAATATAGTATCAGCTTGCGGCCAGCAATTGCGGCGGTCTGCGCTAGGCTTCGCCGTGCTGTTGCCGGGCATTGGCGTGGCGCAAACGAGTTTCACTTCGCTCAACTATCTATATAGCATTCGGGGCACGTCTACCATTGGCGGCATTCATAATAAAGAGCCGCTGAATTCGCCGACTTATTATACTGACCAGTTGGAGTTTGTGACCGGCAAAGTGGCGGGCCTCTGGGGCGGCGATTTCCTATTCAGCAACTACGCAGACCGGTGGCAGATGATTTACGAGGCCGAGAAGCAGTGGCAGCGCGGCGCGATGGTCACGCTGACCTGGCACGCCTGCAATCCGGCCCAGAATGTGTCGCCTTGCACCTTTAGCAGCGGGGTGATGAGCACCATGTCGAACGCCGACTGGGCCGATTTGACCACCAACGGCACCGTGCTCAACAACCGCTGGAAGGCCTGGCTCGACGAGCTGGTGCCCTATTTCCAGTACCTGCAAAGCCGGGGCGTGGAAGTGGCCTTCCGCCCCTTGCACGAAACCAACCAGGCTGCCTTCTGGTGGGGCGGCCGGCCTGGGCCCACCGGCTCGGCCAAGCTCTACCAGATTACTCACGACTACCTGCAAGTCACGCGCGGGCTGAACAACATTGTCTGGGTCTGGAACATCCAGGATTTTCCTACGCTGCCGAGCGACGTGAATTCCTACAGCCCCGGCACCAGCTACTTCGACGTGGCTTCGCTGGATTTCTACAATGGTGACGGCCTGACTCAGGCCAAGTACAACGCCATGCTGGGCATCGCCGCCGGCAAGCCCATTGCCATTGGCGAAACCGGCGTGCTGCCCACGGCCGCCGCCCTGCGCGCCCAGCCGCAGTGGACGTACTTCCTAGGCTGGTCCGACCTCGTGTTTTCGCAGAACAGCTCGGCCAACTTATTCTCGCTCTACACCGCTACCAACGTGCTGACCCGCGACGAAATGCCGGGCTGGGGCGTGCCCAATCCCTCGGCCGGCAACCTGTGCCTGAACCGCCCAGTGGTGGTATCCTCCACCGAAGCGGGGCAGGGCAACGTGGCCGCGCTGGCCGTGGACGGCGACCGCACCACCCGCTGGTCGTCGGTGTATGCCGACCCGCAAAACATCGTGGTGGACCTGGGCGCCAGCTACCGCCTCAACCGCTTCAGCATCGTGTGGGAAAACGCCTATGGGCGCGATTACCAGATTCAGGTATCGCCCGATAACGTGAACTGGACCACGGCCGTGACCGTCACGAACAACACCGACCTGCATAAAAACCACCCCAACCTGAATGTGACCGGCCGCTACGTGAAAGTGCTGGGTACGGCCCGGGGCACCGTCTACGGCTATTCCATTCGTGAGCTCGAGGCTTACGGCAGCTTGGTAACGTCCACCGCCTCGGCCAAGGCCGCCGGCAGCCTGCAAGCCTATCCCAACCCGTCCGCTGGCACGCTGACCGTCGCGCTGGGTGCCGATTGGCCGGTGGGTACGCAGCTCACGGTGCTCAACAACACGGGGCAAAAAGTAAGCGCTTACACGGTGCGCCAAGCCATTCAAACCCTGCCTACAGCCGATTTGCCGGCTGGCCTGTACCTGCTCCGCGCGCAGTACCAGGGCGCGGCGCAAACCATCAAATTCATCAAGCAATAGCTCTCGTCCACCCTTCCGTTACCATCCTTATCCTGCCTTATCAAATGGGAAACAACTTCCGCCACCGCCAGCACGCGCTCGAAGCGCAACACGCGGCTCTTCTGAGCCGCGCCAACGAAAAGCAGCCCCTCGGCAACGGCATCTACGACCGGTATCAGCACGCGGTACTCACGGCGCAGCACGCCCCGCTGGCCTGGCGCTACGATTTGAACCCCGCTACCAACCCCTTCTTGATGGAGCGGCTGGGCATCAACGCGATATTCAACGCCGGGGCCATCAAGCACGAAGGACGCTACCTGCTGGTGGCCCGCGTAGAAGGACTCGACCGCAAGTCGTTTTTTGCCGTGGCCGAGAGCCCGAACGGCATCGACAACTTCGAGTTTTGGGAGCGGCCCATCACCATGCCCGAAACCAGCGAGCCTGACACCAACGTGTACGACATGCGCCTAACCCAGCACGAAGACGGGTGGGTTTACGGCCTGTTTTGCACCGAGCGCAAGGACCCAGCGGCCCGGACCGGCGACGAGTCGTCGGCCGTGGCGCAGTGCGGTATTGCCCGCACCCGCGACCTCATCAATTGGGAGCGGTTGCCGGACTTGAAAACCCCCTCGGCCCAGCAGCGCAACGTGGTGCTGCACCCCGAGTTCGTGCAGGGCAAATACGCGCTTTACACCCGGCCGCAGGACAGCTTTATTGAGGCCGGGGCGGGCGGTGGCATCGGCTTTGGTTTGACCGACTCGATGGAAAGCGCGGTGGTGAGCCGCGAGTGGATTGTGGACGGCAAGCAGTACCACACCGTGTACGAGGCCAAAAACGGCCAGGGCCCCGCGCCCATCAAAACCGAAAAAGGCTGGCTGCACCTGGCCCACGGCGTGCGCAACACCGCCGCCGGCCTGCGCTACGTGCTGTACCTGTTCCTGACCGATTTAACCCAGCCCGACAAGCTGCTGCGGAAGCCCGGCGGCTACTTCATCGCGCCGGAAGGGGAGGAGCGGGTCGGCGACGTGTCGAACGTGGCCTTCAGCAACGGCTGGATTCTGGACGACGACGGCACGGTCTTCATCTACTACGCCTCGTCGGACACCCGCACGCACGTGGCCACGTCCACGGTGGCGCAGCTGCTCGATTACGTGCTGCACACGCCGGCCGATGAGTTCTCCTCGGCCGCCTCGGTTCGGCAAATCAACACGCTGATTGACGCCAACCAGGCGTTTGCCGAAGACACGAAGGCAGGCATGAAGCTGTCGTACAACGGCGTGGGAGCATGAGTGCGTCCGACAATCCGAACGTGACGGCCCTGCTGGCCGCCTACCAGCAGGACATGGAGGCCGAAGCGGCCCGCATCGCCGATTTCTGGCTGACCAAAGCCGTGGATGAGCGTTGGGGCGGCTTCATCGGCCGTATGGATAGCGCTGGCCAAGTCGACGCTGCCGCCGGCAAGGGCAGCATCCTGAACGCCCGCATCTTGTGGACGTTTTCGGCCCTTTACCGGCATACCGGGCGGGTGGAATATCGTTATGCTGCTACCCGCGCCTACGAATATCTGCTCACGCATTTCATTAATAATGAGCACGGCGGACTGTACTGGCTGCTGAATGCGCAGGGCCAGCCGCAGGACTCGCGCCAGCAGATGTACGCCCTGGCCTTTGCCATCTACGGGTTGAGCGAATACTGCCGCGCCACGCAGGAGCCGCGGGCGCTACAAGCCAGCCAGGAGTTGTTTGAGTGGATTGAGGGGCACAGCTACGATGCCGAGCAGGGCGGCTACTTCGAAGCTTTCACCGAAACCGGTGAACTGCTCGACGACTTGCGGCTGAGCGACAAAGACCAGAACGCGCCCAAAACTATGAATACGCACCTGCATATTCTGGAAGCCTACGCCAACCTTTACCACGTTTGGCCCGAAGCGCGGCTAGCCGAGCGGGTACGCCATCTGCTGCAGGTTTTCGAAACGCACATTGTGGACGCGGAAACGGGCCACTTGCGCCTGTTTTTTGCCCGCGACTGGACGCCGGTGGCCGACCTCGTGTCCTACGGCCACGACATCGAAGCCGCCTGGCTGCTGCCCGAGGCCGCCGAAGTCCTGGGCGACGCCGCCCTGCTGGCCCGCACCAACGCCACCGCTCAGCGGCTGGCCAAGTCCGCCGCCGCTGCCGTGCTGCCCGACGGCAGCCTGCCCCACGAGCTGGACCGCCGCACCCACCACCTCGACCTGCACCGCGAATGGTGGGTGAGCGCCGAGGCCATGGTGGGCTTTCTGCACGCCTACGAGCTGAGCCACGATGATGCCATGCTGCAGCGCTCGTACCTGGCCTGGCAATTTGCCCAACAGCACCTGCTGGATTTTGAAATCGGTGAGTGGCGCTGGGGTGTGTACGACGACTACCAGCTCATGCGCGACCACGACAAAGTCGGCTTCTGGAAGTGCCCCTACCATAATGTTCGCGCCTGCCTCGAAGTGAGCCGGCGGTGTAAAAATCAATTAGTCCATTCCGAGCTGCCGGAGCGCAGCGAGCAGCAGCTCAAAACCGCTTAACCAGGGCCTTAAAACCCCGGCAACGATGGCAAACTACTGAATAGGCCAATACTTTGATAAAAAAGTATCATTGCTGGCTGAAAGCATACATTAAGTTTGTATTACCCAAACAGACCAGTTGTCAGGTGCCGCAGCGGCCTGATAATGAGGTCTATGCAATTCCGGAAACGTTTGTTGCCCGGTTGCTGCCCGCCAGGCATTCCAAGTGTGTAACCACCATTCTTTCGGGCTTTGCTTTAGGCTAACCTGCCGGAATGCTTCACTCAAAATCCCACCTTTTACTTACCCTTTGAACACACTTTTATGAGACAGAAATTACTCATTTTATGGCTCTGCGCGGTGCTGGCGCCGGCGCTGAGCTGGGCGCAGGCACTGACGGTGCGCGGCGTGGTACGCGACGGCGCCTCCGGCGACGGCCTGCCGGGCGTGACGGTGCTAGTGAAGGGCACGAGCACGGGCACCTCCTCGCAGTCGGATGGTTCGTACTCGCTCACGGTGCCCTCGGCCGATGCGGTGCTTACGTTTTCTTTTGTGGGCTACCAGAGCTGGGAAACACCCGTGAACGGCAAAACAACCATCGATGGCAACCTGCTGGTCGATACCAAAAAGCTGGATGAAGTGGTAGTGGTTGGTTACGGGTCGGTGGCCAAGAGCGACCTCACCGGCTCGGTGGGCACTTTGAAAGGCAGTGAGTTAAATAAAACCCCAGCTTCGTCCGTAGACCAGTTGCTGCAAGGCAAAGTGGCGGGTGTGCAGGTTATTGTGCCATCTGGCGAGCCGGGCGCGGGCGCTACCATTCGCATCCGGGGTTCAAGCTCGATTAATGGCTCGAACAGCCCGCTGCTGGTGGTGGACGGCTTTCCGTGGGGCGACGCGGGCAACTTGAAGCAGATTAACCCCGACGACATTGCCAGCATTGAGGTGCTGAAGGATGCTTCTTCGGCCGCCATTTACGGTTCGCGGGGCGCCAATGGCGTGATTCTGGTGACGACCAAGAAGGGCAAGGCCGGCAAAACCAGCCTCACGCTGAGCACGCTGAATACGATTTCGACCTTACCCACGAAGCTGGACGTATGGTCGGACCCGGTGGACGTGGCCATCATAGACAACGAGGCGCGCGGCAACGCCGGCCTGCCGCTGCTCTATACCGGCCAGACCTACCTGGGCACGTACTATCCCTCGGTGGCTGAGTTGAAGGGCACCGACCCTAACAAGCCGAAGTGGCCTTACCGGACCTACTGGCCCGATTTGGTATACCGTAACCCATTCTCGCAGAGCTACACGCTGACGGCCAACGGCGGCAACGAGCGCACCAAATTCTCCATCTCGGGCAACTACTACCGTGAGGAAGGCCTAAACATCAAAAATGCCTACGACCGCTACAACGGCCGCCTGAACCTCGACCAGAAGCTGTTCGACAACCTGAGCGCCGGCGTGAACCTGATTCTGACCCACACCCAGCGCACGGGCGGCGGGCTCTCGGCCGACCGCAACCCGATTTTCCCCGTCTACAACCCCGACGGCACGTATTTCAGCATCGGCCCGCGCGATTTTGGCAACCCCATTGCGTATGCCAACAACGTGACCAACACCAGCAAGGGCTTCGATGTGCTGGGCACGCTCTACGTGAGCTGGGACATCACGAAGTGGCTGAATTTCCGCACCCAAATCAGCGACAAATTCGGCAATGCGGTAGACGACAACTATCAGCCGCGCAACGTGACGAACACCGGGTATTTGTACAACGGGTTCGGCACCATCAACAACTACAACGGCAACGAGCTGCTGAACGAGAACTACTTTACGTTCAACAAGTCGGTGGGCATTCACACCTTCAACGCGGTGGCCGGCTACACCACGCAGTCGTTCAACTCGCGTACGTCCTATCTCGAAGGCCGGGGCTACATCAACGATGTGCTGGCCAACCAGAACCTGAGCACCGCCAAAACCCAGTACACCAGCAACGGCCTGAGCAAGTCGCAGCTCAACTCCTACATCGGCCGCTTCAACTACTCGCTGCTCGACCGCTACCTGTTCACCTTCACCGGCCGCGCCGATGGCTCGTCGAAGTTCGGCGCCAACAACAAATGGGCCTTCTTCCCCTCGGCCGCCGTGGCTTGGAAGCTGCAGGAAGAGGCTTTCCTCAAAGCCATTCCGACCATCTCGGAAGCCAAGCTGCGCGTGAGCTACGGCCTGACCGGCAACCAGGGCATCAACCCTTACCAGACGCTCGACCGCCTGGGCTCGGCCCGTTACTACACCGGCGGCGACTTCCAGACTGGGTTCGGACCGGGCACCTTCGGCTACGACGGCTACAACAAAATCTGGGAAGGCGTGCCCAACCCCGACTTGAAGTGGGAAACCACCTCGCAGCTTGATGCCGGCCTCGACCTGGGCTTTTTGAACCAGCGCTTCACGGCCAGCCTGGACTTCTACTACAAGCGCACCCGCGATTTGCTGCGTCAGACTTACATCACGCCATCGTCGGGCTACGACCGGGTATGGGTGAACGACGGCGTGATTGAGAACAAGGGCGTGGAGCTGGGCCTGAACGCCGAGATTCTGAAAGGCGCGGTGCAGTGGAGCGTGGGTGGCAACCTGACCGTGAACCGCAACAAGCTCATCAGCATGGGCACCGACCAGTTTGTGTGGAACGGCGCAAGCATCGAAATGCTGCGCGCCCCGCTGAACGCCTACATCGTGGGCCAGCCCATCAACGTGTTCTACGGCTACAAAACCAATGGCGTGATTCAGAGCGCCGCCGAAGGTGCCGCCACCGGCCTGACAGGTGACATGGCCAAGCCCGGCGAACTGAAATACGTGGACCTGAACGGCGACGGCAAAGTGGACGACAACGACCGCACCATCATCGGCAACCCCAACCCCAAGTTCCTCTACAGCTTCAACACCAACCTGCGCTTCAAGGGCTTCGACCTGGCGGCCCAACTCTACGGCGTGCAGGGCAACGACGTGTTCGACTTCCGCAAGTTCTCGCCCAGCGGCCAGCTCCAGCGCTGGACGCCCGACAACCCCACCAACGCCTACCCGAGCGTGAACTCGAACCGCGCCTATTACGGCTCCGATTGGTTCGTGACCGACGGCTCTTTCCTGCGCGTGCAGAACGTGACCTTGGGCTACAACTTCAAGTCCAACCTCATCAAGCACGTCGAGACGCTGCGGATTTACTTCTCCGGCAACAACCTCTACACTTTCACCAAATTCCACAAGGGCTTCGACCCCGAAGTACCGGCCAACGGCCAGCAATTTGGCTCGTACCCGCGCCCCCGCGCCTTCTCCGTGGGCCTGAACATTGGCATCTAATCACCGGCTTTTCCATTCCCACCATGAAACTTCTCAAACAATTAGGTCTGGCCGGGGCACTGCTACTGTCGGCCGGCTGCTCGCTCCAGGAAGACCCCTACGGCTTCGTATCGCAGGGCAACTTCTACAAAACCGAGGCTGATGCCAACGCCGCGCTCATCTACGCCTACGCCATCCTCCCCGAGATTGAATACTACTCGCGTGGCTTCATCACCGTCACCGAGCTGCCCACCGAGGACATTACCCTCAAGCCCGATGCCGGCGCCAGCAACTTCGAGTTCGACCGCCTGGCTGTGCGCGCCGACAACGCAGACCTGACCACCACCTGGCGCTATGCCTACATCGGCGTGAACCGCGCCAACGCCGTGATTGCCAATGTGCCAAACGTAGCCAACATGAGCGAGGCGAACCGCAACGAGCTGGTGGGTGAGGCCTACTTCCTTCGGGCGCTGCACTACTTCAACATCGTGCGACTGTTTGGCTCCGCGCCGTTGCGCACGGCGCCCGTCACCTCACTCAGCCAGACCGATGCGGCCAAGGCTTCCATTCAGGATATCTACAACCTGATTACCAGCGACCTCAAGCAGGCCATCGCCCTCACCGACCTGACCCGCCGCGACGGCCGCGCCAACCGCGTCGCCGCCTGGGGCCTGCTTGCCAAAGTAGACGCCACACTCGCGTCTGGGAAGCAGACGGGAACGCCAGGCTACGATTTTGTAACCGACGCCACTGGCCTCTACTCCGAAGCTAAAACGATGGCCAACAGCGCCCTCACTGCCACCGGCTATGGCCTCTCTGCTAACCTGAAGGACATCTTCGACGTGACCAAAAAGGACGGCCCTGAACATATTTTTGATGTGGCTGTGGACCGCACTGGCCTATCGGAGGGCAACTACTCGAAGCTGCCGCTGATGTTCATTCCTTACATCGACGGGGCCACGTTCACTCTGAGCGACGGCACCCCCGTGAAATCGGGCTACAACCACTTCCTCACCGAAGGCGCGCTCTACAACAGCTTCGACCCGGCCGACAAGCGCAAAATTGACCTCATTCCGAACACGGTAACGGTGAATAACGTGACCCGCACGCTGGGCATCACCGACTACAGCCGCCCCTTCACCCGCAAGTATCTCGACCCCCAGCAGGTGGGCGAGCAAACCAGCGCCAACACGCCCGTACTGCGTTACTCCGACGTGCTGCTGCTCTACGCCGAAGCATGTGGCCCTACTGCCGACGGCTACACCGCCATCAACCGTATTCGCACCCGCGCCAACATTGCGCCTCTCACGCCGGGCCTAAGCGCCACCGCCTTCCGCGACGCCGTGATTCAGGAACGGGCTTGGGAACTGTGCTTTGAGGCCAACCGCCTGTTTGACCTGCGCCGCACGCACAAAATGGAGGAAATCCTGGTGCAACGCTACGGCAAAACCATCACCGGCGACCCCTACTACTTCCCCATTCCAACCCGCGAAGTGGACTTGAACGCGCTGCTGTAGAACCGGTCAAATAAGGCCGTCATGCAGAGTGCAGCGAAGCATCTCGCGTGCGCAACGCAATCCATTCGATTGATTTACTACTGCACGCGAGATGCTTCGTCTCTGCTTGATGCGCAGAATGCTCTGCATGACCGCATAACAATTCTCAAAAACCCACCAGCAATATGAAATTCCTAAAAATTACCCTTCTAAGCGCTAGCGCATTTGCCGGCCTCCTGAGTGGCTGTAAGCAGGACCCGTTCAAAGACATAGTGAGCAACGAGCGCGCTATTACTGACTTCGTGCTGCCCCAGGGCCAGGTTGGCGTACCCGAAATCACCCGCACCGCCGACATGGGCAAAGTGGTGGTGTACGTAGTGCCCGGCACTGACCTCACCAAGGTGGCCCCACGTATCGAAACCTCCTACCACGCGGAGGTTAGCCCCGCCTCGGGACAGCCCATCGACCTCTCGGGTCCCAACCGCACCCGGACATTCAACGTCACCTCGCAGTCGGGCCAAACCCGACCGTGGACGGTGGAAATTCGGGACTATGTCTCGGACCTTGATGGCACTTGGTCGGTGACCAACCTGCAATTTCAGTACTTCATCGGCGAGGGCGAAAGCTGGGGCTGGAACGGCATCAAAACGTTAGCCAGCAACATTCCTGATGCCAGCAAAGAGCTGGATAACACCCTCACTTTTGTCGTGACCGGTGTCACGGCCGACGGCAAGCTCACCGGTACTTATAACCACCAGGCTGGGGCCGACGGGCAGTTTGCCAACTTCATGTACGGCACTACTGACTACAACTACAAGTTCCGTCGCTTGCCCCGCAACCAGGGCACATGGATGCGCAACTTCGCCGACAACACCATCACCTTCAATCCCGGCACTAATCAGACTAAAACCGTGGCCCTGGAATTCAGCGCCGACAAACGTTCGCTGAAAATGCCTTTCAACGTGCAGCCCTACGACATCGACTGGAACGGTGACGGGGGCAAAAAGGAGCTCGGCGGCGCCAAAACCTATTGGTACATGCTGCGCAAATAGTCGTTCTCATTCTCTCACACACCGCACAGGAGCGGCTCCGGCGCATCCGAGGGCCGCTCTTGTTTTTTGGCTGGCATGACTTCTTCCCTTTTCAAGCATTTCCTGTGGGCGTCGGTCTTTTTTACGACTAGTGCCGCAGCTCAGTCCACTCGGGTGCTACCCTACCTGCAAAGCATCTCGGGCACCAAAACCCTGGCCGGCCAGCACAACAAGGAGCCCAACGCGGAGCCCACCAAGTGGACGGATTTCATCCGGAAAACCACTGGCAAGTACCCGGCGCTGTGGAGCGGCGACTTCTTGTTTCAGCAGGAAAACATCGACAACCGCTGGAAGATGATAAAGCAGGCGCGTAAGCAGTACCGCAGGGGCGCCGTGGTGAACATCATGTGGCACGCCTGCCCGCCCGGCCCCGGCGAGCCCTGCGCCTGGGACCCCGGCCTGCTCAACCAACTGCTCACCGACGCGCAGTGGCAGGAGCTTATTACCGACGGTACGCCGCTGAACAAGGCCTGGAAAGCCCGCATGGACGGCATCGCCGTATATCTGCAATACCTCAAGGACAAGCACGTAGAAGTGCTGTTCCGGCCGCTGCACGAAATGAATCAGGGCAAGTTCTGGTGGGGCGGCCGGCCCGGCCCCAACGGCACCGCCCGCCTCTACCAAATCACGCACGACTATCTGCAGAAAACCAAGGGCCTGACCAACCTCATCTGGGTTTGGGACATGCAGGACATGAGCCGCGACTTTGCCCAATATAACCCCGGCGAGGGCTACTGGGACGTTTTCGCCTTCGACGTGTACGACCAGGGCTACAACAAATCGTGGTACGACTACATCTTGCCCATCGTGGGCTCGAAGCCTATGGCCATCGGCGAGTGCGCCACCCTTCCCACGCCGGAAATCCTGGCCGCGCAGCCCCGCTGGACCTTTTTCATGAGCTGGGCCGAGCTGGTGCAGGAAAAGAATTCCGTCGAGGCCATCAAGCGCATTTACGACGCGCCGCAGGTGCTGACGCGCGATGAGCTGCCGAAGTGGTAGCCGGGAAGAGGTGACCCGGTAGCGCACGAATACGCAACCCGCTATACAACAGCTATGAACAACTGGAAAGGGCTACTGCTCGGGCTGCTGGCATGGCTAGCGGCTCCGGCTGGCTACGCGCAAAAAATCATTGGCTCAACGAAGCTGACTACCGCGCCAGTGCGCGAATACGAGAAGGCCGAGTGGGATATTACGCTCAATTCGACGTTCAAAAACCCGTACAATCAGCAGGAAGTAAGCCTCGATTTGGTGCTGACCGCGCCGAACGGACTGCCGGTGGTGGTGCCCGGCTACTGCGAGCAGAACGCTGCGCCGCGCTCGCGCTGGAAAGTGCGGTTTGCCCCGCAGATGCTGGGGGTATATACCGGCTTTTTCCGGCTGACCAGCAAGGCGGGTACCGAGGAATCAGCGGCCAGCAGCTTCACGGTGGTGGCGGGCAAGAAACCGGGCTTCCTGCACAAGAATGACCTCTACACCTTCCGGTTTGACAACGGCGAGTTGTTCCGCGGGATTGGGGAGAACGTGGCTTGGGAATCCCGCTCGTTTGAGGACCAGAAGTTCACCTATGACTACCTGCTGCCCACGCTGGCGAAGAACGGGGCCAACTTCTTCCGCACCTGGATGTGCTACTGGAACCTGCCACTGGAGTGGCCCAAAGTGAGCTCCACGAAGCGCTATGTCAACTCTACCGACTACTTCCACCCGGGTGCCATCAAGCGCATGGACGAGCTGGTGCAGCTCACCGATTCGCTGGGGTTGTACTTCATGCTCACGCTTGACTGGCACGGCCATTTGATGGAAAAAGGCGGCTGGCGCAACAGCCCCTACAACCAGGCCAACGGCGGCCCGGCCCGCACACCTACCGAGTTTTTCACGCTGCCCGCCGCGCAGCAGAAATACAAGAACAAGCTGCGCTACATCGTGGCCCGCTGGGGCTACAGCCCCAACATCGCCGCCTGGGAGTTCTTCAACGAGGTGGACAACGCCGTGTACACGCAGCAGGACAGCCTGCTGATTCCGCACGCCGCCGTGACGCACTGGCACGCCGAAATGAGCCGCTACCTCAAGGACATTGACCCCTACCAGCACTTGGTCACCACCAGCATCTCGCACCGCGACATCATGGGGCTAAGCTCGGTGGCCTACTTCGATTTCAACCAGAAGCACATCTACAAGCACACCGAAAAAATCCCGGCCATCTACCCCGATTACATCCAGACCTTCGGCAAGCCCTACGTGGTGGGCGAGTTCGGCTTCCGCTGGGAAGATGCCAACCCGGCCTACAAGGACGGCTTCAACTACGACTACCGGCGCGGGCTGTGGTACGGCCTGTTTAGCCCCACACCCGTGCTGCCGATGACGTGGTGGTGGGAACTGTTCGATGACCAACAGATGACGCCGTACTTCCGGGGCGTGCGCGAAATCAGCGACCGGATGCTGGCCGCCGGCCACGGCGACTTCGAGCCGTTCGACGTGAATAGTGGCGTAGTGCAGAGCTTCGGGATGCGCTGCGGCGATACCTACTTCGTGTACCTGCTTAATAACACTGCCGCGCCCGTTGCCACGGCCGCCGCTTTCCCCGCTGCCGGTGCCAAAAAGCTCACCGCGCAATCCTTCGAGCCCACTACCCGGCAATATCAAAAGCTGACCGGCTTAGCCTTGAAAGACCAGCAGCTCACGATGCCCGCCCTCACGCTGGGGCCGCAGCAGGAGCGGGTGCTCATCATCACGGCCGGAAGCAAAGTGCGGGCCTTATGAGGAATGGAACTGATTTTATCAACAGCAGTAAGCCGGCGGTGGTGGGCCGCCGGCTTCGCTTGGGCTGGCTGCTCGTGGCGATTGGGGCGGGCCTGTTGCTGCAACAACCCGCGGCCCACGGGCAGCAGCCCAAGCTTAATTATGGCCTGACCCGGCCGCAGGACCCGGCCATTCTGCCCCAGGCGCAAGCGCCGTTCACGCCGCCCATGCGCCGGCCGAAAGTGCCGCCGCGCACTGTGCTGGTCGCCGCGCCCGATGGCCGGCTGCGCCTCACGCAGGGCTGGGAAATGGCAGCCGCTAATGACGTGCCGGCGACTGGCGTGGCTATCAGTCAAGCCGGTTTCCGCAGTGCCAGCTGGTACAATGCCACCGTGCCCGGCACCTTGCTGACCACGCTCATCGACCAGGGTGTGTATCCTGACCCGTATATCGGGCTGAATAACCTGCACATTCCCGACACGTTGGCCCGCCAGCCATGGTGGTACCGCATCGGGTTTCGGGTGCCGGCCGAAAAGAGCCAGCAAAGCGCCTGGCTGACCTTTGAGGGCATTAACTACCAGGCCGAGGTGTGGCTGAACGGGCAGCGGCTGGGTAATATCAAAGGGGCGTTCCGCCGAGGCGAGTTTGACGTGAGCGGACTGCTGAACTCGACCAGTGAAAACGTGCTGGCCGTGCGCATTCTGCCGCCGCCGCACCCCGGCATTCCGCACGAAGAGTCAGCCCGCACCGGGCAGGGGCCGAACGGCGGCGCGCTGGCCGGCGACGGGCCCACCTTCATGGCTTCCGAAGGCTGGGACTGGATGCCCGGCATTCGCGACCGCAACAGCGGCATCTGGCAGGATGTGCAGCTGCATTTCAGCGGCCCCGTCACCCTGCGCGACCCGCAGATAATCACCGACCTGCCGCTGCCCGACACCACCCGGGCCGCCCTCACGGTGCGCGCCACGCTGCACAACGCCAGCCGCCAGCCGCAGACGGTAGCCGTAACCGGCCAGCTTGAAGGCCAGACCTTTCGCCAGACCGTTACGGTACCTGCGCTGAGCGACAGGCAGGTAGCTTTCAACCCCGCCAAATTTGCTCCGCTTCGGTTAAGCCGGCCGCGCCTGTGGTGGCCCAACGGTTACGGCCAGCCCAATCTCTATACTATGCAGCTAAGCGTGGCGGCCGGCAATCAGCTCTCGGACCAGCAAACGGTGCGGTTTGGCATGCGGGAGCTAACGTATGAAATGACGGTGGACATGCCGGCGGGGGAGGGGCGGCGGGTGGAGTTTAGCCCGCTGCGCGCGCCGGCCGGCCAGTTGCTTTTTGATAACGTGAACCGCCGCGAGGTAGCGCCGGAAGTCGCCGTAGCTCGCCTGCGCCCCGGGGCCGACCAGGCTGCCTTTACGCCCGTGGCAGAGCCGGCCGCCGCGCCCTATTTGGTGCTGAAGGTGAACGGCCAGCGCATCTTTTGCCGGGGCGGCAACTGGGGGATGGATGATGCTCGCAAGCGCGTGTCGCGGGCGCGGCTGGAACCCTATTTCAAGCTGCACCAGCTGGCTCATCTCAACATGATTCGCAACTGGACAGGCGAGAGCACCGAGGAGGAATTCTTCCAGTTGGCTGACGAGTATGGGATGCTGGTCTGGAACGACTTCTGGCTGTCGACCCAGGGCTTCAATATTGAGCCGACGGACAACGCGCTGTTTATGGATAATGCGACCGACGTGGTGCGGCGCTACCGCAACCACCCGAGCATTGCCATCTGGTGCCCGCGCAACGAGGGCTACGCACCCGCGGCCCTCGAAGACCCACTGGCCCGGCTCATCGCCACCGAAGACGGTACCCGCTACTATCAGCCCAACTCGCGTAACCTGAACCTGCGCACCAGCGGCCCCTGGAACTACTTTCCGGACCCCGCCGAATACGCCCGGCGGCTGGCCCAGGGCTTCACCACCGAAATCGGGACCTTTTCGGTGCCTGAGGCCCGCACCATCCGCCAGTTCATTCCGGCGGCCGACCAGTGGCCCATCAGCGACACCTGGTACTACCACGACCTGCACGCCGAGCACCACCAGCAGCAATACCTAGGCGATGTGATGCGCCTCTACGGCGCGCCCACGGGCCTCGACGATTTCGCCCGCAAAGTCCAGTTTCTGAACTATGACCACCACCGCGCCATGTTTGAGGCTTGGAACGGCCGCCTTTGGCGCAACGCCAGCGGCGTGCTGCTCTGGATGAGCCACCCGGCCTGGCCCAGCATGATTTGGCAGCTGTACTCGTGGGATTACGCCACCCACGGCGCCTACTTCGGCGC
This sequence comes from Hymenobacter daeguensis, assembly GCF_054780555.1. Lineage (NCBI taxonomy): Bacteria > Pseudomonadati > Bacteroidota > Cytophagia > Cytophagales > Hymenobacteraceae > Hymenobacter > Hymenobacter daeguensis. The sequence goes on from NZ_BAAGWC010000017.1 coordinate 23,339, forward strand.
GCAAAAAGCCTGCGAACCCGTGCACGTGCAATGGAATCTGGACGACCACCAGGCCGTGGTGGTCAACACCACGCTGAAGCCGCTGGCGAACGGCCAAGTAGCCTGTACGCTCTACGACGTGGCGGGAAAACTGCTCGCCACCGAAACCCGCGCTGTGCAGGCACTAGCCAACCAGGCCACGCCCGTTTTCACGCCCCAGCTGCCGGCCACGCTGCCTGCCGTGTACCTGCTGCGTCTGCAACTGACGGATGCGGCCGGCCAGTTGATTTCCACCAATGATTATTGGCAGAAGTCCACGCCCACGAGCGATTTCCAAGCCTTCAACGCGATGCCGCCGGTGTCGCTGGCGCCGCGTCTGATTCGGCAAAATGCGGCTGCTCATTCGCTCACCTATGAGCTAGTGAACCCCGCAGCCACGCCCGCCGTGGCCGTGCGCCTCACTTTGCTGAACGACCAAAAGCAGCCCGTTTTGCCGACCTATTTCTCGGATGGCTACTTCACGCTGCTGCCGGGCGAGCATCGCATTATCGACGTTCAGTACCCGGCCTCGGTCCCGCCCGCGGCTTTGCAGCTGCTGGCCGAAGCCTACAACGGCCGCTAATCTATTCCGCCACTTGTGCCATGCGCCTTTCCCTACTGCTCCTTTTTCTGGCCGGCTTGCTGTCCCAAACCACGGCCGATCAAACCGCGGAAACCACACAGCTCCTAACTGCAGGCTGGCGCTTTCACCAGTCGGGCAAGGAGGGCTGGCTGCCCGCCGCCGTGCCCGGTAGCGTGCACACCGATTTGCTGGCCGCCAGGCGGATTGCCGACCCGCTCTACCGCGATAATGAGCTGCAGCAGCAATGGATTGGCAAGGCCGATTGGGACTACGAAACAACCTTTACCGTCACCCCTGAAACGCTGCGCCGCTCCAATCTGGAGTTGGTCTTCAAGGGACTCGATACCTACGCCGACGTGACGCTGAATGACGCCGCTATTCTACACACCGACAACATGTTTCGGGAGTGGCGGGTGAACGTGAAGCCGCAGTTGCGAGCCGGCGAAAACCGCCTGCACCTCCACTTTCGCTCGCCGCTGAATGAAGTGGTCGGCCTGCCGGCTAAATACGGCTTTCCGCTCTACGCTACTAACGACGAGCAGGCCATGGCCGTGGTGGACGACAAAGGCCCCGTGTTGAGCCCCTACACCCGCAAAGCGCCCTACCAATACGGCTGGGATTGGGGGCCGCGCTTCGTCACGGCCGGCATCTGGCAGCCGGTGCAGCTCGAAGCCTGGGACGACGCGCGCATCAGCGACTTCCACGTGGTGCAACGCAGCTTGAGCGACGAGGCCGCGCAGCTCGGCTTTGTAGTGGAGTACGATGGCGCAGCGGCCCTGCGAAACCCCGCCGCTACGCTGCTCATCGAAGCATTGGGACCGGACGGAAAGCCCGTGGGACCACGCCTGGAGCAGGCCGTGACGCTCCAATCCAATCAGCAGCAAATAAGAGCCGAAATGCGGCTCGACAAGCCGCAACGCTGGTTTCCGGCGGGCTACGGGGCACAGGCGCTTTACACTTTTACGGCGCGGCTGGTACAGGGCGGGCGGCCCTTGGATGCGGCCCGCAAGCGCATCGGCCTGCGCACGCTGGAAGTGCGCCGGGAGCGGGACCAATACGGCAAGTCATTCGAATTTGTGGTGAACGGTATCCCGGTCTTTGCCAAGGGGGCTAACTGGATTCCGGCCGATATTTTCCCCACCCGCGTCACCAACCAGCGCTACCGCCAGCTATTGCAGTCGGCCAAAGATTGCAACATGAACATGGTGCGGGTATGGGGCGGTGGCATCTACGAGAACGATTATTTCTACGACACCTGCGACGAGCTGGGCTTGCTGGTCTGGCAGGATTTCATGTTCGCCTGCACGTTCTACCCCGGCAACCCGGAGTTTGTGGACAATGTGCGGGAGGAGGCCACCTACCAGGTACGCCGCCTGCGCGACCACCCTAGCCTGGCCATCTGGGTGGGCAACAATGAGAACGAGGTAGCTTGGCAGGACTGGAACATCCCCAGCATCATCGGGGCCGCGCATCAGAAGGAAGTGTGGGGCGACTATCTACGGATGTTCAACGACGTGCTGCCGGCGGTGCTGCGCGCCCACGACCCCAGCCGCCTCTACTGGCCCTCCAGCCCCTCGGCCAATTACGAAGACCTGGCCAGCCACCAGAACAACGGCGACATGCACTACTGGGCCGTGTGGGCCGGCACCGACCCGCTCTCGGCCTACGAAAAGCAGGTGCCGCGCTTCATGAGCGAGTACGGCTTCCAGTCGTTTCCCGAGCTGAAATCGGTGCAGCAGTTCGCTGCGCCCACCGATTATGATATTGCTTCGCCCGTCATGCGCGAGCACCAGCGCAGCCAAGCCGGCAACCCGCGCCTGCTCGAATACCTGCGGCGCGACTTCCGCGAGCCCAAGGATTTCCCCTCGTTTCTCTACGTGAGCCAGGTATTGCAGGCCCACGCCATCAAGATTGCCGCCGAGCACCTGCGCCGCAACCGGCCCCGCGTGATGGGCTCGCTGTACTGGCAGCTCGACGACTGCTGGGGCGCAGCCTCGTGGTCGTCCATTGACTATTACGGCCGCTGGAAAGCCCTGCAGTACTACGCCAAGCGCTTCTACGCCGACCTGCTGCTCAGCCCGCACGAAGAAGGCGACAACGTGCGCTTCTACGTGGTGTCAGACCGCCTCACCGCCATGCCTGCCCAGTTGCAAGTGCGCCTGCTGGACTTCACCGGGCGCGCCTTATTTCAGCAAACCCAAGCCCTGCAAATCGAGCCGCTGACCAGTAAAGTCTACCTCGACATCCCCCGAAAAAAGCTGCTGAAAGGCCATAATCCCAAGCAGGTAGTACTCAGCTGCGAAGTACTGGCTGCCGACGGCACCACGCTGGCCACCAGCACCCACTATTTCGCCGCGCCCAAAAAAATGACGTTGCCCCACCCAGATATCACCACCGCCTGGAAGCCGCTCACCGACAGTACCTACCAGCTCATCCTGCAAGGCAAAACCCTGGCCCGCGACGTGAACCTGACGCTCGCGGAAGGCGACGGCTTTTTTGAAGACAACTATTTCGACCTGCTGCCCGGCCAACCCAGAACCGTGACCTTCCGTAGCCTCGGCCCCACCTCGGCCCAGCAACTTCAGCGGCAGCTGCGCCTGCAGTCGCTGGCCGATGCTTTTTAAGACAGAAATCACCGGCTAATTCTCTCTGCATCTTCCTGTTTCTCATGGCTGCCCCTCCCGCCCAGGCTTCCCGCGCTACCGTCATTGCTGCGACCGGCCTTACCACCAATTATACCTCGGCTCTGAGCGCCGTAACGGTGCTGTTCTTTCTCTGGGGCTTCATCACCTGCCTCAACGACATCCTGATTCCGTACCTGAAAGCCATTTTTCAGCTCTCTTTCGCCCAGGCCAACCTGATTAATCTGTGCTTCTTTGGGGCGTATTTTCTGGTGAGCATACCGGCCGGCAAGCTGGTGGCGCGGCTGGGCTACAAGCGCGGGATGCTGCTGGGCTTTGGGGTGGCGGCCGTTGGTGCCTTCCTGTTTTACCCGGCGGCCGCGCAACGGGCTTACGGTTTGTTCTTGGGGGCGCTGTTTGTGCTGGCGTCGGGCATTACGCTGCTGCAGGTAGCGGCCAATCCGTACGTGGCCATCCTGGGGCCGCCTTCCTCAGCCTCGGCCCGCCTCACGCTCACGCAGGCCTTCAACTCGTTGGGCACCACACTGGCCCCACTGCTGGGCAGTGCCCTTATCCTGAACCATCTGCCTAAGCTCGATAACGCTACCACCGCAGCCAGCATCGACGTAACCGCCGTACAGTTGCCCTACCTCGTTATTGGGGTGGCACTGCTGCTCATCAGCCTGGTGCTGAGTCGTATTGCTCTTCCCGTCATAACCCATGTCGCCGACGATGATGCCCAGACTGGCGCCCATCATCATAGCGCCTGGCAGTACCGCCACCTGCTGCTGGGCGTGGTGGGCATTTTCGCCTACGTGGGGGCCGAAGTGGCCATCGGCTCACACATTGTGAGCTACGTAGCGATGCCCAGCGTCATGGGCCTCGATGCGACGGCAGCCGGCAACAAAGTGGCTTTTTATTGGGGTGCGGCCATGGTAGGCCGCTTCGCCGGCGCGTACCTGCTCAACAAGTTCTCGCCCACTAGGCTGCTGGCCCTGAATGCCGTGGGCGCGGTGGCGCTGGTGCTCATTTCCATCAATACCACGGGCGCGGTAGCCATGTGGAGCCTGCTGGCCGTGGGCCTGATGAACTCGCTGATGTACCCCACCATCTTCACTTTGGCTGTAGCTGGTTTGGGCCGCCACACTGAAGAAGGCTCCGGGCTGCTCTGCACCGCCATCGTGGGCGGAGCGCTGGTGCCCCTGCTGTTCGGCACGCTGGCCGACCACTTTGGGCTGCGCCTCGCGCTGCTGCTGCCGGTGCTGTGCTATGCTTACATCATGTGGTATGGGCTGCGCGGCAGCCGGCGGGTCGCTAATGCCTGAGCTAATGAATGGTCGGCGCCTTTAAAACAACCTTCTAGCCTTTTCGCAATGAAACCAAGCCACTTTTTGCTGCTGCTGACGCTGCAAGTGCCAGTAGCTGCCGGTGCCCAATCGGCCAAACCGACCCTCGCGTTGCCGGCCAACCAGGTGCGCCTGGCCGCTGGGTTGTTGGAAGGCACCACGGCCGCCAGCGGCATCCGTGAGTTCAAGGGCGTGCCGTTTGCCGCGCCGCCGGTGGACCAGCTGCGCTGGCAGCCGCCGCAGCCCGTGGCAAAATGGTCTGGCGTGCGGTCGGCCAAAGCTTTTGGGCCCCGCGCCATGCAGTTGCCGCTGTACGGCGACATGAATTTTCGCTCCAACGGCGTGAGCGAAGACTGTTTGTACCTGAACGTGTGGACGCCCGCCAAATCGGCCCAAGAGCGGCGGCCGGTGCTGGTGTATTTCTACGGTGGCGGCTTCAATGCCGGCGACGGCTCCGAGCCGCGCTACGACGGCGAGAGCATGGCCCGTCAGGGCATTGTGGCCGTCACGGTGAACTACCGGCTGGACGTGTTCGGCTTCTTCACGCACCCGGCCCTCACGCAGGAATCACCAAACCACGCTTCTGGCAACTACGGCCTGCTCGACCAGCAAGCCGCCCTGCGCTGGGTGCAGCAGAACATCGCGGCCTTTGGCGGCGACCCGCAATACGTCACCATTGCCGGCGAGTCGGCCGGGTCGGTTTCAGTGAGTGCGCAGTTGGCCGCGCCCGGCTCGCGCAATACTTTTCAGCAGGCCATTGGCGAAAGCGGCTCGATGCTAAGTGCCGACCGCGCCCCCATGCCTTTGGCCGAAGCCGAGCAGGCCGGCGTGACATTTGCGGCCCAGATAGGCGCCGCCTCGCTCGATGCACTTCGGGCTTTGCCCGCGCAGCAATTGCTGGAAGCGGCTGGCAAAGCCGACGCCCCACGGTTCCGGCCGGTGGTTGATGAGTACTTCTTCACCAAGACGCCGCTGGCGACCTATGCGGCCGGCGAACAAGCTAAAGTGCCGCTGCTGGTAGGCTGGAATTCGCAGGAAGTGGACTATCATTCGCTGCTGGGCCAAACCCCGCCCACACTGGGGAACTACCGCGCCGCTGTGCAAAAGCTCTACGGCCCTCGTGCCGACGAAGCCCTGCAACGCTACGCCGCTACCACCGATGCTGAAGCCGAGCAAGCGGCTACCGACTTGGCCGCCGACCGCTTCACGGCCTATGCAACCTGGAAATGGGCCGACCTGCACGGCCAAACCAGCGGCCAGCCGGTGTACCGCTACCTCTACGCGCACCCGCGCCCGGCCATGACGCCGGCCATGGGCAATGCCACCGCGGGCCTGGCCGGTGGCGTGGTACAGCAGCCGGCTTCGGCCCCCAAAACGCCGCTCGCCAAAGGCGCAGTGCATTCGGCCGAGATTGAATACGCCCTGGGCAACCTGGCCACCAACAAGGTCTACGCTTGGACGCCAGCCGACTATCAACTCTCGAAAACCATGCAGGCCTACTTTGTCAACTTCATCAAAACCGGCAACCCCAACGGCACCGGCCTGCCCGCCTGGCCGACCATCAACCGCCCACCCGCCGGCCAAATTCTGCGCCTCGACCTCACCACCCAAGTCATGCTGGAGCCCCACCGGGCGCGGTACGAGTTTCTGGACCAACCAATCAACAAGTAATTTCCTCATGGAAACCCTAACCACTCAAAAAGAAACGCTTTTTCAACAAGTTGCCGACCGGCTGCAGGCGCAGGGGTTTCGCATCAGCCAACGGGATGAGTCGCGGCCCTGGGGCGGCTTTTTTGTAATCGACGAAGCCCAAGCCCAGCAGTTTGCCGACACGTATTTTGATGGGCTGTCCGTTGAAGAGTTGCGCATTGCTGGCCAACTGAGCCCGAAGGTGCTGCTGGTGGCCCCGCAGGCGCGCCTGAGCTGGCAGTACCACCGCCGGCGGGCCGAAATCTGGCAGGTGGTGCAGGGCCCCGTGGGCGTGGCCACCAGCGACACCGACACCGAAGGGGAGGTGCAGCCATACGCGCCGGGCGCGCAGATTACCCTTCGCCAGGGCGAGCGCCACCGCTTGGTGGGACTCGCAGGCTGGGGCGTGGTGGCCGAAATATGGCAGCATACCGACGCGGGTCAGCCGTCTGATGAGGACGACATCGTACGCGTGCAGGACGACTTTGGGCGCTAAGCCCTTGCCAAAGGAAATTTCTTGTCTGCGCTCATCCAATATGAAAACGAGCTTCTGCTTCTGGGCCGGCCTGCTGACCATTGCCAGCCACGTTGCGCCCGCCCAAACGCCGCGCCCCAAGCCCACGGCCGCTTACTCAGTAGAGGGAAAAACTGCGGCCGTGTACACCACGGCTGCCAATACGGACCTGCGCTTAGCTACCGGCCCGCCGCTGGCGTTCCAGCCCGTGGGCCAGCCTCTAGAAAAGGATTTCTACGTGCTGCTTGACCCCGACCACTCGTTTCAGACGCTGCTGGGCATCGGCGGGGCACTGACGGATGCCTCGGCCGAAGTGTTTGCCAAGCTGCCCAAAGCCCGGCAGGCGGAGTTTATGCGGGCCTACTTCAGCCCGACGGAGGGCATTGGCTACTCGTTGGGCCGCACCAGCATTCACAGCTGTGATTTCAGCAGCGCGCCCTATACCTACGTGGCCGAGAACGACAAGGCGTTGAAAACCTTCAGCGTGCGGCACGATGAGGAGTTCCGCATTCCCTTCATTAAGCAGACTATGCAGATGGCCGGCGGCCACTTCACACTCTACGCCTCGCCCTGGAGCCCGCCGGGCTGGATGAAAACCAATCACGACCCTCTCCATGGCGGTGAGCTGCTGCCCGAGTTCCGCCAGGCCTGGGCCGACTACTGCGCCCGGTTCATTCAGGAGTACGAAAAGCAGGGTATTCCCATCTGGGGCATGACGGTGCAGAACGAACCCATGGCCACCCAAACCTGGGAGTCGTGCGTGTTTACCGGCGAGCAGGAGCGCGACTTCGTGAAGAACTATCTGGGCCCTACCATGCAGAAGAGCGGCCTGGGCAGCAAGAAGCTCATCGCCTGGGACCACAACCGTGACCTGATGTACGAGCGGGCTAAAACCGTGTACGCCGACCCCGAAGCCAGCAAATATCTCTGGGGCATCGGCTACCACTGGTACGAGGGCTGGACCAACACCGGAATGCTGTTTGACAACGTGCGCCGCGTGCACGATGCCTTCCCCGACAAGAACCTGCTCTTCACGGAAGGCTGCAACGGTAACTTCAGGTTCGACCGCCTCAATGACTGGACCCTGGGCGAGCGCTACGGCTATTCCATCATCAACGACTTCAACGCCGGCACCGTGGGCTGGACCGATTGGAACGTGCTGCTGGACGAAAAAGGCGGCCCGAACCACGTGCAGAACTACTGTTTCGCGCCGGTCATCGCCGATACCCGCACCGGCCAGCTCATCTACACGAATGCCTACCATTATATTGGCCACTTCTCCAAGTTCATTCGGCCCGGGGCCAAGCGCCTGAGCTGTGCCTCCAACCGCGACTGGCTCCAGACCACGGCCTTCCGCAACCCCGATGGCTCGGTGGCCGTGGTAGTGCTCAACCGCACCGACCAGGCCCGGAATTTTCAGCTCTGGGTGGCCGGCCGGGCTGCACCAGTCACCAGTGCGGCTCATTCTATCATGACCTTTGTAATCAATTGATTCGGGTTTGATGCACGTTTAGCGCCTAAATATCTGGGCAAGGTATTTTTTTAACGCGCACTCTGAATGTGGCTTAGCGTCTTATCCAAATCGGTCCGGCAGTCGGGGCGGGCCAGAAGCTTATCAAACAGGTCGAGGGCGGCTTCCGTATCGGCGTTATCCGAAGTGTGATGGGGCAGACGAGTATATGCCTCAATAAGTACCTCTAAGGCCTTCTTAGCATAGAAATAGCTTCGGGTAACCGGAATTTGGGAGAATAGCGTATCCAGCGCGGCAATGCATCTGACCGGGTGCTGCTTGACATTTTTGGCCAAATAGTCAGTCACGAAATGAAATTCGCGCCCCGTGTCCAGCGCGCAGATTGCCAGGTAGGTGGGGAGCAGCGGATAAATGCGGTCGAAGTCTTCAATGGGCAAATCAATGAAAAGCGAATCCAAAGCTCGTTGCAGCTTATCCGTTAAAGGGGGGCTTAGGAACCGTTCGAAAGCATCAAAGACGAGTTGATTATCGGGCCAATCGGTATAGCCGTCCCGCAATTGCTTTAAAGTGGTCGCCCGTAAATCTGGGTCGAGTTTCCACAGGTGCACCAATAATTTGTACGCGACGGGCTCATTATGGCCCCATTGCACGGTCAGTATTTTGGTGATGGGCTTCCAAGCCTGCTCGGTAGCCAGAGCTTGCTGGCAAAGCCGTAGAAAAGCGTCTTTATCCTGCCAAATCAAATATTGCAGCGACCACAGGCCAGGCGCCAGCAATTGATAATCGGTGCCCACCAGCTCAATGAAAAGAGCCACGACTTGGGCGGGTGGCGTCTTCGTATTGAGCAACATGCCCACGTAATGCGCCGCCGCCGCTCGGACATACAAAGAGCCCTGGGCGGCTATCGTATGTAGCACAGCCACAACATCCGGCACTACCTCGTGTGGGAGCTTTTCGGACAGCAGATTATACACCGCCTGGCCACCCGTAGAGCGTAACGCCTGGTTAATCAATTCCACCTCCTTCTGGTCATCGGAGGAGGTGGGCACAGAGTCAAGATTAGCCCTTATCAGGGCAAGGTCCATGCGGATGTCATTGGGAAGGGCTTCTATTCGTTCACCATCAATGTCGAATTCATTCCGGCGCAGATAACGCACCGTTTCGTCGGTTAAAAGGCCGGTTTGTAGGGCTTGGTCGAGTAGTGGCGCAGCTAACTTGGGCGCTGCTCGATAGAGCTCAGGGAGCAGTCTCTTTATACTTTCATCCTGATTATCGAGTAGGTGCTGTAGCAGCGGGCACCAATCGGCAGGGGTCGCTTTTATTAATTCCCCAAGCTGCCTGCACAAGCCATCATAGGTGCCTCCTTTTAGCCAAAAATCACGCGGCTTGTCGCGGTGTTTGTGCAAGGCCTTCGACCAACCGACCCTCGTAACGGCCTCAATCTTCCAATGCTCGGCAGGTGATGGGTCGCCGCCGGTGGTGACCCAACCAGAAGGCCTTGGCTTTTCGTTGGGAATATTGCCCCACTTCCGGAGCAGTTGCTTCTGGAGTTGCTCCAGCTCCTTGAATTCAGCTAACCTTTCGGGAGTTAGTGCGAGCAGAAGGCGCAGGGTTGCATAACCAAACCCATTGAATATCCTGCGCCGGCCGTTCTTCTCGTAGATTTCTTCATCAATTAACGTGCTGCGGCTGACCAGCAAGCTGCTAAGATGCGCTCGTTGGCTCGGCGAAGCTGCATCCCAAACAACGGGCAGGAGGTTGAGCGCAGTATAGCCGATAGGACTACGACGGGCCGCCGCGGCTAGCCAACCCGGCTTGGTAAAAAGGCGAAACAGTGGATTGATGAATCCAGCCGGATTAGCCGCCGCCGCTGATAAGGCATACCGAAATAGAACGTCGTGGCGGCTGTGCAACCATTTTGTAATCAGCTTGCGATACGGGGAATCAGGTAGCGCTGCCTGTTCCGTCAGAAATTCTTCCACATAATGCCGCACGGCCTCTGAGGCGTTGTGGGGTTCGGGTAAGTCCCTATCTGTGTCGTCCAGAAAGTATGGGCCTGATACCATCGGGTATTTACTACGATATGGAATCCGGTCGAGGCTGCGAGGAAGGTTTGCCTGCTTTATCCAAGTGCGGAGCAAGCTGCTGGAAAGCTTGAAACAGATGCTTGGGGCCGATTTGTAGAGGCTTTTGAACACTTGCGACTGCATATGGTCTTCGTGCTGCGCATGGGCAGAATTCATGTTCGGCCAATGCGCAAGCTGCTCATAGGTCTTCGTGGCGACCCATTCGGGCAGCGTGGCGCTGGCATCTTTCAGGATGTGCCAAAACCAGAACTGTTGCTGCGGGACTACTTCGGCGGTGTACACCTGCTCGAATAAGGACGGGAACAGCGGATGGTCGAAGGCCGTGATGGTGCTCAGGACCTGCCTTATCCAATCGGGTTTGTGTTCGTCGTCAGGTAGCGCAGCCACCTGCTCCAATGCCAAATCGGGGGCGTATTGTGCGAGCCGCCAGAAGATGACATGACTACTTGAGCCCTGGCTCACCGGCGTCGGAGCGGGCATTAACAGCCGGAATATGGCCGGCGTTACCAGCCAGCTCAGCCACGCCCGGCTACGCACCACCTCCAAAAAGGCGGGCAGAAGCATGGCATCGGGGAGGACGTACGCGTGGGCAATCGTGCGTTCCTCGTCGTCGGGCAGGTGCTGAGAGCCCAGGTATTGGGTCAGCAGCAGCTTGATGTGCATGCGGCATCGAGCGGTGCTGAGTAACTGCTGAATGGCCATGCCGTACGCTTCAGAATCGACGTTGCGCAGGTAGCCCAGCACTTGTTGAATCGGGGAGCGTTGGAACAGGCCTTGGCCGGATTGCAATACAAAATCGGCGAGTGGCTGCCCCGAGGCTACAAAGTGCCGGGCAAAGAGGTATTCGTAAAAGGATTGGTGAAAAAAGGCGACCTGTTGGCCCGCTCGCCCGATTTCGGTCAGGATGCCTCGGCTGCGCAGGTACTGAAATACTTCCTCGTCGGCCTCTTTGTATTTGAACTTGGGTAGTGTTAGCGTTTGGCCATCATGCATCGCCCAGGCCATGTCGGTCAGGTAGGTTTTGACGCGCATGGCCGTGATGCCGACAGGCAGCCGGGTACGATTTATCAGGTAGTGGTCGATAAGGCGCTCGTACAGCCCCTGTACGCTTGAAATCGGGGCACCGCTACGCGCCTCGTCATCCAGGGCGCAGTAAAGGGCCAAGTGCAGCGGAACCCGCAACAATTCTTGTAATGCAGGTGCAAGGCCCGTCAGCGCAGGTGCTACCCGCACCGCTTTGAGGGCCGCGCCGACCTGCTCCAGGCTGAGCAGCGGCACCTCGATTGCGAGCGCTTGCCGGATGAGCGCCAGTTCTGGGTCGTGCTGCAAATCGAAGGTGCGGCACGAGAGCACGAGGCGAACATAAGGCAATTTGGCTAAGTCGTCAATTAGTTCGGTGTAGCTGTTGAGGTAGCCCCGGTCGGCCGATAGGCACATGGACAACGCATCGAGTTGGTCGATGATAACCACGGCCGGTCGCTCACGAGTCGCCACCGTGGCCAGCGCCGGCTGTAAAGGATGGAGCAACCCGGCTAGCCGAATTTCTTGCAGCAATTCGCCTTTGGTCTGCCCTTTCGTGCGGTCGGCTTTCAGCCCCAGAACCGGCATGTGCAGGGCCTGAGCGGCCAGGCAGAGGTCGCGGAGCAACACCGTTTTGCCCACGCCGGCCCCGCCGATAATAACGCGGCTTCGCAGGGCGCTGTCCGGTTGGCCGGGCTGCCGGGTTAGTGTGGGAGTTTGTAGCCAGTCCAACAGGTCGGCTATCTCGGGTCGGTCGATGTGGTGAGGGGGCAATTGGCCAATCGTGGCGGGCGCATCGGTCAGCGTCGTGCTGGCCGCCTGCAATTGGGCCATCACCTCCGCCGCGGCAGCGGGGAGGATAAGCGGTTGGCCATGCGTGGTGAGTTCCTCCCGAATGTCAGTGGGTGTCAACTCAATCGAGTCAGCGCCGGCCCGCAAAGCGAGCGTAAGCAGGATGTTTTTTGCCGCAACAGCATCGGCGGTGTGGGGCCGCAGGCGCAACAGCAAAAGCTCCTCGATGTAGGAAGCTGGAGCAATAATCAGCTCAATCTGCTGCAGAAAGGGCAGTACCGCTGCACGAGGCAGGGGGGCGGTGGGCAGCGTCTGCAGGGTTTCTTCGATGGTGGCGAAGACCTTGAACGCGGCGGGGCCTAAGTCGTATTCCAGCCGGACGAGCGTGGCCGTCTTGGCACGCTCTAGGCAGCTGACCAGCGTTGGGTCGATGGGTGTTTGTGTTACCAGTAGGAGCCGAGCATCCGGCCGTTGCTTGTGCTGTTTCAGAAAGTCAGCCCAGATGCCCCGGTCACGCAGGTGTTTAACGTCCCAGGTCGCATGACTGCCCCGGTATTTCAGGCTGATGTATTCAGCAGAACCGTCCTGATGAACAATCATCAAATCATCAACCGCCGGCTTTTGTGCGATGAACATATGCTCGTCGGCCAACACGGGCAGCACGTCGTGATGTGCCTCGGCGCATAGCGAACCAATACCCTCCTCGGTGATGGCTTCGGCAAAGCGCGAGGCGGTGTACAAAACCTGATACGCGACCCCAGACAAGGTAGCGGAGCCTCCGGCACGGGACATAACGCGGCTAGGTAAGATTGAGCTGACTGCGGTAGTGCCGCCGGCTTGGCAAAGTGGGAAGTGACAAGCATCCCTTCGGAGCGGAGTAGTATAAATTTTGTCGAGCAGCTACTCCAAAATGCATATTTCGCTTTGAAATTTACGCTAGACGGAAGCAAAAAACTTATAGATAAATCCTGCACCTGCTTTCCAGACTGGCCCGTTTCCCCATGAGGTTGACCCGGGGGGTACAATGAGGGATGACCTGCTCCCCGAAAAATGTTTTTAATTTTTTTCACCCTTTGTGCAGAGTTAGCATTTACCTCTGTGCAAAGATGAATCGCAGCACTCATGCCCGCTACGCGGTCAGCTATGCGTACCTGTGTGCGTTGAGAGCAGATTTGGCTGGGTAACGGGTCTTGGAGAGGTGGCATGCTCTTCGAAAAACGAAACCGGTTAATTCAAGCTTGGTACGGGCTTGAATTAACCGGTTTGGGGCTTGGTATGCGCGACTACTCAGCTATTTCCAGCTCCTCCGCGATGCTGGCGAATTGCGCCAGCGCGGCCTGCAGGTTCTCGGTAATTTCGAGGGCCAACACGTCGGGGGCGGGCAGGGTGGCGCTGTCTTCTAACGCGTCGTCCTTGAGCCAGAAGATATCTAGGTTGACTTTGTCGCGGGCCAGGAGCTGGGCCAGCTCGTAGCGGTGAAATTGCTCGGTTTCCTGGCGCTGGGCGCGTTGGCCGGGCTTGCCGTAGCAGGTAATAAAATCCTGCAGGTGGGCCAGCGTGAGCGGGTTGCTCTTGGGGGTGAAATGCTGGTTAGTGCGTAGGTCGTACACCCACAGGTTTTTGGTCTGGGCCTGCTCAGCGGCGGCGCGCTTCTCGAAGAAGATGACGTTGGCCTTCACGCCTTGGGCATAGAAAATGCCCGTGGGCAGGCGTAGCAGCGTATGCACATCGCAATCCTGCAAGAGCTTGCGACGGATTGTTTCGCCGGCCCCGCCCTCAAACAGCACGTTGTCGGGCAGCACCACGGCGGCCGTGCCGCCCACCTTGAGAATGGTATAGATATGCTGTACGAAGTTGAGCTGCTTGTTCGAGGTGGTGGCCACGAAATCGGTGCGCTCGTAGCTGAGCGTGTCCTTGCTGGTCTGACCTTCCTCGTTCATCACCGTGATGCTGCTCTTCTTGCCAAAGGGCGGGTTGGCCAGGATGAAGTCATACCGCTCGCCGGGGTCGGAGAGCAGCGAATCCTGGTTCTTCACCGGGCTTTCGGTCGAGCCCACGCCGTGCAGGTAGAGGTTCATGGCAGCCAGGCGCACCACCGAGTCCACGATGTCGGTGCCGTAGAAGGTGTGGTCGCGCAAGAACTTGAGCTGCTCGCGGTCCATCTCGGCCCCGTAGGTGTCCACGAGGTAGTCGCGGGCTACCAGCAGGAAGCCGGCGGTGCCGCAGGCCGGGTCGCAGATGGTCTGGCCCGGCGTGGGGGCCACGGCCTCCACAATGGCCTGGATGAGCGGGCGCGGGGTGAAATACTGGCCCGCGCCGCCTTTCACGTCCTCGGCATTCTTTTGCAGCAGGCCTTCGTAAATCTCGCCCTTCACGTCGAAGCCCAGACCCGACCAGTTTTCGCGGTCGATAAGCACCAGCAGGTGCTTGAGGCGGGCCGGGTTCTGAATCTTGTTTTGAGCTTTCTTGAAGATGACGCCGAGCATACCCGGCTCCTTGCCCAGGTCGGTGAGGATGTGGCGGTACTGTACTTCCAAGGCATCGCCTTCGAGGGCGCGCAGGCTTTCCCAATCCTTACCCTCAGGCACGGCGGGGGCGTTGGGTGCGCCAGCCTGCTCGTCGGCCATTTTTAGGAACAGCAGGTAGGTGATTTGCTCGACATAGTCGCCGTAGCCTACGCCGTCGTCGCGGAGCACGGTGGCGTAGCCCCAGACGCGCTGGACGAGAGATTGAGCGGTAGCATTGAGGGTGGGTTGGTGCATAATGTAATAAGGGGAGATGGGCGAAACTAAGCGCTTTCTTTTTGCGCTGGTCGGCGTCCTGAGAAGATTGATAAAGAAAAAAGTGCATTTTTAGCTCGGGAACGCACTTTCTTTTTTGATTCTTTTTCGATTCTTTTTTTTTATGGCAGCAAAAAATACCTTCTATACGTCTTTCCACTAGAACTTCCTAATACTCCATCCGCGACCATCTTGTAGACCTCTCGACGGATATCAGCAAGGGAAAGCTCTTCGAGGCGACGATGAATTTCCGCCAGTAGCGTGTTCGGATAAGCCCTTACATCTTCTATAATCAAAGCCCGTAGCCGGTGTGGCTCTAGAGTCTTTAAGCTAGGTTTTACGTCCAGATTAGCGGCCGCATAAGCTTTTGGGTTCACCATGTACTCGGTGCTCTTTTTCACGCCCCGCGCCAATACGATATTCCATTCTAATAATCGCCCTAACCAAGTACGTAGCCGTTCCTCTTGCCTCAACTGTAAAGCCTGCGTCAGCGCTGAGGCCCCAATAGTACCATGTTGAGCAATGATGCCCAGCGTGATGATTTCCTTCTGCTTAAAGTCGTAGAAGCGGGCCATGGAATCCAGCAACAGTACCGTCGTTGGATTAGGAGCTTTGGCCTGAATGATGACCCGAAGGTTATTGAATGAGTCGTCTATTTCGGGAAGCGGCTTGGCATCCCGACTAAGCTTTTCATAGATGAGGTCGTAGCCGGAACCTTCGCCTTCCATAAGTCCAACAGCCTGGAATGTCTCCATTAAGGCTTGGTTGCGGCGCACGCGCTCATGTAGTATCGTAGTTGGGGTTACGCCTAAGGGCAGATGCCCAGGACTTTCTATCTCCAAGCGGTCGGGGTACACATGGATGGCTACATCGGTAGCAGTCGTATAAAGCCGATGGGCAAACGCATTGGCCAACAATTCGCGCAATACGGCTTCAGGGTATCGACGGACTTGCCGGCGGTAGAGGCCATCGGGAACTTCGTGGTAATAGTGCAACTCGACGCCTCGCGCCATAACATCGTCTAACAAGCGGAGTGGATTGAGTTGGTGGTCGAGCCAGATTTCCTTGCGTATGCGGCGCTCTGCCTCGTCATATACCATATACTGTACCGCCAGCCCGTAGCGTAGCCGAGTTCGTTGGGCTGGGGTGCCGAGCCATAGAATGCCTAGATTAGTCGCTAGCCCATCTTCTCTGATAAGGTTATAGTGGGCAAGTAGCTCAGCATTTGACTTGTTCTTCTGGAATGGGCTAACTTTCTCCGGTGGAGCTTCACGAAGTTTTTGAATGAAGAAGCTGATTTCTGCTGGGTTCAACTCATCAATCGATACGCGTTGGGGCGCTTGTAACTCCCACTGAAAGCCGCTTTTCTCACTCGCCAGCCGTAATAAGTCTTCCCCAACTACAGGCCGACATTGCTCGCCCAAGCGCATGTATACCCGTCCATCAGAAGTTGTCGCAATTGTGCTGAGCGAGGGGTGAATCCAAAGCTGGAGGTACTGCCCACCGTTAGCGCTGGTGATGATATGTGGGTCAGCAATGCCCACGTTGAGTGCCTTACCACCCAGCATCCGTAACAGATTATTGACTTCCTCTTGGTCAAGGCGCTGGTCGGCAGGGGGTAATTCCTGCTTGTCTTCAATGCCAATTTGTAGGGTGCCACCCCGAGCATTTGCTAAGCACACGCAGGTTTTAGCCAGGTCGCTATGGTCGGCAGCCGGCCCAAAAGCCTTACGAATGCTCTTCTTCTCAAAGACGTGGTTCTCGTTCATGTGGCACGAAACTAAAATAGGCTGCTAAAGAGGAAATTATAAAACACCTTCAGCAATTAGCCGATGAACATTCTTGAAGTATGGATATTCAATTGTGTAGGTTGATTTATCATTTCGCTCAAAACCTAACACTGGGTACTCATAGACAAAGTCATTGTCTAAAAACTCAGCAAAATCAACAACGGTCAAAGCTTTAAAAGAGCCATCGTATTTATAAAATGAAGTAGTCATAAGCAAAAAGAGCCCTTCGACAGACCAACCGGAGAAATCGAATGCCTTCCCAAGCTTTTGAGAAAAGTGACCTTCCACTAGGCCTTTGTTACCAGTTACCCACTTATACTTTCGTTCTAGCTGAGGCTCATACTTTTCAACGAACTGCCTGTACTCAGACTTCCAATAAAATACTTCAAACCGCGGGCGATTATTCTTGCATTCACAGACATATATCACCTTCCTTTCCTCATCTAGAAAGATAATGTCGATTTCCCCAGGTCCATTTTTAACAACGTTGAAACCTTGGTTTTTTTGCCCTAGAAGGCTCGTAATGGAGGTGTCGTACGGTGTTCTATGACTTATGAGATGCTCGACAACCTGCCCAATCATCAGGCCTTCACGACGCTTTTCCAGGTCTCTCACAAATGCCTTCATCTCGTCGCTAGCGTTCCACTCAGCTGGCAGTTGGCTCCATAGCAGCGCATTAGTTAGCAGAGCCCTCATGCTTTCATGAGTCTTGCCTGAGCCAACTATCCAATAAGCATTCCCATTATGGTCACTAAACTCAATAAGAGGACGATAGATGAGCCGATTATTAGTCTGCATCTTTTTAAAGGAGTCAACCAAAGGCAGCTTATTGGTAGCCGTTAAAGTCAAACCAGCAAAAAAGGGTCGGATTGCCTCAAGCCGTTCATCCACAAACCCTAGCTCCTGTAGGAACTCATCCCGGCCTATTATACCGGTGCCCAGCCCGGGCATATATTTCTGTAATTCGGTTAGGTTACATCCAAAGCTGCTGTTCAGCACCGCATCTAATTCGCTGTTTACTTCCTCATATTCGACGTTTGGGTAAGCTGCAATGTCACGTTGAACAGTATCAAAAATGTGATGGTATGGGGATGCTGTTCGGATGCTTAATAGTGTCTTCCAACTCGAAACGAGCGCAATCGACTTTTCAAACATGGAGGCTACATTGATAAATTCTTTTGCCTCTATTACTTGCAGACCTAGATAGAGCAGCTCTTCCAATAAGGGTACATGCCTTCGCGACATCTTACTGCTCATGAGCTGTTCCATTGTCATCCCTTTGTCAAGTCGTTCGGGCAAGACTGCCTCCATAATCAATTTGAGGACACGGCGAACGACAGGGAGCTCTTGAAAATCTTGTTCGGTCAGTTGCGTCTTTATTTCTTTATCATCAGAATGAAATAAGTCTGCAACAAGTACCGATGACTCGTGCATACGATGCACAAACATCAAGAAACTCACATCTCCAACGGCCTTAGCCACCACTCGCTCAAACTGTTCAAGCATGTAGTCAAAAATGCTGTCAAGAACGCCTCGAACTGTTGCGGGGTCGGTAACCCGGGTTGCCCCAATAGTCCGACGTACACGCATGCTTACTTCCTTCCAGTATACCTCTCGGTAACGCCAGCTCATGGTCACATACTCAATTTTTATGCGCCGCGAGGGCAATTTGATTGATACTAGCATGTTTGGTTGGAGATAAGCAGAAATTGGGCTGCCTAGCCTTCTAAGAATGGAGAAACCAATTTATGAGATGTTAATGGTCTTGTGTCCTCCTCATCTTTTTAGCTGTGGTACTGTGAAGGGTTCTTGGTTTTGCGAGATTTAAACTGAATTGTAGCTTCGGCGTAGCCCTAGACGTGCTGAAAACTTGGGCTCATGAGTTCTCTTGCAGGTCTCCCCAGGATTCCTTTGATAGATTTTCGGCTCGTTCAGCAAGCGTCTCGCCGGCCACATCCCCGATGTAGAGGTACTGCTTACCGCGCAGTGGCCCCCAGGTATCTTTTTCAAGGCCGGTGTCATAGAGCTTATCTAGCACGAACACGCGCGCTTCCCAATCGATATTGTCTTCGTAGGCTTGATGAAACTTCTGCCGCGCTAACTGTTCCAGGTCTATATCGGTCAGATGCTCATCATTTCGCCAAAGAACGCGGGAAGTCCCGTCTGGGTACACATCGACTACGCCGCGCACGCTGGCGATTTTCCAGACGCCTTTTTCCCAATACATGCCTAAGTATTCGCAGCGCTGGTGGCTGTAGCTGCCCCCGGCCGCAGGGCACACATAGGTTTCGGCGGCTATAAGCCGGTCGGATTCACGGGCGCAGTTGACCACATCCATGTAGCCCTTCCAATTGGGCAGCAGGTTGTTTTCATTGAGGTACTGCTGAAAATCGTCTACCGTCGATATCAAGGCTGGAGGCAGGCTCTGAATGCGCAGGGCGGCTAGAAAGGTTTCGAAGGTGGTGGCGGCGAACTGGACCTGATTGTTGTGTTCGGTGGCGCAGGCGGCAATGATGGCGGCGAAACGTGACTTGTAGTCGCCCTCAAACTTGCCCAGGGCCAACAGCACTTTTACGCTGGCTGACTCTTGGCTAAGCGCATTCAGGTGGTCCTTGAGCTGAGCATCATAGAACCAGTCAGAGTTCTTGGTCTCGATATAGATTGAAAAGCCTGGTTGGGTGATAATGCCATCCGGGACGCTGTTGCCACGCGAAACCTGCTGCCGGAAATGCACGCCAACCTGCAAGCCTGTTTGATTGGGAATGATGCCGCTGATTGCCTCGGCCAGGTACCGGGGATTTTCCTGGTAGAGCATGCGCAGGATGAGCAGGCAATAGTTGGTAGTCCGGTTCTCGGATTGGTCATAGCCCGAGAACAGGCTGATTTCTTTTCCCATGTCTGAAGAGGTAGTTGAGTGAGAGCGGGCCTAGGGGCAGGGGATGTGCTCATCAAAGTTGAATTCGTTCTTTTTCGCACCGGTGTAAGCATATCTGTAAGGCTTATCGGTACGGGTCATGCGGGCACAGCTGTATGGGCCGATGCCGCGGCTGATGCGAGAGGTGCTGGTTTTGTCGAGCGAAGTGCCCGTGAAATAGGCCATGTAGCCGCTTTGCCGGTGGGTATTCTTCAATATCACTACGTAGTGACCATTCACGTGCACCTTGAGGATTTGTAGATAAGGGTTGGTGGTGGCTGCGGCGCTGTAGCTCAGGCCCACCTCGCGCATGGCTTGGTTGAAGCGGCACACGTAGGGCTGCTCGCTGGTATCGTCGTTCAGGAGCTTGAAAGTGGACAACAGCGCCTCAGAATCGGCTTTCTGTTCTGCGTTTTCAGGCTTTCGGATAAACGACTCGACATCGTCTTTGTACCGGTTCGCGTTGTCGCTGAACAGTGCATTCACAAAATCTGACTGGAGGGATGAGTAGCTCTGGCAGAAACCTCGAAGCGGGGACAGCAGCAGACACAACATCATGAGGGTTGAAGAGCAAATAGGCATCGTTAGCGGCCGTATTCTGCCCAGGTTTTGATCTGGAGGGTTTCGGCGAGGTTGGCCGTAGAGGTGGGCTGGTAACGGTCCACGTTGAAGTAGATTTTGGAGGTGAACATGCCGCCGGGGCTGGTTTTGCGGAAATCGGTTTCCGTTAGCTCGCCCAGCACAAAAACGCGGTGGGGCGTTTGGTGAAACTCCTTCTTCTCTTTGGGGAAGCAGGCCTGTAGTCTTTTGCGGGCTTCGGCTATCAGGGCGGTGTTGTTCATTGTTGCCGGGTCGGCATTGTTCCAGCACACGCGGTCGAGGGCGGAGTTGAGCGGGTGCACATCCACGATGCCCATTATCCGGCCGACGCGGTGGACTGATTTGCCCCAGTACATGCCCAGAAACTCGCAGCGCTTATGCGAGTAGGCGCCACCCTTTGCCGGGCAGGCGTACACCTCGTTGGCAACCTGCTGGGAGTGGAATTCGCCGCAGTTCACGACGTCGAGCTGGTTGAGCCAATTGGTACGGTTGATTTTGCCTTTCATGAGGTGGGGGGGGGATGAAAGCTGTGACTACAGCTTGATGGAAAGTTGTTTCGATTTCGGGTCGGCCTTGCGCCCGCGCCCGGCCTTGCCCTGCGCTGGGGCCGCGGCCGTGTCGCGCAGCCGCGCCAGCAAGGCAGCGGCGGGCTCGTCGGTGGCATCCTGGGGCACGAGGCGGCCGGTGAAGGCCCGGTGCAGCAGGCTCTGGCGCAGGCGCTCGGCGCGTTTCAGCTCGGCGGTGAGGGTCTGGCTCAGCGCGTCGAGCACGGTGAGGCGGCGCTCTACTTCGGCTACGATTTCGGCTTGCTCGGCTAGGGGCGGGAGGGGAACAGGTAATGGTAAAATATCCCCATTGTTGATTTGAGGAACATTCGACCCGTCACTAATTCGGCCTAAGTCAACCTGCTGAAACCAATGCCAGAAATAGCTTTCGATTAATACAGGCTTTAGCCCCATCACATTTAAGTCAAATGCTGATGGCTGCCCGAGAATCCTTTTTTTGTTGGTAGCAATTGCTCCACCTCTTTTCGGAAACACAATTGTACCAGCTGGCCTGAGTGTCATCGATAAAGCACGAACTTCCGCTTCTGTCAAGTAGACAGAAGATGTAAGTAGTTGATATTCGTTGCCGGGCAGATTCATATCCCCAACACGGAACCACGGCACTGTGCCTTTCCCAAGGACTTCAGTTATGCCTTTGGGTGTCTGCCCAGAGGATATTTCGCAAAGCTGTTCCACGGACCCCCAAATCCACCCCTCCGGCAACTCCGGCAGCCCCTCCGCATCCACCGCTTCCGGCTCCGCATACTTCGATTTCCAGCCCTCGCCCAGCGGGAGCTGGCCGCCGCGCTTGGCGACCTGGGCGGCTTCCCACTGCGCCCGGCGCTCGGCGCGGATGCGCTGCAGCAGGGCGGCCCCGGTTTCGGCGGGGACCGGGGGGTGGGCCTCGCGCCAGGCGCGGGTGAGCTCGCCCGTGACGGCGGCGTGCAGCACCGATTGGCGGTAGCGTTTCAACAGGGCCTGGGTGCGGCGCACGGCCGCCACGCCCGCATCCAGCTTGCTGAACAGCTCCTCCAGCTTCGCCACGATGCGGCGCTGCTCGGGTAGGGGGGGGAGGGGGAAGTTCAGCGCTTCAAACTTGCTCTTATTCAGAATTGGTAACGTCGTAGAAGAAGCGTTGTCAAGAATCTGGCGAAAGAGAATCGGAGAAATGAAGCCGAAGTATGCGAATTGAGGCATGACAACGGCCGTTTCAGGAATCAGCGCATTAATCTGCTGATTCGTGGCACCTGCAACGGTTGAAAAGCCTGTTTTACCAATCGTGGCACCGATGCAGGTAACCAGGGTTGAATATGGTGGCAGAATCCTGGCTGATTGTGCGCCAGCCTCAGTTATATAAGTTTCCGCCGCAGAAATCGAATAGCCAGAGCCTAAATCACCGGGCTTGAAAAAGGGTATGTCTCCTCCGTAAAATTCCGGGTTGCTCGTGCTTGGGGTATTTCCAGTAACAGATTTTCCAATTTGGTTTACTGTCGTCCAAACCCAACCCTGCGGCAATTCCTGTTCTTCGTTCATTCGGTTCATCTGGCTAGCCGGCAGCGCCCGCGTAGCATATTTTTTGAAAAGGGGATAATAGGCTACGCGGCCAGCGCCTCGTTCAGCTCATCCACCAGCTGCTGCAAATCGGCCCCGAACACCTGCCGGGCGCGGGCGTAGCCGCCTTGGTCCACGAAGGGCGGTAGGGTGAAGTCTTCGGCATCGACGCTTAGGGAGGTGGCCACCTTCTCTTTCATCATCAGCAGCCACTGCTGCTGCTCGGGGCTGAAGCTCCGGCCGGCCGTGGCCTGGGTGGCCAGCCAGGCCTGGTAGCGCTCGTCCACGGTGAGGGGGTAGGCGGTGAGCGTGTCGGTCTGGTGTAGGGCAAAGCGCACGAGGCTGACGAGGTTGGTGAGCAGGGTTTTGGGGCCGGCCCCGCGCACCCGCGCCTTTTCGAGCTGCTCGTAGGCCGTCCAGAGGCTTTCGGGCGTGAGCTGGGGGTTGTCGAGGCGCAGGGCCTGGGCCAGCTCCCGGATGTGGGCGAAGGTGACGGCCCGGCGGGCGTAGGGCTGGTTGTGCAGCAGCTGCAAGGCCGTGATTTCGTCCTTGTGCGCCGCAATAAACGCCTGGAATTTATCGACGCGCTGCCGGGCCAGGGCCTCCTGCGCCGCCTCGGGTGAGGTCTGGCTCTCGAAGCCGGCGTGCAGCACCCGGTCCTGGCTCACGAGGTCAATCACGAGGTCGTGCTGGGCGTGCACCTTGGTGAGCAGCGTGCGCAGCGCCGGGTCGTCGAAGAGCAGCACGGCCGTGTCGGTGAGCTGGCGCACAGCCTCCTGCCAGTGGGCATCGGTGGGCTCGGCCAGAGGGGCACCGGGCTCGCCGGGGGCGGGCTGGCCGGCGGCGCGGGCCTCGGCGGTGGCCAGGCGCAGGGCTTCGGCTTCCTGCTTCACGGGGTCCACAGCGTCGTAGAGGCGGGCGGCGAGGTGCTGCACGGTGGCCCCACCGGTGGCGGCCTGCACGGCGGCGCGGTCGTCGGGCGTGAGCTGGCGGTCGAGCCGGGCTAGGCGGGTGGCTAGGCTGCGGAGCTGGGCCGGCTCGTGGTTGCCCTGGGCCACGGCGTGCAGCAGCCGCTCAAATCCCAGGGTGCCGGGCTGGCGCTCCACGCTCTCGATATCCTTCTTTTCGGAGTCGGTCACGCCCACCGCATCCACCAGCACAAAGCGGGTTTTGGCGGTCGCGTCGCTGGTCACGGCCTCCAGGTCGGTGGGGCTGATGACGCGGGTGCCGCGCCCTTTCATCTGGTCGAAGTAGGTGCGGCTGCGCACATCGCGCAAAAACACCAGGCACTCCAGGGGCTTGATGTCGGTGCCGGTCGAAATCATGTCCACCGTCACGGCCACGCGGGGGTTGAAGTCGTTGCGAAACTTCTTGATGAGGGTATCGGCGTTTTCGTCCGAGCCGTAGGTGATTTTCTTGCAGAAGTCGTTGCCCTTGCCGAACAGCTCGCGCACCAGCTCCACAATTTCGTCGGCGTGGTGGTCGGTCTTGGCAAAAATCAGCGTCTTGGGCACGATGCCGCGCCCCGGAAACAGCTCCGTAAACAGGCGGGCCTTCCACTCGGCCAGCACCGTCCGAATCTGGTCGGGAGCCATCACCGAGCGGTCGAGCTGCGTGCCCGAGTACACCAGGTCGTCGTCGAGCGTTTCCCAGCGCTTGGTACGGGTCTGGCGCTCCATGCGCTTGATGCTGCTGCCCGCTTCAATGCGCGCCCCCCGCGCCGTGATTTCAGTCTGGATGCGAAACACGTCGGAGCCCACGTTCACGCCGTCCACTACGGCGCGCTCGTGGCTGTACTCCATCACCAGGTTCTGGTTGAAGAAGCCGAAGGTTTGCTTGGCCGGCGTGGCCGTGAGGCCGATGAGGTGGGCGTCGAAGTACTCCAGCACTTGCTGCCACACGTTGTAGATGGAGCGGTGGCACTCGTCAATTACCACGAAGTCGTAGGCCTCGGGCGGCACGGCCGGGTTATACGCCACCTCGCGGGGCCGCTGCGGCGCGTCGCCGTTCAGCTCAAAGCCCGAGCGCTCCTCGTTGCCCGCATCGTATTCCGCCTCGCCCCGCAGCATCGAGTACAGCCGCTGAATGGTCGTAATCGTGACCTTGCTCACCGAGTCGAGCTGGTTCGAGGTCAAATGCTGCACGTTATACAGCTCCGTAAACTTGCGCCCGTCGTCCGGCGCCGTGTACTGCTGAAATTCCTGCAAGGTCTGCCGCCCCAGGTTGCCCCGGTCCACCAGAAACAGCACCCGCTTAGCCCCCGCAAACTTGATGAGCCGATAGATAAACGACACCGCCGTAAACGTCTTGCCCGAGCCGGTGGCCATCTGAATCAGTGCCCGCGGCCGGTCGCCCTTCAAGCTCACGTCCAGGTTGCGCAGCGCCTCAATCTGGCAGTCGCGCAGCCCGGCGATGTTTACGATGGGCATCGTCCGGAGCCGCGCCCGCAGCGTGCCAATCTGCCGGGTCCAGTCGCGCAGCGTCTCGGGCCGGTGAAAGCCGAACACCGGCCGCGAGCGCGGCTCTGGGTCGCGGGCATCAATGAAGCGGATTTCCTGGCCGTTGGCCTCGTAGCCGAAGGGTAGCTCGTCAGCCACGCGTTGGGCGTGCTTGGTGGCGCTGGCGCGGTAGCGGGCCGTCTGCTCGGCCACGGCGGTGAGGGAGGTGCCTTCCTTCTTGGCCTCCACCATGCCTACCAGCTTGCGGTCCACCAGCAGCGCGTAGTCGGCCGGGCCGGAGGCGGTAGGGTACTCGCGCACTGCAATGCCAGCCGCCGCGCCTAGATTGAGCTGTTTGTAGTCTTGTACGAGCCAGCCGGCGAGGGCAAGTTGGGCATCGATTAGCTGGCGGGCGTGCTGTTCAGGGGTGAGCATGGAAAGGAAAGGCGGCGGTAGGACTACGAATGTAGCGCTACCGCCGCAGACTCATATCAACGGGCTGCATTATGCTTAGGAGGCCGCTGCTATGAGGTCTTTAATGCGGTCATAGGGCAGGAGAGAATCAATTATTATGTTGCTGCTATCCCTCATCGTGGCCAGTTCAATGGTCGTTTTGGTGCCTTGTTCATCATATGGATAGATGTGCGATATCGCAGCTATCGCAATTAAATGAGCTTGACCTTTAATGGTCCGTACTTCTATAAAGCCTTTTAGACAAGTAGATATCCGGTTTGCTGGAGCTTGGCCTTCTTGTTCCCGCTGGTGTTTACTGTTGAGGTATTCTTCTTTCATCTCTTCAGCAGCAGCAATTTGTTCGTCTAAATCCCTCAAAACGCTATAGTAATCCTCTACTTCGGCTTTGTCAAAGTCTGGGTATAAGCCGTTTTCTACTGCTTTCATAGCAGGCTCAAGATTCTTCAAATAATCAGAGCTGTTGCGAAATAGGGTGAGGGCCCGGTCAATCTCTTTTAAGTTATAGGAGATGATTGAATCTTCTATGTGAAAACGGGCCCCCATAATATGGGCTTTTAGATACTGTGGATTGTAAGCATCCTTCAGCATTCCCCCACGACCGAAGAACAACCACTCTTCTCGTATTTGCGGGTACGCATCCATTAGCCTTTGCAGAACATCAAAGCTGGGCTTATTCAACCTACCGCCTAATATATCCGCCAATACGCTGGAATTTATCGAAGCGCTTCTCCCAAAGGCGCTTTTGTTCCCTTTGGCAAAGAATTGAACCAGGGCGCCAATTCTATTATGTATCGATTCTTGTTCTATTGCTCCTTCAATCGATTCGGCCATATGCGTTGATTTTTGCGCCAGCATTTGTTTGGTGAAAACAAATGTACTTGCTTTGTGTCGTAAATGCGAAGGCAATGGCACCACATAAACAAATTTACCGTTCGCTATGCAGAACGATTTATCCGTTTCTATTCCTGTTGAATTACTCCTGCCACATGTAATTCCTGTTTTTCAGAAGTCTTTAGAACAGTGGTTGGACGCCCAGCCTCAACCTGACCAGCAATACACAGCCGAGCAGGTTTCTAACATCCTCAACATCGATGTGCAAACCGTCCATGATTACACCCGTCTGGAAGTTGGTCACCCACGTCGGTTGCCCTATGTGGTAACCCACGATAGTGCGAAGGGTAAGCGCTTCTTGTTAAGCGAGGTCAATTCGTGGCAGCAGCGCAATAGAAGTGACGTCCTGAAGCAGCACGTCACTCTGCCTACCTCAAGGCGTCCTGCGCGCCGACGAGCTTAGCTAGGCAAGCCCATAAGTGTCTACGCACTCTTGAAAATAGGATACTGAGCAAGTCAAAAGGGCAACTGAATGTATTCAGTTGCCCTACGATTCAGATACTAGAAGGCTAAGCAAGGGTAACAAGCTATAAAACAGTTTTTTGTACCGTAGTCGTGTGGCGTGTGATGAGACAGGTATGTATTGCAGCAGGATACATGCCTGTCTCAGATGGCTTTAAGGCTACCTGTCATGTTGAATGTCCGTGGGTAATACAAAACAGATGGTGGATTCCGCAACTGGCGAAATCTTCGACCTTAACTCCAATTTCACTCAAGTGTCCAACGAAAACTGGGGAGAAATTAGGGACTTGATTGATAAGGCTCCCTTAGCTTCTCGCATCCTGTTCTATTTCATCGAGCACATGAATAGAAGAAACGCCGTTTCAATCAAGCAAAAAGACCTTTGCTTAGAATTTTCCCGCGAGCGGAATGCTGTTAGTCGAGCTTTAGGAGAGCTAAAGGCAAGAAGGCTTGTTGCCTTCGAACGAGATGGAAGTTCCATCATCTACCATGTCAACGCCCATGTCTGTTGGCGAGCCAGCGCAAAGGAGAAGTCGGGTGCGTTCCTTAACCATCCCTTAAAGAAAGCTGAAGTGGTACGGGAGGTGGGAATCAAGCGTGAGCGCCGAAGCATCATTTTGATGAGGGTTCGCGAGAAAAGAGGCATTAGGGAAGCTCTGGCTTCCTTAGAGCAGCCTCAGCTTTAAGAAGTAGCCTTGTGAGCCTCCCACCATGACTATTCTCCCGAAGAGCTCCTTATGCTGGGTGAGTTTGGCTATGGCGCGGTTAATTCTGGGCAAGAATTCGTTAAGGCTAAATCTCATAACTCTCTCTGCACCCATAAAACCAATATGCTCATCTAGCCACTTCTTCCATAGTCTCCAACTCATCGACAACTGCCGCAAGCTTCACCTGATAGTGCTTGCACAAGGCTGTTAAGGTTAGCATCGTCACGTTTAACGCACTCGCCTCAACCCGCCCTACGTGGATTCCTGTAGCGTCATAAACCTCTTGTATAGTGAGGTGGCGCTCTTCCCGGATTGCTTTCAAGCGCCGGGCAAGCTCACGCAATAAAGGGGAAGATTGCTTGGCCGGCATACTGGCACAAAGTCCGGCAATACAATCGGCGACTGCAATGACAAGTATGTCAACAAGGCGGACTCTGTTTTATCTTTGATAAACGCTTTGTCATATCCCATCAACATGGCTTTCCCTAACCACCCATTCAGCAATCCAGCAAGTGCCCGTGAAGGAGCATGGCAGTTTGGTGTAGCATTAATCAGCCGTGTTGATTTGACTCAACCACACCCCAAATGCATGATAGAAATAGCATCAGTTTTTGAAAAGCCAGAAACTGCAACGTATTTGTGGATAAGAGAAGCGCTAGGTTACATGAATTTTAGTATTCAAGTGTATAGCATGCCAGATGTTAAGAAGGCTGACTTTGACTCCTATGCGATGTTCATTACTTTAGGATACCGAGGAAAGCATGGAGCAATTGAAGCTGAATTTCATCCCCGTGCTCGCTTACACTTACAATACTTACAGAGTGCCATTCACGAACTCTACCAGCAAAATATGCTCACACCATCAAATCTGACGGCATACATGCGTGCTTTAACTCCCCTAACGTCCTTTAATATGGACACCAGCAGAGGGGCACGTCCTACATCCCAACCGAAGCTTAAGGACTTGAGTAGAGGACGGAAATAGAGTAGGCTAAAGTGCTCAAATGAACAGCATCGGTACGAAAACCGGTACGACCTAAATATTAAATTAATGAAAATCAATAATATAAATCATTCTAGAGGGTCCCAGGAGGGAGCGCTAAAAGGCCACTTACGATATCGTGAGTGGCCTTTTTTAATTGCTGCCCCGGTCTGCTGCCTGGTTTCATGCGAAAAGGGGCACTATGCTCCTTGAAAATCTGCCAACTGCTTATACCGACTTTTAGCCTGCTAAGCATTTGACCCCACACGACAAAGGCAATAATTATTTCAGCACCTCATAGGAGCACCGTATAGCTTGGCGGTGGAAGCTGCGCGATAGCGGCGGCCCCTGAAACGCTGCGTTCTCCTGTGATTTCGGGGGCTTTATGGCCTAAAAGCGTTAACTGCGGAATCGCTAATGAGGAAGCCGATGGCGCAGGGCGCTGTAGGTCCAGGTACCGGCCAAGGCAGCCGGAATCAGCACCGCCGCTGCGCCCACGCCACTGCCCAGCTGCGCAAATAGCGGCCCGGGGCAGGCTCCGGTGAGCGCCCAGCCGAGGCCAAAAATGAAGCCCCCAATCCAGACGCCGTGGTTGAATTGCTTGTCGGCGATGACGATGGGCTCGCCGGACAGCGACCGAAGGTGGTTGCGCTTGATAAGCTGGATGGAAATCAGGCCCACCACAATGGCTGAGCCGATGACCCCGTACATGTGGAAGGCCTGAAACCGGAACATTTCCTGAATCCGAAACCAGCTGATGACTTCGCTTTTGGTGAGGATGATGCCGAACAGCGTGCCCAGCACCAGGTATTTGATGTATTTCATACGTGCGTTAGAACATCATTGGGTAAACGACCCAGGTCATGAGCAGGCCGCCGGTGAAGAAGCCAATGACGGCCACCAGCGACACCCATTGCAGGTTCGAGAGGCCCGAAATGGCGTGGCCCGAAGTGCAGCCGCCGGCGTAGCGCGTGCCGAAACCCACCAGGAAACCGCCCAGCACGAGGAAAACCCAGCCTTTCCAGTTAGTCAGGTTGTCGAGGGCGAACAGCTCGCGCGGGAGCAGGCCGGTGAAGTCGGTCAGGTGCATTTCGGCTTTCAGGTCGCGCACCGTGGCGGCCGAGATGCCGATGACGTCGGGGTGGCCCATGAGCCGGTAGCCGATGAAGCCGCCCAGCACGATGCCGAGCACGAACACCAGGTTCCAGCTTTCGGCCCGCCAGTTGTAGCTCAGGAACGGGATGCCCGCCGGCACGCAGGCTGCGCACACGTGGCGCAGCGCACTGCTGATGCCCAGGGCCTTGTTGCCAGCGAATAGCAGTGCCGGCACCGTCAGGCCAATGAGGGGGCCGGCCACGTACCAGGGCCAGGGTTGCTGCAGGAGTTCAAGCATGAAAAGGGGAATAGAAAAAACAAGAAGTAGCCCAACAATTCGGGGGGCGGGCAGTCGGAAAAACGGTTGTTAATGCACCGCCGTCGCGGCCTGAAACGACTTCACGGCCTCGCTCAAATCCAGCACTTCGGTGCCGGGCAGCGCGTCAGCCACGATGCTGCTGCCGGCCGCCGAGCGGTAGCCGCCCGCGCAGTGCACCACCACGGGCTTATCGGTCGGAATCTCGTGGGCCCGCTCGCGCAGCTCAGGCAGCGGAATGTTGAGCGAGCCGTCGAAAATGGGTTCGTCGCGGTGCTCCGCCGGGTTGCGAATGTCCACGATGGTGTAGTTCTGCGGGTGCTGCCGGAAGGTCGGCACGTCGAGCGCCGGCAGGGTGGCTTCGGCAGTGGGCGTGCCCACCAGCGCGCCTTTAATCAGCGACTCGTAGCCGATTTTGGCCGTTTTCTGAATCAGTTCTTCCCGCGTCGCCGCATCGGCCGCAATCAGGTAAAACGACTCCTCCGGCCCCACGATGGAGCCCAGCCAGGTTTCGAACTTGCCGCCCTGCTGAAGGTTGATGGCTCCTTCGGCGTGGCCGCGCTTGAACTCGGCTTCGGGGCGGGCATCGATAACTACGACTCCGGCTTCCAGCGCGGCCCCTGCTGCCAGGCGCGGCACCTGCTGCACCCCGGGGGCGTAGGCCGGGGCCCCGGTCTTGTTCAGGGCTACATCGTAGCCGAAGTACTTGGGAATGAACGGCTGGTCGGCCAGCAATTCCTGCACAAAATCCTCCTCGCTCATGGCGCGCAGCATCGGGTTGCCGGTTTTCTCGGCGCCAATGGTGCTGCTGTTGGCCCCGCTCAGGGCCTTGCCGCAGAGCGAGCCCGCGCCGTGGGCGGGGTACACCAGCACGTCGTCGGCCAGCGGCAGAAGCTTTTTGCGGGTGCTGTGGTAGAGCTGGGCCGCCAGCTCCTCGCGCTTGGCCTGGATATTACCGGCTTTCTCGCGCAGGTCGGGCCGGCCCACATCGCCGATGAAAAGCGTGTCGCCGGTGAACACGGCCACGTCCCGGCCCTCGCGGCTGAGCACGATGCTGATGGAATCGGGCGAATGGCCGGGCGTGTTCAGGGCCCGGAAGGTGAGCTTGCCGATGGTAAACGAGTCGCCCTCGTCGAAAGCCTCGTGGGTGTAATCGGCCCCGAGCAGCTGGCTCACGCGGACGACGGCCCCGGTGGCCTGCGCGATTTCCAGGTGCGACGACACGAAGTCGGCGTGGGGGTGGGTTTCGATGACGGCCACGATGGTGGCGTCATTCGCTTTCGCGTAATCGTAGTATTGCTGCGGGTTGCGGGCCGGGTCGATGAGGACGATTTCGCGGGCGCACTCGCTCAGAATGGCGTAGGAGAAATGGGACAGGCCCTTGTCTTCAAACTGTTCGATTTTCATGGGAAGCAACGAAAAAACGGGTAAACAAAACGGGCGCAAAAGGCGAGAATCAGGCGCTTACCGGTGGTGAAACAGCAGTTCTTTGATCAGGATGAACGTGCCCATGGCCAGCGTGAACCAGCCAAACGCCGGCTTGAGCCTGGCCCCCGGAATGAAGCGGGCCAGGTAGGTGCCCAGCACGATGCCGCCCAGCGCAAAAGCCAGAAACCCCAGCAGAAACGACCAGGCAATGGGCGTGCCTGCGCTCAAATCGCCGCTGAAGCCGATGAGCGAGTTCAGGGCAATGATGGCCAGCGAAGTGCCCACGGCCAGCTTCATGGGCAGGCGCGCGCCCAGCACCAGCGCCGGAATGATGAGAAAGCCGCCGCCCGCCCCCACAAAGCCCGTGAGCGTGCCCACCACCAGCCCGATGGTGAGGATGAGCGGGTAGTTGAAGGCGTGCTGCTGATGCAGCTCTTCATCGAGCACCCCTTCGGCCTGCTTGCTGCGAATCATCGACGTGGCCGCCGCCACCATCAATACCGCAAACGCCACCAGCACCAGCAAATCCTTGGTGAAAACGATGCTGCCCAGCGTGAACAGCACGCGCGGAATGGCCGGCATGAGCACCTTGCGCACCACAAACACGGCCAGCAGCGACGGCATGAGAAACACCACCGCCGTGCGCAGCGACACCAGCCCCTTGCGGAAGTAGCCCGACGCGCCTACCACCGACGTGCTGCCCACCACAAACAGCGAGTAAGCCGTGCTCAGCACCGGGCTCACGCCCATCAGGTACACCAGCACGGGCACCGTGAGAATGGAGCCGCCCCCGCCCATAATGCCAAGCGAAAGGCCAATGAAGATAGCCGCGAAGTAGCCGAAGTAGTGCAGCATAACGGGTGGGAAGGACGTATGAAATTATGATTGATTGTTCATGTATTGCGGCAAAAAAAGCCGGGCGGCTTACAGAAACGTGCACGCGGCCAGGCACTGTATCACGTCGATGACTTCGCGCATTTTCAGGGCGTAGTAGATGTTTTTGCCGTCGCGGGTGCTGCTCAGAATGCCTTTGAGCTTCATGCCCGAAAGGTGGTGGGAGAGGAGGCTTTGCTCCACGCGCAGCCGCTCGCTGATGTCGGAAACCGACAGGCTTTCGTGGGCCGCCAGCAGCTGCACGATGGCAATGCGCGTGGGGTGCGCCGTGGTTTTGAGGATGAAAGCCACCTTCTCCATCTTCTCAACGGAGAGGCCCATGTCAACAGGTGGAGCAGCGGTGGGAGTCATAGCGGAAGCAAACTTATGAACAGTTGTTCATTTATACAAGTGTGGCGCCTACATTTGTTCCGGCAAGGCTTGCCAGGCTGCCGGTTTCCTTGCTTCTGCTGCCTGGCCGAGCGGGCAGCGCGTCCCGGCTTTTCCAACCCCTAGTTCTGCTCCCACCGATGAACCGCCCCGCTCTCACTTCCTGGCTGCCGCTGGCCCTGCTGGCCCTCGTGTTGCTCACGCCATTGCGCCCCATTGTGCTGGGCAGCCTGCAGCGTGGCCTGCTGGCCACCGGGCTCTGGAACGCAGACGCGCCCGTGGCGCCCGTGGCCGGGATGCCAGTGGTGCTCGCGGGCGGCGCGCCCTACCCGCACCATCTGCCCATTGCCACCCTCGACGGCAAGGCCGTGAACCTGAGCGATCTGAAAGGCAAGGTGGTGTTTGTGAACCTGTGGGCCAGCTGGTGCCCGCCCTGCCGCGCCGAGATGCCGGGCATCGAAGCGCTCTACCAGAAGGTGGACCACTCAAAAATTGCCTTCGTCATGCTTTCGCTCGACGATGACGCTGCCAAGGCCCGCCAGTTTGTGCAGAGCAAGGGCTATACTTTCCCCGTGTACCTGCGCACCGGCGACCTGCCCACCCCGTTCGATTCCAACTCCATCCCGTCCACCGTCATTCTGGGTCCCGATGGGCAGGTGGCCGCCCGCCACGACGGCATGGCCGAGTACGACACGCCCGAGTTCAAAGCCGCCCTCGATAACCTGGCTAAGTCGGCTCGGTAACGGAAGCCGCCGGCCGCGTTTCGATGAGCACCCCGCCCTGCGCATTTTCTACCCGCTGGTTGCTGCCCGGTCAATGCTTCATGAGGCGGGGCCGTGGGCGGCGGTGGCACCAACACCGACGCGGGCTACGGCATTGCCGTGAGCGGCACGAGCGTGTACGTGACGGGGGCCATCACCAACGGCCTGGCCGATGCCAACGCCGTGCGCTTCGGCGGCACGGGCACCACGGCCGGCACCGTGCAGCAGAACGGGGCCAGCACCTCGGCCGGCAACGACCTGGTGATAGCCAAATACACCGATAACGGCACGACGGCCACGCTGAACTGGACGCAGGTGGGCGGCGGCATCGGCAACGACTTCGGCCAAAGCATTGCCGTGAGCGGCGTGCGCGTGCATATGGGCGGCTCGGTGACACCTGCGGCCACGTTCTTGGCCCAGACGGTTGCCGCCCCTGTGGGGACCAGTACCATCGTGCTGGCCAGTCTGGCCGACGCGCCGGTGCCCACGCTCACCAGCCCCTCGACCACCGGCGGCCCCATCGGCACGAGCGTGCCGCTCACGGGCACAAACTTCACCGGGGCCACGGCCGTGAGCTTTAATGGCACGGCGGCCACGAGCTTCACGGTGAACTCGGCCACGAGCATCACGGCCACCGTGCCCACCGGCGCCACCGTGGCCGGTTTCGGCATCGGTAACCCGCTCATCGGCAGCAGCCAAGTCTTCTTCGTGCGTGTGAGCGCTGGCAAGACCAGCGGCAGCCTCACCCTCAACAACGCCAACCGCGTGACCACCTACGCCCAGCAGGCCCCCGTGCGCCGGGGTGCGGCCGATACCCGTCCGCAGCTGCAGCTCATGCTGGCCGGCACGAATGACCCGATTGACGTCAGATTATTCACAGATTCGGCCTGCTACTTGCCGGCGCTATCCTGCGATTTCCTGAACCTGGCTTTTTCTCCGTTGCCGTGAAAATCCTGATTGTTGAAGACGAAGCGCCATTGCGCACCACGTTGCTGGAGTTTCTGCGGCACGGCGGCTACGTGTGCGAAGTGGCCGAAAACTATGCGCAGGCCCACGAAAAAATCAAGCTCTACCAGTACGACTGCGTGCTGGTGGACCTGACCCTGCCCGACGGCTCGGGCCTCGACCTGGTGCGGACGCTCAAGGCCGACCAATCCGTGGCGGGCGTGCTCATCATCTCGGCCCGGGGCTCGCTCGACGACAAGGTGCAGGGCCTGGAGCTGGGGGCCGATGACTACCTGCAAAAGCCCTTTCACCTGGCCGAGCTCAATGCCCGGCTGCGGTCCATCATTCGGCGGCGGCAGTTTCAGGGGCAGCGCCACCTGGTGTTTCGCGACCTCACCATTTTTCCCGACCAGACGCTGGTGCTGGTGAAGGACCAGCCGCTCACCCTCACGCGGCGCGAATACGATTTGCTCCTGTTCCTGCTGGCCAACCCCAACCGGGTGCTCACCAAAGAGGCCATTGCCGAGCACATCTGGGGCGATGATGCCGACATGGCCGACTCGTTCGACTTCATCTATACCCACTTCAAAAACCTGCGCAAAAAGCTGCAGGAACTGGGGGCCGACAACTACATTCGGACCGTGTACGGCCTGGGCTACAAGCTGGAAGCCGCGTGAAGCTCCACGTTCGTACCAACCTTTACTACCTGGCCCTGAGCGCGGTGCTGTTTGTGCTGGGCACCGGCGTGCTGTACATAAGCCTGCAGCGTGCCCTGGCGCATGAGGTGGACGAGCAGCTGCGCCACCAGCAGCAGTACCTGACCGAGCACATCCGGCAAACGGGCGTGCTGCCCACCGTGGCCATCCCGCAGGAGCTGGAGATTGACGGGCCGGCGCGGGCCCCGGGCCTGCGCGATACCGTCCTGTTCAACCCGCTTGAGCACGAGGATATTCCGTTCCGGACGGTGTCGTTTCCGGTGCAGGTGCGGGGCCGGCTCCACTGGCTCACGCTGCGCAAGTCGCTGCTGGAAACGGCCGATGTGCTGAAGGTGATTCTGGCCGTGATGCTGGCCGTGATGACGCTGCTCTTCGGCAGCCTGCTGCTGCTGAACCAGTGGCTGTCGCGCTGGCTGTGGGCCCCGTTTCAGCACACCCTGCGGGTGTTGCGCGGCTACAAGCTGCAGCAGCCGCCGCAGTCGCTGGCGCTGCCCGCCACGCCCATCGACGAGTTCAGCGAGCTGAACCAGGCCGTGGCCCAGCTCACCCGGCGCGTGGCCGCCGACTACCGCGCCCTCAAGGAATTTACCGAAAACGCGGCCCACGAAACCCAGACGCCCCTGGCCATCATGCAGGCCCAGCTGGAGCAGCTGGTGCAGGACCCCGCGCTGCCCGCGCGCGTCACGGGCGCGGTGCAGCTCGTGTACCGGGCCACCATGCGCCTCTCGCGCCTGCACCAGGCCCTCACGCTGCTCAGCAAAATCGAAAACCGGCAGTTTGGCGGCGCCGTTTCCGTGCGCCTCGATGAGCTGATTCGGGAGAAAATCGAGCAGCTGCAGGACTTCATCGAGGCCAAAGACATTGCGCCGGAACTGAATCAGCTGGCCCCGGTAGTGCTCACCATGCACCCGGCGCTGGCCGAGTCGCTGGTGGGCAACCTGCTCCAAAACGCCGTGAAGCACAACCACCGGGGCGGCCTGCTGGCCGTGCGGCTGACCCCCGCCGCGCTCGAAGTCGCCAACAGCGGCCCCGTCCTCACCACCGACCCCATGCTGTTGCTGGGCCGCTTCCGCAAGCAGAACGCTGCCTCCGATTCGCCCGGCCTGGGCCTGTCCATTGCCGGGCAAATCTGCACGTACTACGGCTTTCGGCTGAGCTATTCGTTTGCGCCGGCCGGGGCGCTGCACACGCTGCGCGTGGATTTTGGGGCGGATGGCGTGGTTTCCGGGTGAAGCCGCTGCCGCCAGCGGCGGAGCCAGGAAAAGGATTTGCCGGGCGGCGGGGTGTTGCAGCGGAAACGCCCGCCCTGCGTTCGGCAGGGCGGGCGTTTCCGGCGGTGTCGTGCTGCCTGATTTAGTGCAGGTTGCCCGAGTTATCGGAGGGGTAGGCGCCCAGGTCGCGGCTGGGCGGCGTGATGGCCGTGGCCCCGAAGTTGGCACTGACCGGGATGGCGGGCGAGGTAACCAGCGGCTGGAAGGCCGTGTAGCCCCGGCCAATGGCCGGCGAGGTGGCTTGCAGGCGGAAATTGTAGGTGCCCACGGTGTTTACGTCGGCCAGGCGGCGCACCGGGGCGGGCAGCGTGAAGCCCACGAACAGCGGGTTGTTGCGGCGCAGCACGGCGGTGCCGTCGTACACCTGGCCCGGGCGGTAGCCGGCGGGCAGGAACGAGCTGGGCAGCGGCACGTCGGTGGCCTGGGGCTTGGTGAGGAAGGACGTGGGGTAGATTTCGTTGGCCATGGCCAGCGAGTCCACGTAGTTCAGGTTGTAGCCGTAGCGCAGGTTGGCCGTGTCGGCCACCACCAGCACGTTGCCCAGGTAGTTGCCCGAGCCCACCACGCGCGGGCCGTATTTGCAGTTCACCATCAGGTTGTTGTAGTAGGCGCCGCGCGAGCCTTCCTCGTAGTTGATGGAGCCGCCCCGGCCGGCCGAGTTGCGCCGGTAGCCGCAGTGGATGTACGTGTTGTTGTACATGTAGATGTTGGTCTGGGGGTTTTTGCCGCCGTTGTTCGACGCCTTCGAGCCGTTGGTGGCCGAGCCGATGAACAGGTTGTAGGCCACGTTGCCCGTGGTGCCCGACTTGATGTTGAGGCACTCGCCGCCGGTTTTGCCGCCCTTCTCAAACGTGTTGCGCATCACCTGAATGCGCCCGCCCAGCACCCGAATCGGGTCGTCGGTGCTGCCATACACCCACGAGTCTTCGAGGATGAAGGCACCGGCCGGGTTCTGGAAGAAGATGGGGTAGGTGTTCTTGTTGTTGGCAATGCCGGCCGACACGGGCGAAGTCACCACGTTGCCGCCGCCCATCTCCACGTGCGTCCATTTGATGACCATCAGCGGGCTGGTCACGTCGCCCAGAATGCCGCCCCACAGGCCCTGGTAGGCGGGGTCGGTGGCCGGGTCGGCGGTGGGGCTGTCGGTGTGGGCCACCACGGTGCTGGTGGTGGGGTTTTTGGGGCGGAAGAAAACCGGCTTGGCCTGCGAGCCCAGCGAAAGCAGCGTGCCCTTGATGATGAAGTTGAAGTTGCCCAGCAGGTTCACCTTCACCCCGGGCTGAATCACCAGCGTGTCGCCGGCGTTCACGAACACGTCGGCCGTCACGTTGTACTCCAAATCCTCCTTCATGGTGCCTTTGATGGAGCCGCCCAGCGGCGCGGTGTTGTCCACGGGCTTGCCCACCGAGAAGGTGGGCGTCGAGAGCTGCACTTCGTCGCTCGACTTGTTGCACGCGGCCAGCAGGCCCAGCGCCGCCACGGCCAGCAGGCCGGTTCCGCGCCGGGGAGTTGTAAACAGTTTCATAGGGGGTTGAAAAAAGGGGGTTTGAAAAAGAGAGCGTTGGGAAAAATCAGGGCTGGGCCACGGCGGCCCCCAGCTCCTGAAACTGAAACAGGGCGGGCTGGGCGGGGTCCACGGTCACGCGCACGGCCCCGACGTCGGCCTCGCCGGGCACCTGCAGGCGGGTGAAATTCCGGAGCACCTGCCCGGGCGCGGCCGGGTTCATAAAGGGCTTGTCGATGATGAGGCGGTGCGAGTCGCCGTTCACCAGCAGCACCGGCCGGCCAAAGGCCACGGCGTGCCGGCTCAGCGCGGCCAGGATTTCGGTGAAGCCATCGGCATCCTTGGCGCTTTTCAGCGGGCTGAACATGTCGGCCTGGGTGAAGAGCACCACGCCCAGCCGGCGCTGGGCCGTGGCCTCGGCAAACACCGCCCCGAGCCAGGCCAGGTTGGCCTGCTGGCGGTCGTAGAACTCGCGGTTCTGGCCCTGGGCGTTGGGCACGAAGTTGTTGTTGGTGCCCACCAGGTGCACGGTGGCAAAAGCCACGTTGCCGCTGGTCCAGCGGTTGTTTTCGACGTACGTGGCAAAGCCCGGCATGAGGGCCTGCGAGGTGAGCGCCAGCCTGGTTTTGCCGAAGGAATTGTGGTCCGGGAAGAACAGTCGGCGCACCACGGCCAGCCGTTCCTCGGGGTCGTAGCCGCCGGCTTTGGGGCGGCCGCAGTCGGTCCACTCGTTGTCGCCGGGCGTGTAGATGAGCGGCTGCTCAAACAACTGGAACTCCGCAAAAACCTTCTGGTAAATCTCCTCCGTGCACAGCGTCGCGCCCGATTTGATGTCGCCCACGTGCACGCTGAAGCGCGGGTGCTGGTGGTTCACGGCCCCGATGAGGGCCTCGAAGCGGCCGTAGTCGGCGGGCAGCACGTAGGGCATGTCGCCCAGCGCCACAAAGTCGAACGGGGCATTGGCGGCCGGGCCGCCCCAGGCCGGGTGGCCCGGCCTGGGGCCATGATGGCCGGCGGCACTCGCGGCCACGCTGCCTCCCGCGGCCAGCAGCCCCAGCAAAAAGCGGTTGATGCGTTTCATGGTGAGCAAATGAGGCGGCGGCCGTTAGTTGAGGCGGTAGCGCAGGCCCAGCAGGTAGGTGCGCTGGTAGGTGTCGTGCTCCACCAGAATGCGGTCGGTGTGGGTTTGCTCGGGAGCCGTCATCAGGCTGGTGGTGGGGTTTTGCACCACTTCCACCACGGTGCCGGTGTTCAGCAGGTTGGTGATTTTGAGGAAGGCCGTGAGGTGGTGGGGCAGCTTCTGCTCGGCCGAAAAGTCGAGCTGCGTGGTGGCGCGCTGCCACTGGTCGAGGTCTTTGAAAGGCGACACCGAGTTGATGCGCCGGCCGGTGTACACGGCCGCCAGCTGGGCGTTGAAGCCCGAATTATCATTTTTGTAGAGCAGCGCCAGGTTGCCGATGTGGTCGCTCTGGCCCTGCAGCGGGCGGGTCTGGGTGGGGGCGGTGGGGTATTCGGCGGTGGGCTGGCCGGCTTTGGCGGTGGTCAGGGTGCCATCGGCGGCGCGGTAGTACACGGCCTTGGTGGTGGTGATGGCCGAGTGCGTGTAGGTGTAGTTGCCGGTGAAGCCCAGGTGGCCGAAATACTTGATGACCACCAGCTCAAGGCCGTAGTTGGTGGCGTTGCCGTAGTTGTTGGGCTGGTAATACGAGCTGTTGTTGCCCACCTGGGCGTAGCCGAATTCAATCGGATTCACAATGTTCTTGTAAAACACGCCGCCCAGCAGCTGCGAGTGGGCCGGCCCGTAGTGCTCGAAGCGCAGGTCGTAGTTGTCGGCCTGGGTGTGCAGCAGGGTGGGGTTGCCGCGCGTGGCAATGCCGTCGGCATCGAGGAACACGGCCGGCACCAGCTCCACCAGGCTGGGCCGGCTGATGCCTTTGAAGTAGGACAGGCGCAGGTTCTGGTGCTCGTTCAGCAGGTATTTCAGGTGCACGCTGGGCAGCACGTCCTGGTAGTTGTAGGTGGCATCGCGGCCGGCTTCGGTGGCGGGCAGCTGCGAGTTGTAGCTCTGGTGGGTTTGCTCCAGGCGCACGCCGCCCAATACCTGCAGGCGCTGGGCCAGCAGCAGCTTGGCTTGGGCGTAGCCGGCCGCAATGCGCTCGGTGCCCACGTAGTTGTTGCCGTCGGTGGTTTTGGCCAGCCCGTCGTTGGCGTTGTTGAACACGAACCGGGCCTGGTCGTAGGTCGTGTAGGGCTGCCGGTTGTTGGTACCGGTGCCGGTGGTGGCGGCCAGCAGGTCGTAGTAGTCATAGTAAGCGTTGCGGTCTTTGCTGCGCACCATGCCGCCGGCCGTGAGCTCCAGGTTGTCGGTGGCAGCAAAGCGCAGGTTGGCGTAGCCGGCCACGTCCTGGTCGAGGCTGCGCTGCCACACGTGCGAGATGGACTGCACAAACGTGCCCTGCTGGGTGTTGGCCGCCGTGGCCCGCACAATGGTCACGCCGGTCTGGTCGGGCAGGTCGAAGGTGGCCCGGCCATACACCGCCGACCAGCTCAGGCTAAGCCGGGGCAGCAGCGTGTGGTCGCCCTGCAGGGTTTCGGACCACAGCTGCTGGCGCTGAAACCGCGACCGGTCCTGCACCGGCACATCGCCGCCCGTGCCCAGGTCGTTGGACGTGTAGTGCAGGTGCTGCGCGTCGTCGAGGCGCGTCAGCAGCGAATACAGGCTGAGGCGGTGGCGCGGGCCGAGCACGTAGTCGAGCTTGGCGTGCAGGCCCAAGCGGTTTTGCAGCACGGAGTACTCGCGGCGCTGAATCTCGTCGAACGTAAACGTGTTGGGCTGGGGCTCCGGCTTGGGCTGGCCCAGCGGGTGGTAGTACAGGCGGTCGAAGCCCCGGTAGGTGTTTTGCAGGCTGCCGGCCACCAGCAGGCCCAGCTTGCCATCGCGGGTGCGGTTGCCCAGCGTCAGGCCGAAAAGCGAGTTCACGGGCACCTGGGTGCTGCCGTAGCTCAGGGCTTTGTTGGAGAAATCGCCGGGCTGCGCCAGGTAGCCGGCCGGGTGCGTTTCGCCCGGCGACTTCTCGGCCCGCCCGCCCGTGGGGAAGCCCGCAAACGGCCGGCTCGCAAACAGGTCGCTGTAGCCGCCCGCCGCCGTGGCCCCAATCACCAGGTGGTCGGGGGCCGACTTCATCACCAGGTTCATGGCCCCGCCAATGGCGTCGCCCTCCATGTTGGGCGTCAGGGCCTTCACCACTTCCAGCCGCTCCAGCAGCTCGGCCGGGAAAATGTCGAGCGGCACGTAGCGGTTTTTGGGGTCGGGGCTGGGAATTTTGATGCCGTTGACCAGCGTGTAGTTGTAGCGCCGGTCCATGCCCCGGATGATGGCGTACTGGCCGTCGCCGCTGCCGCTGCGCACCACCGACACGCCCGCCGCCCGCTGCACCACGTTGCCCACCGTCACGTCGGGCGACAGCTCGATGGTGCGGGCCGCGATGATGTTAAGCACGTTATCGGCCTTC
Organism: Hymenobacter daeguensis; assembly: GCF_054780555.1. Classification (NCBI taxonomy): domain Bacteria; kingdom Pseudomonadati; phylum Bacteroidota; class Cytophagia; order Cytophagales; family Hymenobacteraceae; genus Hymenobacter; species Hymenobacter daeguensis. The sequence continues at coordinate 64,425 of NZ_BAAGWC010000017.1, forward strand.
TGTTCTGAGTGCCGCGCCGCGCCGGCCGACTCGCGGTCCAGCTGGCCGGCCACCGTCACCTCCGTCAGCTCGTGGCCCGTAGCGGCCAGCCTGAAGTCGGCGTTCGCCGCCGTGCCGGCCTGCAACGTCAGCTGCTGCGGCGCGTAGCCCAGGCTCAAGGCCTCCACGGCCACACTCGCGCCCGCCGCCAGGCCTTTCAGCTGGAAGGTGCCGTCGAGCCCGGTGGCCGTGCCCTGCTGCGTGGCCGGCACCCGCACCGTGGCACCGATGAGCACCTCCCCGGTGCTGGCGTCGCGCACCGTGCCGTGCAGCGTGGCCGTGCGCTGGGCCGTGGCCGACAGGGCCGAAAGCGTCAGCAGCACAGCGAAGAAAAAGGAACAAAAACGGTAATAATTATGCATAAGCCGGGAGTCTTGTAAAGCCAAAACTACTGGCGGCTGCCTGCCAAACAGGGCTATTCAGAATTGCTACAGGAAATGATAAACAGTGCGTTACATAAGCCCATTGCGGGCCTGTCGGGGTAACGGTGCCCTAACGGGAAGGAGATAATTCGGTAGCATTGCCCCGCGCCTCCCTTTATGCTGAAAGCGGAACATCCCTTCGTTCGCTGCTGCAGGAAAGCCAGCCCGGCTTAGGCCAGAAGCATCATCTGCAGCCCAAACCCCACCATCGGGCCTGTGGCCACCACTGCCGGAAATTTCTCTTTCGGGATGCGGCTCAGCAGCAGCCTGCCAGTGTAGCTGCCGCCAATTGATGGCCACGCCGGCCTTTCCTGCCATTTATCGCCGCGTTTCAGGCCGGTAATTGCCCGTTGCCGGCAGCTATGGGCGTGGGCAGTGGTGGCGCCGACAGGCAGAGCGGCCCGCAAAAGCCATTGGGTTTTCAGGAATGGGAGCGGGTAATCAGGAAGGGTATCAATGAAATAATGATGATGGCGAGAAGCGCCCCGGAACCATCTACCAGCCGGCCTGACTAGCCCCAAATCAGCACCAGGGTGCCGCCGATAATCATGAGCGCCCCGAGCGCGGCGTGCAGCGTCAGCTTTTCGCCCAGAAAAACCACCGACAGCACGATGGCAATGGCCACGCTGAGCTTATCGACCGGGGCCACCTGCGACACCTTGCCCAGCTGCAACGCCCGGAAGTAGAACACCCAGGAAAGCCCCGTGGCCAGCCCCGACAAGCCAATGAAAACCCAGTTGGTGCGCGTGAGCAGGCCAATCTGGTCCAGCCCGCCCCGGAAATAGACGATGCCCCAGGCCAGCACCAGAATCACGACGGTGCGGATGGCGGTGGCCAGATTGGAATCGACGCCTTTGATGCCGATTTTGGCCAGTACGGCGGTGAGGGCCGCGAACAGCGCGGAGAGCAAGGCATATATCCACCACATAAGAAACGAGCGCGACTAAGAGGATGAGCAGGAATTCGGCAAAGCTGGTCAGAACGTCGTGTTTCGACTCTGCCCGGATGAGCGGGCGCGCTTCGGAAACAAAAATCCACCGAAATTCTGTCTGAATCCTGGCGATATTGGGAACCGTTCTTCACGTCCGGCTCATGGCCGGTACTCCAGATTGGCCCGCTTCACCCGGGCGGTAGCCGCCCCATTCAACCCCCACTCTGCCGATGCCTGCTCCCGATGACGCTGCGTTGAACGAACGCCTGGCCCAGCTGCGGCAGACGAATCCTTCGGCCTTCATCGAATTGTTGTTCAAAACCTTTTATGCCCCGCTGGGCGCGGTGGCGTACCGCGTGGTGCCCGACCGGGCCGTGGTGGAAGACCTGTTGCAGGACGTGTTTATGAAAGTGTGGCAGGGCCTTGCCGAGCTGCCCGCAATAGCTTCGTACCGGGCCTACCTCACCCGCATGGCCCTGAACGCGGCCCTGCGCTACCGCCAGCGCGACCAGCGCCAGGTGGCCTGGGACGAGGCCCCGCCCGACACCGCTCCCGTGGCGCCCGATGCGCTTGCCCAGCTGCACGCCGCCGAAGCCACCGATGCCATAGCCGCCGCGCTGGGCAAGCTGCCGCCGCAGTGCCGGGTCGTGTTCGAGCTGAGCCGCTACGAGGAAATGAGCTACCAGCAGATTGCCGACGCGCTGGAGCTTTCGCCCAAAACCGTAGAAAACCAGATGGGCAAGGCCCTGCGCATTCTGCGCCAGGAGCTGGCCGGTGTGCTGCGAAATCTGTATGGGCTGCTGCTTTATTTTGCCGCGATGCGCCTGGCGGGCTTGCCGGCAGCCGGCCCGGCCGCGCCGGTACCAGGCCAGTCGATATGGTTTGGGGAGTCGCGTAGGGGTAGCGGGCCGCCTGTGTATCTGATAAAAGCCGCGCCCGTATCCCGAAACCAGTAGCTATGACGCCTTTCTACGCCGACCCGCCCGATGCTCCGTGGGAGCTGCTGGCCCGCCATTTAGCCGCCGAGGCCTCGCCCGCCGAGCGGACGGCACTGCGCGAGTGGGTGCAGGCCGACCCCACGCACCTCCAAATCCTGACCACCGTGACCCGCGCCTGGGAGCGGGCCGGCGAAGCCGCCGCCGCCCCCGTGCTCTTCTCGCCGGCCGATGTGGAAGCCGCCTGGCAGCGCTTCCGGCCCCTGATAGCGCCGGCGGAAGTGGCTCCGCCGCCTGTGCCGGCAGAACTAAAACGGGCGGAAGCAATGCCGGCTTCGCCCGCCCGGCCCGCTGCCCGGCCGCTGTGGCCCATGCAGCGGCGGCAGCGCAGGCGCTGGCAGCTGGCGGCCGGGCTGGTGCTGCTGTTTGGCGCGGGCTACTGGCTGCGCGGGCTGTTTTCCCAGAAGCCTGAAACCGTGCTGACGTATGCCAGCGCCGCCCGGCGGCAGGTGGTGCGGCTGCCCGATGGCAGCACGGTGTGGCTCAACGCCCATTCGCGGCTGCGCTATGCCTGGGCCGGACCCAAGGCGCGCGCGGGCCTGCGCAACGTGCAGCTTACCGGCGAGGCCTATTTTGAAGTGGCCCACAATCCGGCCCGGCCCTTTGTGGTGCACACCACCACGGCCCGGGTGCGGGTGACGGGCACGGCCTTCAACGTGCGCGCCTTTGCCGCCGAAGACTCGGTAGAAGTGAGCGTGACGCACGGCCGCGTGTGGCTGGTGCGCCAGGCCGCGCCCGACAGCATTCTGCTCACGGCCAATACCCGCGCCGCGCTGCACGCCACCGATGCGCCCGGCCGCGTGGCCCACCAGCTGCACCGCACCCCGGCCGAGGGCGGAAACTTCCGCGCCTGGCAGACCGATACCCTGCACTTCGAGGAGGCGTCGGTGGCGCAGGTGGTTCGCACCCTGCGCGTCACCTTCGGCACGACCGTGGAGCTGAGCAGCCCGCAGCTGGGCCAGTGCCGCTTCACGGGCACGTTTGCCCGGCCGCAGCCCGGCCAGGTGCTGGCCGTGCTGGCCGCCACCACGGCCAGCCAGCTCATGCCCGATGGACGCGGCGGCTACCTGCTGCAAGGTGCCGGCTGCGCGGCGCCCGCCCCCGCATCGGCTGATGCATCTGCCGCCGGGCCCGTTCAGCGCACACCCCGGCCGTGAAGCGAGTACGTCGATATTGGGGAGGGCGGCTGGCGGTAGCGGCGGCGTGGATGCGGCTGTTGCTGACTGCCCCGGCGGCGGCAGCCCAGCCGGTTTCGCCGGCGCTGGTGCTGCTGGTGCAGCCCCGGCCGGGCCCGCGTCCGCTGGGCGAGGTGCTGGCCGAGCTTTCGCGCCAAAGCCATCTGCCCTTCAGCTACAGCAGCTCGCTGGTGCCAACGGGACGCCGCTGCGTGCTGCGCCCCGGTCCGCCCCGGCCGCTGGCGGCGGTGCTGCGCGAGATTCTGGAGGATGAGCAATTGTCTTTTGGCCTTGTGGGCGGGCAGCTCGTGCTCTGGCCGAGCCGCCTTGGGGTGCCCACGGGCGTGGTGGCCGTGAATGGCCGGCCCGAACCGACGGCCCCGGTGGCCGCTGTAGCAGCCGGGGCCGCCGGTTCGGCAAGGAGTTCACTGGCGCCTGCTTCGTTGGCGGCGAATGCCGGCCCTGCCAGAGCCGCGAAAGCCCTGGCAAATCCGGCCGTGGCGGCCCGCCGCGCAACTGGCAATGGCCGGAGCGAGGTGGAAAAGGAATCGATTGGAAGCGTGCCTGCCAAAGCAGCGCCCACCGCTCAAACAACCGGCCGGCCGGCCGCCAGCCGCCACCGGCCGGCTCCGGCAGTTGCCCTGAAAGCAGCCTCCGGCGCTGCTGCTACCGCCGCCGTGGCGGCGACAGCGGCTGATAGCCGGGGGAGAGACGCTGGAAAAGCCGCCTTAAAAGCAGCCGCTCCCAACGCTTCCGGGCCGCAGGCGGCGGCCGGCGCGCCCGCGCGGCAGGCCCTTATTCGACCAGCAAAAGGGCCGGCCGGCGGCCTGGCCAGCGAGGCGGCACCCGGGCGAGCGGGGGCCTCCCACGGGGCGGCCGCAGCTGCCGTCGCGGGCGGGCCGCAGGTCCGTAATAATTCTGCCGCCCGGAGCCCGGGCCGCCGGATTTCAGCTTCCGGGCCATCGGCTCCGGCTGCGCAGGCCGGCAAACGGGCCCCGGCAATACCCGTCGGAATCGACCGGCCGGAAGCGGATTTGCTGGCCCCGCTTGCTGGCCGACCCATTGCTTCGGGCCTGCAAAGCAGCCCGCCGCCCGTGCTGCCGGGCAACCCAGGCGCCGCCCCGGCATCTGACACCCCGCCGCCCGCCGCTACTGCCTCGCCGCCGAAGCAGCAAACCAGCCTGGCGGCCCTGGCGGGCCCCAAATACCTGCACGGCGAGGCCGCCATTGGCGAAACGCTGGTGCTGAGTGGGGTGGGCAAGGTGGGTTTCCAGCGGGCGTATCTGGTGCTGGGGGCGGGCATAGTGGGCGGCGGCCGGCAGGGCGGCGGCGGCTTCGGCATTGGCCTGGGCACGGCCGGCCAGGCGCGGGGGCGCTTCACGCCCAGCCTGGAGGTGCTGGGCTGGTTTCTGGGCGGGGGGCGGGAATCGGGAGCAGACCACAGCCAGCTGGTGCAGCTGCGCCCCGCCCTGGCCTGGCAGCTCAGGCAGGGCAGCCGCTGGCAGCTCATCGGCGGGCCCACCTTCAACCTGGCCACCGCGCGCACCGAAGGCAACGCCGCCGACCGCTGGCCGCTTGGGCATGACCAATGGCTTTGGCTGAATTCCGGCGACGAGCACAGCAGCGTCCGGCTGTGGCCGGGCCTGCAGCTGGGCGTGCGGTTTTAGCCGCACCATCCGCACACAGAACGGTCCGGCGAAGCAAGATGCTTCGCCGGACCGTTCTGTGTGCAGCCGGCCGGTGCCTTAGTTGGAGCCTCTGCCGGTGGTAGAGGTCGTAGTCGTGGTGGTAGTGGGCGTAACGGCCGTGATGCAGCCCAGCTCCACGGTCTGGCCGTTGGCAGCGGTGCTGCCGCTGCCGCACTTGCCTTTGCCGGTAGAGTAGCCCACCGTGACGGTCTGGCCGGCGGTGGCGTTGAAATTGGTCCAGGTGGTGCCGGTGGGCACCACGTAGGAGCCATTGGCCAGCTGCAGCACCAGGCCGGTGCCGGCCTGCTCTACCACCGTGGCCGCAATGGCGCACACGCTGGCATCGGGGCCTTCGCTTTCGTGTTTCTGGCAGCTGCTGAGCAGGGGGCTGGCGCTCAGGCCGAGGAGGGCAATGGCGGCGAATACACGGCCGCGAACAGTAATCCGGTTCATAAAAGAAATGGAAAAAGGGTTGGAAAAATGGGGTTGAGAAATGGGTAAGCGGTAAGTGAAAAACGAGGGACGAAGCGGCCCTGAAGCCGGAGGGTGAATCAGGGTTTGACTTCGAGCCAGCCCTTGAAGCGGCGGCCGTCGGTGAAGGTGACGAGGTAGTAGTAGAGCGCGCCCACGCTGGCCCCGGCCCAGCGGAACGTGCGCTCCGGCGACTGGTACACCTGCTGGCCCCAGCGCGAGAAAATGCGGACGCTGGCAAACTGGCTTGCGCAGAAATCGGGCGGCAGGGCCTGGTCGAGGGTGAAGAATTCGTTGAGCCCGTCGCCGTTGGGCGTGATGATGTTGGGCGGCCGGAACGCCAGCGAGTCGGCGGGCCGAATGACCTGGAAGCGCACGCTCAGCGTTTGGGGCCTGGGGTTGCAGGCGGCGTCTTCGGCCAGTTGGAAATGCACCAGCAGGCCCTCGGTACTGGTGGTGGCCAGGCCGCAGGCGGGGTTCCAGGCGAAGGTGCCGGTGGCGCGGCCAGCGCCATTCTGGGCGACGAAGCTCATGCCCGCTGCGGCCAGGTCGAAACCCTCGCCGGTGGCGGTGAGCGCAAGCCCGTTCTGGTCGGCATCGGTGCCGAGCAGGGTGGCCGTATAGGGGCTGCCGAGGGCCACGCGCACCACGGCAGGCGGGGCCTCGGGCTGCGGCGTGGGCACAAACGTGGCGGTGAGCACCGGCGCCGTGTTGGGCACGGCGGTGGCGGTGAAGGCCACGCGCACGGTGTCGTGCTTGGGCAGGCTGCAGCCGTTGTCGGCCACGATGACGTTGAGCCAGTACACCCGGCCCTGGGTGTCGGCGCAGGGCGGGAAGCAGAGCGTGGCCGCGAGCGTATCGGGCTGGCCGCTGGCGCGCACCGTGCCGCTGCTGGCCGTGGTGAAGGCCGGGGCCGGCGTGGTGAAATTAACCGGCTTCACGCTCAGGCTCAGCACCGAGTTCGGGTCGGGGTCGGTGTAGCGGATGGTGAGGCAGCGCGTGTTGGCGGCCAGGCGCAGCGTGTCGCGGCCGGGGCGGTAGGCGCAGCCGGCCGAGGTTTGCACGGCCACCACGGGTGGGTTGTTGGCCGGGCAATTGAGCACGTATAGCTGGAAATCGCGCCGGGTTTCGCCAATTCTCACGCCCCGCCGGTACTCCGCGCAGCGCACCCCAAACACAAACAGCCCCAGGCTGCTGGGCCGCACCGTAAGCCGCCCGGTGCGCGCATCAATGCCCAGCGCGGGGGCCCCCGGAACTTGGCTGCTCACGCTGCGGCCGGCGCTCCAGGTGATGGGCGCGTAGGGCGCGGCGGCCGGGGCCGGACTGGAATTGGCGAAGGTGGCGTGGCCGTTGAGCGGCGTCACCAGGTCGTAGGCCAGCGAATCGCCGTCGGGGTCCTGCCCGCCAAAATCGTAGTAGAACAGGGTGTTCAGGCAGGCGTAGTCGCCGAGGGCGGGGAAGATGCGCGGCGTCGAATCGATGAACGAAGCGCCGCCGCGCACCACGGCCGGAAATTCCAGGTAAAACGTCTGGGCCGCCGAGCCAGGGTTCACGATGTTGCTGATGCTCAGGTTGCGGCAGCAGCGCTCCACGGCCGCGTAGTAGCCGCTGGCGCTGGTGTAGGTGGCCGCATCGAGGGTGAGGCTGCGGGCGTACAGCAGCTTGCGGGTGCTCAGCGAGCCCACGGCGCAGGCCGGGTTGGTGTAGGGCACGAAGGTGTTGCTGGTGAGCGGCAGCCGCACGGTGCTGAGCTGGCGGTTGGTGGCCTTATCAAAAATGCCCGCCACCAGCACCGTGTCCAGCGCCGCCGGGTCGCCGTTGATGGCGTCGAAATACAGCGTGAGTGTGAGGCGGTAGGTGCTGCCGGTCTGGTGCTGCAAGTCCAGCTCGCCGCCCACGATGTGCGTGGCCGCCGCCGGGCCGGCCGCCAGCAGCAGCAGCCCCAGCACCAGCCAGGCCCGACAGCAAGAGAAAAGAGGGCGAAAAGTAAGCATTGCAAATAGCGGATTGACAGACGGGGAATGCGTTAGTGGCGAGGTTGGGGCGGGGCAACGCACAGCGCGGCACCCATCTGCGGCGTCCAGCCGGCGAGGTCGCGGGTAAGCTCGCGGGCCGAGGCGGGCCGGCGCGCGGCCCGCGGCCCCGGGCGCCCGGTGGGCAGCTCATGGCTGGCCAGCAGCTCTTCGTAGATTTCCTGTTGCCGGGCCACGATGGCATCCCAGTGCTGGGGGAAGGCGTAGGGGCGGGCGGGCTGGGCCAGGGGCTGGCGATAGGGGGAAGTTTTCACGGGTTGAGCAAAATTTTCGGCCAGACTACCGGCCCGGTGAGGATGAGATGGCCGGCCCGCCGCGCCGTGTCCGGATTCCGGTGCGCCGGCGCAAATGGCCGGCACCAGTCGTGGCTTAGCAGATGCGTAAGGGCAGCACTACCTGTTTTCGAAAATCCTTGAAATCAGCGCGCAAAGGCGGCTTTGGGGCTAGTGAATATTTCCGCCCACGGGCAGTCCGCTGGGCACGCTGGCGGGCACGGTGCGGTCGTAGCTGGTGGCCGTGAGCGTGCCCAGGAAGGCAATGATGGCCTGCGGGTCGGTCACGCGGCCGGGAAAGAGCGGGTCGCGCTGGCTGGTGGGCACGTGCGGGTTGGCCGAAGGGGCCTGGCCCCGGCCGGGGTCGTAGAAATTGAGCACGCCCGGCAGGGTGGGGATGGTGCCGCTGTGCATGTAGGGCGCGGTGCGGGCCACGTTGCGCAGGCTGGGCGTGCGGAAGGCGTAGGTGCCGCCCACGCCCGCGTCGGAGGCGGCGTTCTTGGCGTTGTCGGCCACGCCCAGCACGTGGGTTTTGTAGTCGCTGAGCATGGGGCCGCTGTGGCATTTGGCGCAGCCGCTGGCCACGAAGGCATTGAGGCCCTGCACCTCCAGGGCGCTGAGCGCGGCCTTGTTGCCGCGCATGTACTGGTCGAACGGCGCGTCGGTGGCCAGCAGCGTGCGCTCGAAGCAGGCCAGGGCCTTGCCGATGTTGGGGGCCGTGATGGGCATCGCTTCCGCGAAAGCGGCGCTGAACAGTATGGCGTAGGCCGGCAGCGCCCGCAGCCGGGCCACCACCGTGTCGAGCGCGGCAGCTTCGGTGCCTTGGTGGCCGCGCATTTCCTCCAGCGTGGCAAGGGGCAGCAGCGACTGCGCCTCAAGCGACTGCGCCCGCACGTCCCAGAACATGGGCGCGGCCAGCGGGTCGGGCAGGCCCGCCGCCGAGGTCAGGCCATTGAAGGCTGTATTCAGAACCGTCGGCGAGTTGCGCTTGACAAAGGGAATGTCGTTGGGCGCGCGGAAGTGGCGGGCCGTGCCCAGCCCCTGGCCATTGGCCCCGATGCTCAGGTCGAGGGCGTCGGCGTAGCCGGTGGCCGGGTGGTGGCAGCTGGCGCAGCTCACGTCCCGGCCGCCGGAGAGCACCGGGTCCCAGAACAGGGCCCGGCCCAGCGCGATTTTGGCCGGGCTGCTCACGTTGTTGGCCGGCGCGGGCGCCACCAGCGGCAGGGCCGCCAGGTCGTTGGCGGGCGTTTCCGTATCCTTTCGGCAGGATGCCACTGCCACCAGCAGCCCCGCCGCCGCCAGCATCGCCGTGAGTTTCGTGGAGACGGAAACGGATAGTGGCATAGCGGGTAAATGGTTTTGACAGAGGATTTTAGTTTGTAAATGATGGCGGCAGCAAGGGCAGTGAAGTCCTGCCGGGGCAATGCATTGCCTCGCTCAGAAATTATGCCCGTATTGGTTGTTTGGGCCCTTGTCGTGCCGCTCAAAGACAAGACACCCAAGCCCCGCCTGACCCCCACGCCGGGCCGAAAAATATTTTTCACAATGCCCGGCTAATCCGCAGAAGGCATTGACAAACTGGTGGATGCCGGCGAAAGGAGGCTAAGGCAATAAAAGAGATGGCTTGCGGCTGGTGGGCGACTGCGGGAAAAAGCTGCCGGGCAGTTCGGCCGTGCCGGGACGGTGAATGCGGGCTGCCACGGAAGCGGCTGGCTTGCGCAAGTTTGAGCTTCTCACGCAAACCAGGCCCCGCGCCGGCTCCCGAACTTTGCAGGGTAAAAGCGTAGCCAAAAGACCAATGCAAACGCAGCAGCTGCCCGCCGGCATCGGACCGGAAATCGTGTACTCGCACTATGAAAGCCGGCAGGTGGCGGGCGAGCAGTGCGTGCCCGTGCACGGCCTGACGTACCTGCTGGCCGGCAGCCTGCGCGTGAGCGAGGCCGGCACCAGCCAGACGTTCGAAGCCGGCAGCCTGCTGTTTTCGCGGAAGAACTTTCTGGCGAAATTCATCAAACAGCCCGCCGAAGATGGACCGTTTCGGGCCATCACGGTGCTGTTCGACCAAGCTTTGCTGCTCGAATGCAGCCGGCTGTATGGCAGCGCCGGCGCCGCCCCCGGGCCTACTGCGGCCGTAACGGCCCTGGTGCCCGGCCCGGCGCTGCACAACCTCTTCGATGCACTGCGGCCCTATTTCGAAGAGGCATTGCCGGCCCCGCTGGCCCGCCGCTGGCAGCAGGAGGCGTTGCGGCGGTTGCTGCAGGCGCACCCCGACCTGCAACCGGTGCTGTTCAGCTTCGGTCAGCCCGGCAAAATCGACCTGGAAACGTTTATGCGGCAGAACTTCCGCTTCAACATTGCCCTGAAGCAGCTGGCTTACCTCACGGGCCGCAGCCTGGCCACGTTCAAGCGGGATTTTGAGAAGGTTTTTCAGACCTCGCCCGCCCGCTGGCTCCACCAGAAGCGGCTGGCCGAAGCCCACTACCTGCTGCAGCAGGAAAACAAGCGCCCATCGGACGTGTACCACGAGGTGGGCTTCGAGAGCCTGGCGCATTTCTCCCACGCCTTCAAACAGCTTTTTGGCTGCAATCCGTCCAGCATTCGCCCGACCGGTGCTGCTGGCTAACCCACCCCATTCCCCTTTGCTATGCCCACCATTTTCATCACCGGCGCTTCGTCGGGCTTAGGCAAGGCCACGGCCAGGCTGTTTGCCGAGCGCGGCTGGAACGTCATCGCCACCATGCGCCACCCCGAGCGCGAAACCGAGCTGCCGCAGCTGCCCAAGGTGCACCTGCTGCCACTGGACGTGACCGACCCGGCCCAGATTGCCGCCACCGTGCAGCACGCCATTGCCCTGCACCCCGTCGATGTAGTGTTCAACAACGCGGGCTACGGCCTTATCGGCGCGCTCGAAGCCCTGTCGGACGAGCAGATAACCCAGCTGGTTAACACCAACCTGCTGGGCGTCATTCGGGTAACCAAGGCTTTCCTGCCGCATTTGCGGGCAAAGAGGTCTGGCTGCATCATAAGCACCACGTCCATTGGCGGGCTCATTGCGTTTCCGCTGTACTCGCTGTACCACGCCACCAAGTGGGCCATTGAAGGTTGGAGCGAAAGCATGTCGTTTGAGCTGGCGCGGCACCACATCGGCATCAAGACGGTATCGCCGGGCGGCATTGCTACCGATTTCACCGGCCGCTCGCTCGAGGTGGCCGAGCACGCAGCCTACGCCGACCTGCTGCAGAAGCTGCTGGCCGGCCAGGCAAACGCACAATTCTCATCTGCCGACGTCATTGCCGAAGTGGTGTTCGAAGCCGCCACCGACCAGAAAGACCAGCTCCGCTACCAGGCCGGGCCCGACGCCGTGGCCGCCTACGCCCAGCGGCTGGCCGCCGGCCCCGAGGCCTTCCGGCAGGGCGTGGCCGCCCGGTTTGCATCGTCTGCAGAGGCAAGCCTAAGCACCGTTGCGGGCGAAAAGTCGGATGCGTAGCCCCACGGCCGCCGGGTCGGCTGCTTCGGGGCGTGGCTGAAAGCGGGCTGCCCGACGAAAAATCAACCTGGCAAAAGCCGCAGCTCATCGGCCCGGGCACCAGCGCGCCCGCCACCGTCACCAGCCATTCGGAGCGGGGCCGGTTGCGGCATACTTCTGTCGTGAAGCCGTCGGGGGCGGTCAGGCAGGTGGCGACACAAGGTCGGCGAGCGGGCCGGGCGGGCTGCCTTTGCCGCTACAGCTGCCGCCGCACCCGGCTCAGCGACTCGGGCGTGATGCCCAGGTAGGAGGCAATGACGTGCTGCGGCACCCGCTGCACAATGGTGGGGTACTTGCGCACAAAATGCTGGTACTTCTCGGCCGCCGACTGGCTCAGGGAGGCATTCACCCGCTCCTGCAGCACGATGTAGCGGCTCTGCATCAGCAGCCGGAAGTACCGCTCGAAAATGGGACATTGCGCGTAGATGGCCTCCATGTCGGCATGGGGCAGCAGCAGCAGCTCCGAGTCTTCCAGCGCGTCAATGTTCATGGTGCTGGGCTGCCGGGTGAGCAGGCTGTACATGTCCGACACCCACCAGTCTTCGGGGGCAAACTGCAGGGTGTGCTCGTGGCCCTGCGCATTGAGCGAGTAGCTGCGCAGGCAGCCGCGGGTCACGAAGGCGTAGTGCGTACAGACGTCGCCGGCGTTGAGCAGGTGCCGGCGCTTGCCCAGCGTCAGCGGGTGCAGGTAGCCGCAGAAGGTCGCAAAGTCGGCATCGCTCAGCGGCACGCGCGCCAGCAGGTGGGCGTGCAGCAGGCTGTAGGTGGGCGGGGCGGCGGCCATGCAGCAAGGCGTTGGGGGGGGGTGATGCCGCAAAGATGCTACGCGGCCCACAGCCCGCCGCCGATTCGGTCGGCATCGGCAGCCCTGCCCGGCTCACTTCACCACCGCCTGCTTGCTGGCCGAGCGGCCGAATTTGGTAGGGAAATACACCAGCTCGGCCTTGGCCGGATTGATGGTGTAGGTGCCCCGGAAGCGCGGCTGAAGCGCAATGCGGAACTGGTGCCGCCCGATGGGCAGCCGGTCGAGGAAGATGCCGGTCTGGTGGCGCAGGTACTCGCGGTGGGTTTCGAGGTAATGGGTCGGGGCGGGGTCGCCGTAGGAGCAGCCGGCCGGAATGGGCACTTCCAGCAGCACGTAGCGGGCTTCAGCTTTCACGTCCACGGTCACGAGCAGCTCGGCGGGCTGGCCGGCGCGGAGCACCACGCGGGAGCCGGTTTGCCCCGCAATCTCGGTCCGCACCGTGAAGGCGGCGCTCACGGGCGCGGGCCGGGGGTTCCAGTAGTTCTGGTAAGCGGTGGCGTAGATGGGCAGCAGCCCTTCCTTGCGCAGGGTGATGGGGCCGGTGCTGCCGGCCAGCCTGGTGGTGAAGGGAAACTGCGTCACGGTCTGGTTGAGGCCGCCGCTGAGCTGGGCGCGGGCAAACGTGGCCGCCTTGCCCAAGGCCAGTAAATCGGGCCCGATGGTTTCGAGGATTTGGGCGGCCTCGTAGGTGCTGGTCCAGTGGCCGCCCAGGCGCAGGTCGAGCAGGCTCACGCGCAGGCGGGCCAGCTCGGCCTCATGCCCGCCAATGGCGCGCAGGGCGCGGTAGGCCAGCAGCGTGGTGCCCACCCGGTTGCGCAGCAGGTAGCCGTAGTAAGCCGACATGTGCAGCGTATCGGCATAAAACACGCCGCCCAGCTGGGTGCGCAGCCGGTAGCGCCGCAGCGTGTCGAGCTGGTAGGGCAGGCCGAGCTGCTGGCGCAACGCCACCAGCGCCAGGTAGCGGTCGAGGGACTGGCGGCCGGTTTGCAGCCGGTCGAACCGGGCCGCGTAGGTCTGGTAGTCGGCCGGGGCCCCCAGGCGGTGGAGCAGGGCCAGCAGGCGAATGAGGTCGTCGGGGGCACGGTAGTAGCCAAACCGTGGCCGGCCCTGGAGCGCAGCCACCGTCGCGGCTTCGCCGAGGTGGTCGTCCAGTTCGCGCAGCAGGTAGCGCTGCACCGCCGTGCGGTCAAAAAGCACTTTGTAGCCGGCCTTTTCGGCTTCCAGCAGCGCCTCCAGCACGTGCGTCGTCGCCCACGGGCTCACCTCCGAAGTGGGCCAGGTGCCCCACAGGTGCTCGGGCTTGTGCTGGCCGGCCAGCAGCTTTTTGATGAGGAAATTAACGGCCCGGTCGCCCCGGAAGGGCAGCTGCTGCACCTCCCGAATGCGCCGTTCCAGCAGCAGCGCCTTCAGCTTGGAGGCGGCCTGCTCGTTGCAGAGGTAGGCGTAGTGCTGCAGGTGTTCGATTTCGGAAAGCAGCAGGGGCAGGGCGTCGCTTTCGAGGCGCACCGTGACTTCGCCCCAGGCCGGGTTGACGGGCAGCTGCACCGTGGTGTCGGCGGCCGTGAGGGTGGCGAAGGTGCCCACGCGCTCCAGCGTGCCGGCCGGCAGCACGGGCAGGCTGCGCTGTTCGCCGTCCTGGTAGCCGTTGGGCTGGGCCAGGGCAAAGCTGAGCGTGACCGAATCGGGCACCGTCGTCGGGGGCGCGGCGAAGGTGAGCGTGTCGAGCGCCACGGGGCTGACCAGCCGGCTTTGGGTGCGCAATACTTTTTCTCCGGCCCGGAAAGTGGTCACGACCTGCGCCGTGTCGAAGCCGTAGTTCAGGCTTTTGCCCAGCAACTGGGTGCGGTCGCCGGCCACCAGGAAGCGCGGCGTGGCCAGCTCGGCCCGCAGCTGCTTGAACGATTTTACGCGGCCGGTGGCCTGGCCCAGCCGGCCGTGGTCGTCGGAGGCCAGCACGAAGCTGTCCCAGCTGGTCACGTTGTCGGGCAGCACCACTTCGGTGCGGGCCAGGCCGTGGGCATCGGTCACGAGCAGGGGCCGCCACCAGGCGTAGTCGCGGAAATGGCGGCGCAGGGCCAGGCGCGGGTCCTGGCCGGGGCCGGCGGCATCGCCATTCTTTTTGGTGATGATGATGAGCACGCCGTTGGCCGCCTGCGAGCCATACATGCCCACCGCCTGGGCCGCTTTCACGGCATTCACACTGGCAATGGTGGCCGGGTCGAGGTCGGCCAGCAGGCCGTTGAAGGGCAGGCCGTCGAGGATAATCAGCGGCTGGGTGCTGCCGGCCAGAGTGGAGTTGCCGCGAATGGTTACCCGCGAGGCGCTGCCCGGTGCTCCGCTAACAATCTGTACGCCGGGCACTTTGCCGGCCAGGCCGCGTAAGGGGGCTGCCGTTACGGTAGCGACGGAGCCGGTCAAGTCACGGCGCGTAACGGAGGCATAGCCAACCACCACCACTTCGCTCAGCTGTTTCGTATCAGTGGCCAGCTTGACAACCAGGACCGTTTGTTTTTCCAGTGCGACCTCTTTTCTCACATATCCGATGTAGCTGAACGTCAGTGTCTGCCGCCCATCGGGCGGCACTTGCAGCGAGAAGCTGCCGTCGGCTTGTGTTGAGGTGCCCATGGTAGTGCCTTTCAATAGCACGGTCACGCCGGGCAGGCCTTCTTCGCTGGCCTGGTCGAGCACGCGGCCCCGGATGGTGCGCCAGCCGGGCTGGGGCGTGGTGGGCGTTTCGACCTGAATTTCGCGCCGGGCGGGCACGCTGTCGGCCAGCGAGATGGTGCCCTTGATGGGCCGCCGCAGCCACAGCAGCTGGTTGATGCGGCGGCTGAGGCGGCCGGCCGGCACGCGGTCGGCGAGGCGGAGCTGGAAGTAGGTCTGGCCGTTGGGTTTGATGAGGACGTCTTCGGCGGGGGCCAGGCAGGAGCTGTCGGCCAGCAGCACGGCCACGCGGTAGCGGCCGGGCGCGAGGGCGTGAATCAGCCGGCCGCCGTAGTCGAGGCGCAGAAATTTGGGCTGGCCCGGCCGGATGAGCAGCACGTAGCGCGGCACGGCCAGGGCTGGGTAGGCTGGGTTGAATTTGGTGGGGCGTTCGGGCAGGCGCAGCTCCAGCCGGCCCTGGCCCGGGGGCGTGGTGTAGGGCACTTCGAGGTGGGCATCGAGGTAGTCGGGCGTGGCGGCGGCTACCCAGGCGGGCTGGCGCTTGAAATCGGCTTCGGTGTAAGCGAAATCCTTCAGCGGCAGCCAATTGGAATAAGCAGCATCGTTGAGTGAGCCCAGTTGGCCGGTTTCCAGGCACTGCATCTTCAGCAGGCCGGGGCCAAACGAGTACCGGTACAGCGGCTCAAACATAAACTTGCGCCGCAAGCCGTACGCATCGCGCAGCAGCACCGAATCGGGCCGGAAGGGGCCGCTCACCGACGTGCCGCCGAAGTAGCCCTGCGCGAGCGGCCGCAGCACGTTGCCCTGCCGTAGCGTGGCCGCCGCCAGCAGCGAGTTATCCAGCACCACGATGGAGCGCTGCAGGCCCAGCAGCTCGGTGGGGGAGAGGGCAACGGTGCGCTTTTCTACGCTCAGCTCGGCGCAGGGACGGTTTACGTCGATGCTCAGGGTGAGCTTGTGCAGGGGGCGCAGGTACACGTCGCGCAGCGTCACCAGCCGGTTGCCGGTGCGCACGCTCAGGGTGTGAAAGCCGCTGTCGGCCACGGCCGTGTAGGGGCCGTTGCGGTTCAGGTCGTAGAGGTAGCCGGGCTGGCCGTCCACGTACACGGCTATCGGCGGCTGCACCCGGCCCGAATCGACCAGAAAAACGGCCACCTGCGTGATGCCACCCGGCGCGGGCCGGTATTCGTGAAAAAAGCCGCTTTCCGGGTACAGAAACTGGTAGAATTTTAGCGAATCGAGCCCCAGCACGGCGCGCCACCTGGCCCACGGCAGCAGCGTGCGGCCCGAATTGCCGTCGAAGTCGTCGCCCAACTCGAAGCGACGGCGCGACTGCCGGCCCTGCACCGGGCGGCTGGCCCGCAGCACCGGCAGCCGGGGCGCGGCGGCCTGCTCAAACTTGCTGGTGTAGGCGTAGCTCGTGAGGTCGGCGTTGGGCACGGGGCGGCCCCGCTCGTCGGTCACGGCGTAGCGCAGGCTGATTTTCTGGCCGGGGTAGGCCACGGCCGGCTGCTCGGCGCTCACCACCAGCTGCGGCGCGGGCAGGGCCATCGTGAACTCGGCGGTACGCATTTCCTCGCCCCACCAGTAGTGCAGCGAGGCGTACCAGGGTTCCTGGCCGGCGTGGGGCACGGCCAGGCGCAGGTCGGGGCCGTAGCCGCGGTAGCGCAGGCGGTTGCCCTGGTAGATGTAGTACCAGAAGCTGACCTGGCGCGGGTTGCTCACGGCCAGCAGCAGCGAGTCGGCGCGGCGGTCGGAGAGCAGGCTGAGTTCGGCGTTTTTCTCGTCAATTTCGAGGGTGGCGCTGCGGCCCTGCTCGTCGCGCACTTCGTAATAATCGGCCAGGCCATTCACCTTCACCGCGTACGGCAACTGCACGGGCCCGCGAAACAGCCAGCCGCTGCCCAGGTCGCTGTCCGTGGAAATATCGAGCGTGGCCTTGTGGGGCTGGCTTTGGCCCAGGTGGCGGTAGTCGAGGTGCACCGAGTCGCCGCGTAGCTCGATGCGCAGCTCGCCGGGGTCGCGGCGAAAATCGACGTAGGCGCTTTCGGTGCGGCGCTCATTGTCAGAAGTCAGGAACGTGGCCTGCACGCTGTAGCGAAAGTCCACGTCGGGCAGCGCGGTGCCGGGCAGGTCGAGGCGGGTTTCGCCCAATGCGTCGAGGGGCTGGTGCCTGGTCCAGAGCGTATCGGGCATGAACAGCTGGCGGCCCGGCAGCAGGCCCGGCGCGCCGGCCGGCGTCACGCTCAGGCGCAGCCGGGCATCGAGCAGGTTGAGCTCATTCGTGTCGGTGCCGCGCAGGAAAAGGGCCTGGGGCTGGCCGGCGCGCTGAGTCTTCTCGGCCACGCGCAGCGTGTAGCGGCTGTTTTTCAGCTCGTAGTCCTCAACCCGAAACTGCCCGCTGGCCAGCACACGGTGGTGCCGGTCCTGCAGCCGGAAGCCCACGTAGGTATCGGGCCGCAGGCCCAACGTGTCGCTCAGCGGCAGCGTGTAGTGGTAGCTGCCGGGCCGGGTGGGGCGCAGCGTGGCAATGCGCTTGCCGGCCTGGTCGTCGTACCCGGTTCCGCCCAGCCACAGCGTGAGGGGCCGGCGGTAGGGCCGGCCGCCGGACCGGCGCAGCACCCGCGCTTTCAGGCGCAGGGTGTCGCCGGTGGGGCGGTAGCGGGGCTGGCTGGTGGCCACGTAGTTGGTCCAGCGGTTGTCGTCTTTGGGCCGGGTATTGTCGTGCCGGTCTTCGCGGCGCTGCCGGCGCTCGTCGCGCACGTCTTCGTTGAAGGGCGCGCGCACCAGGCCCACCACGCCCGTCGAAACGCCGGAGGCGTGGCGCAACTCGCCCACCAGCTTGTAGGTGGGGCGGGCGAGGTAGCCCAGCGGAAAGCCGAACGCCACCCGCCAGTATGCCCGCCGCAGCCAGTAGAAGCGCGGCCGAAACCGCTCGCCTTCTTCCGGAAACTTCTGGTCGAGGGTGTGGTAGGTGGTGCGGCCGTTTTGCGTCACGGCCACCATGCCTTCTTTGCTGCGGCCGGTGCGGCGGTAGGTCTGGGTGGCGGCATCGTAGGGCAGGGGCTTGCCGGACAGCGCCACCTGGGCATCGGGCAGCAGCCGGCCCAGCGAGTCGCGCACCACCAGGCTCACGTCCACCTGGTTGTCCACCACCAGCACTTCACGGTCGGTTTCGGTGCGCAGCTGGTACACCAGCTGCGGGCCTTCGGTGTGGGCCACCAGGTAGTAGCCCAGCGGCAGCTTGCGGCGCGAGGGCTGGCCCGACGGAAACGAATCGGCCACCTGCGTAAAAAACGCCGGCCGCGCCGCCTGCATGCCGTGGTCGTAGAGGGTGCGGGCCTGCGCATCGCTGATGCGGAAAACCTTGGTGAGGTAGCTCGTTTGCCGGGCCTGCGCCACCGGCTGCTGGGCCTGAGCGGAGCGAAACAACAGCAGGAAAAGGGCAGCAAAGAGTAGCAGCGGGCGCATAGGCGGGGCAGTAAGGATTTATCCCTCGATGCCAGCCTGCGGCGAAATGCACACCCGTTTTTTACTTATATCAGCCGGAAAGCCGTTGCATTTGCAAGCCCGCTCACTGCCGCGCCACCTCGCTGGGCGGGTAGCCGAACTGCCGGGAAAACGCCGTGGAAAAGTGCGCCGGACTGCCAAAACCCACTTGGTAGCTGATTTCCGACACCGTGCCGGCCCGCTCGCGCAGCAGCGTCAGGGCCTGTTGTAGCCGTGCCGTGCGGATGTACTCGGCCGGGGCCTGGCCGGTGAGGGCCCGCAGCTTGCGGTGTACCTGGGTGCGGCTCAGGGCCACGGCACGGCTCAGGTGGTCCACATCGAACTCGCTGTTGCCCAGGTGCTCCGTCACCGTGCTCACCACTTTTTCCAGAAAGGCCCGGTCGATGGCCGAAAGCAGCACCGGGGGCTGCCCGGCAGCCGCCTCGGCCGGCCCGGCCGGGGGCGTGTCGGCCAGGGCGGCGCGCTGCGCTGCCTGGGTAAGCGAGCGGTTGCGGTCGCGCAGGGCCAGCAGGTTGCGCACCTGCGCCCGCAGCTCGCGGGCCGAGAAAGGCTTGCCCAGGTAGGCATCGGCCCCGGTTTCGAGGCCCTGCAGCCGGTCGGTCCCCGCCGACTTGGCCGTGAGCAGCACGATGGGAACGTGGCTGGTGGCATTGTGCCCTTTCAGCTGCCGCACCACGCCGTAGCCGTCCAGGCCGGGCATCATCACGTCGCTCACCACCAGGTCGGGCACGTGCTCCAGGGCCAGCTCTACGCCGCGCCGGCCGTCGGGCGCTTCGAGCAGGCGGTAGCCGGCCGGGGCCAGGCTGGCCCGCACAAACTCGCGCACGTCCTCGTTGTCTTCAATGAAAAGCACCACATCGGCCTCGGCCAGGGGAGCCGGATACTCCTCCGGAGCAAGCCCGGCAGCCATTTCCCCATCTGCCGGGCCGTGCGAGGCCAGCGGGCCGGCCGCCGCATCGTGGGGCCGGGCCGGCGGACTGCCCACCGGCACCAGGCCGGTGGGCAGGCGCACGGTAAACGTGGCCCCCTGGCCGGGCGGGCTGCTCACGGCCACGGTGCCGCCGTGCAGTTCAGTCAGCTCCTTCACCAGCGTGAGGCCCACGCCCGTGCCCGGCTGCGCCCCCGGCACCGACGGCGAAGCCCCCTGGTAAAAGCGGTTGAAGAGCTGCGGCAGCTGGCTGGCGGCAATGCCGGGCCCGGTGTCGCGCACCGTAAACTCCACGGCGGCGGGTGCGGTGGCCGTGGCCGCAATGGCCTGCCAGCTCAGCACCACTTCGCCGCCATCGGGGGTGAAGCGCAGCGCATTGGTGAGCAGGTTGTTGAGAATGGTTTCCAGCTTGGGCGCGTCGAACACCAAGGGCAGGCGCACGGGGCCTTCGGTGCGGAACTGCACGCCCCGCGCCTCGGCCAGGGAGGCGAAGGTGGCCGCCTGCTGCCGGGCCAGGCCGGCCGCATCGCCGGGCGTGGGCAGCAGCTCCATGGCCCCGGCTTCGAGCTTGCTGAGGTCGAGCAGCTGGTTGACGAGGCGTAGCAGGCGCTGGGCGTTGCGCAGGATGAGGCCGCCGCTGCGGCGGGTGCCGGGGTCGGGGCTGTCGGTGGCCAGGTCTTCGGCCGGGCCCAGTATGAGCGTGAGCGGGGTGCGGAACTCGTGGCTGATGTTGGTGAAGAAATTGGTTTTCAGCTCGTCCAGGCTTTTGAGCTGCTCTGAGGTAGCCAGGCTGTCGCGCAGCTCGGCGTAGGCGTGCTCCAGCTCGGCGGCGCGGCGGGTGAGCTGCTGGTTGGCATTTTGCTGCACTTCCTCTTTCTCGCGCAGCGTGGCCAGGGCCCGGCTTTGGGCCTCCTGCTCGGCCGCACGGGCCAGGTTGAAGCGGCTGGCCAGGCCAAACGACAGAAATGCCATTTCCAGCACCCAGGCAATGCCGGTGCCGTTCATGGTCCAGCCGTTGGCGGGCAGCACGTTCATCCGGGTCAGCGAATACACGAAAACGGCCAGAATAACCAGGCCCCAGCCCGCCATGTAGTAGCGGGCCGGCCGGTAGCCGGTGCGCAGCACCGCAATGCCCACGCCCAGCATTATCGAGCCCGTGACGAAGGGCATCAGCCGGTACAGGAGCGAGAACAGGCTGGCGTTGATGTAGCGGGCCAGCAGGGGCAGCGGCGCCGCCACCGCCGAGGCCACCAGCAGCCAGTCGAGGCGCGGCACCCGCCGCCGGGTTTCCAGAAAGGAGCGGGCCATGAGCGCGCCAAACAGGGTGGCCGCCGCCGTCAGCACCAGCAGCAGCAGCTCGTTGCTGGCCGGGCTCAGCGCCGGGTAGAACCACCAGAAAAACAACCCCTTCGACTGCATGTGCAAGCCGCAGAACGCCAGCACGTAGGCCACATAATACAGGTAGGCCACCTCCCGGATGGAAAGGAACAGAAACAGGTTGTAGAGCCCCAGCATGAGCATCGTGCCCAGAAAAAAGTCCAGCCCCAGGTTTTCCCAGTAGCAGAGGCGCTGCAGGTGGTGCTGCTCGCACAGGCTGTAGTCGATGATGCCGCCCTGGGTGCGCAGGTACACCGTGACGGGCTGGCCCACCGGCAGGGGCAGCACGCGGTGGTAGCCGCGGTAGGGCACGGCCTGGTTCTGGGCTGCCAGCGAGGCGGGACCCATTTCCAGGGCCTGCGTGCGGCCGTTGGGGCCCACCACGTAGGCCATGGTCTTGTTGCTGTTGGAGAGCCGGTTGCGAAGTATCCAGGCGGTGCGGGGCGTGGCCGCATTCACCACCGTGGTGCGCAGCCAGACTTCGCCCCGGCTTTCGCGCACGTTGGGGACATCCTGCTGGCTGCGCCGGAAGCGGGCGGCCCAGTCGGGGGCGCGCACCTGCGCCAGCGTCAGGGTGTCGGGGCCGTTGGGGGGCACGGCCAGCACGTCCCAGTGCCGGCCCAGGCGGTAGTCCTGGGCTGTGTCGCGCAGGAAAAGCGGGGCCTGGGCAGCCACGCCGTGCGCCCCGGCCAGCGCCAGCAGCACCAGCAGCCCGCCCCGCCATTTCTTCCAAAACCAGGTTGTGCGGCTTGTCATCAGCTCAGGGAAAGGTGCACCGGAAGTGCCCGCACGGCTAGTGCCAAGCGGGCATTATTCCACGATAAAGGTCTTCCATTAAATCTATATCCACACTATTGCTTATTCGATAATTGGCCAAAGCCTGATTTCCCGGCTTGCCGAAACCAGCCGGGCCGGGCAAAAAACAGCGTGCCACACCAGGGCTACTGCCCGGTATGGCACGCTGCTGCGCACAGGTATGCTTGGTCCGAAGCCGGGATGGCCCGGCCAAGGGCTACTTCAGGTTGGTGCGGCGATTGTTGAGGCGGGTGACCTGGCCAATGCGCTTGCCGCTGCGCTTGATGTGGGCCGTGGGGTCCTTCTCCAGCACGAGTCGCGGTAGGGTGCAATCGGTGAGCGGCACGTCCTGCGGGATGTAGCCGGCCGCGCCCACGGTCAGCTGCTGCCCTTCATACACCGTGTTCGAGAGCAGAAATTTGCCCTCCGAATCGGTGACGTAAATGTCGTGGGTGCCCTTCACCAGCAGTGTCGCGCCTACCAGGGGCGCGCCGTTGGGGTCGTACACCTTGCCCACCAGCGGCACGCAGGCCAGACGGCCCGACCGGGGGGCGGGCGCCGGGCGCTCCGACGAGCTGCTGGCGGTAGGTGGCTGGGTATCAGCGCGCTGTGCCTGGGCTGGCCGGGTACTGCAAAACAACGCAACGGTGGCGGCGAGAAAAAGTAAGCGCATAATCGGGGCAGCTTTGGGGGTGAAACGAGGGGCGTTAGCTGGTCGGTTGGAACTCTAACGAGAAACAATATAACAGCTCTGACACGAATTTCATTATGGAAAAGTTTCCTTCATATCGGGCGCGATGGCTGGGCGTGGGTTTCGTGCTCGGGGCCGGCTTTGTGAGGGGCGGCCGGGGCATTCATCCCGGATTCACCCCGGCTGCCGTAAGTTGCTGCTTTAATCCAACTTCATGGAGTTTATAATGAAACGGTTGCGAACGGGCGAAGTTGTACTACGAATTTTGGGCGTGGCCGGACTGTTGCTGCCGGCCGTGGGGCAGGCGCAGGGCCTGGTGGCTTTTCCGGGGGCCGAGGGGGCGGGGCGCTTCACCAGCGGCGGCCGGGGCACGGCGGCGGTGCCCACCACGGTGCTCGAAGTGACGAACCTGAGCGACGACGGCCAGCCCGGCAGCCTGCGCTACGCCGCGCAGCTGAGCGAGGCCAAAGCCCCGGCGCGCACCATCGTGTTTCGGGTGTCGGGCACCATTCACCTGCTCGCGCCGCTCACGTTTAGCAAGGGCAATACCACCGTGGCGGGCCAGACGGCCCCCGGCGACGGCATTTGCCTGGCCGATTACCCGGTTTCGGTGAAGGCCAACAACGTCATCGTGCGCTTTCTGCGGTTTCGGATGGGCGACAAGAACCAGAACAAGGGCTTCGTGGACGGCGCGGGCGGCGACGATGCCTTCGGCGGCCTGCGCAACAACCACCTCGTCATCGACCATTGCTCGATGAGCTGGAGCACCGACGAAGCCATGTCGGTGTACGAAGGCGACAGTACCACGCTGCAATGGAACATCATGGCCGAGCCGCTGAACTACTCCTACCACTTCGAGGCCGGCGACAAGGACTTTGAGCACCACGGCTTCGGCGGCATCTGGGGCGGGCAGCACGCGTCGTTCCACCACAACCTGTTTGCGCACTGCAAAAACCGCACGCCGCGCTTCAACGGCAGCCGCTACACCCACCCGGCGGGCTTCGAGAACTGCGATTTCAGCAACAACGTCATCTACAACTGGGGCGAAAACAACGTGTATGCCGGCGAGGGCGGCAACTACAACATTGTAAATAATTACTACAAGCCCGGCCCCAGCACCAGCCCCCGGGTGAAAGCCCAGGTGCTGAACCCCTACAAGATTGACAAGGAAAAAGGCCGCCTGCCCTACGGCAGGTTTTACCTGAGCGGCAACTACGTGGACGGCGCGCCCGCCGTGACGGCCCACAACTGGCGCGGCGTGGTGATGAACGGCGGCACCCCGGCCGACACCGTGCAGTCGAAAGTCACGACGCCCTTCGCCCTGGGCCCCGTGACGGTGCAGCCCGCCGCCGTAGCCTACGAAGCGGTGCTGCGCGGGGCCGGGGCCATTGCGCCGCGCCGCGACACGCTGGACCAGCGCATCGTGCGCGAAGTGCGGACCCGCACCGGCACGGTCATCGACGTGCAGGGGCACTACCCGCACGGCACGCCCTACAGCATCTCGCAGAAAGCCTGGCCGGTGCTGAAAGCCACCGCCGCGCCCCTCGATACCGACCACGACGGCATGCCCGATGCCTGGGAAAAGGCCAACGGCCTGAACCCGAAAGATGCCGCCGACCGCGCCCTGCGCGCCACCGACGGCTACACCAACCTGGAAAGCTACCTCAACAGCCTGGTGCCGGCCGAGGCAAAGTAAGGCCAGCGGTAGCGTGGCCGCTGCGAGTGCGCGCATTGCGAGGCCGTGTGCCCAAAGCGCGCACTCGCAGCGTCCCCGCCACAACTCGCTCGCCGCCATTCAGCCGCCGCCCAGGCCGTTCAGCCGGCGAAATTACCGTTCGCGGAAAACCCGTTTCGGTGGCGAAAGCGGGCCGGTAAGTTTGGGTCATTCAACCACCAGATGAACCCAACCAAACCCATGAAAACCGCTGCTTTCGCCCGTCGCCTGTCGTTGTCCTTTTTGCTGCTGAGCGCCGCCGGCGCGGCGGTGGCAGCCGTGCCCGCTGCCCCGGCCCGCCAGGCCGTGGCCGACAACCCCGCCCAGCACCCCGCCTTCACGGTGCGGGTGGTGGGCAAGGGCCAGCCCATGCTGCTGATTCCCGGCCTGAACTGCCCCGGCGCGGTGTGGGACGAGGCCGTGGCCCACTACCAGCAGCGGTACCAGTGCCACATCATCACGCTGGCCGGTTTCGGCGGCAATGCCCCGGCGGCCACGCTGGCCACCCCGCTGCTGCCCGCCGTGCGCGACCAGCTCCTGGCCTACATCAAAACCCAGAAGCTGAACAAGCCCGTGGTGATGGGCCACAGCCTGGGCGGCTTCATGGCGCTGGCCCTGAGCACGGCCCAGCCCGATGCCATCGGCCCGCTGGTGATTGTGGATTCGCTGCCTTTCCTGGCCGCCGTGCAAAACCCGACGGCCACCGTGGAAGCGGTGCAGCCAATGGCCGAAAAAATGCGCCAGCAGATGAAGCAGGGCCACCTGCCCGCCGCCGCCCAGCGCCAGATGGCGGCCGGCATGGCCACCGATACCGCCCGCCAGGCCCTGATTGTGCGGTGGAGCGCCGCCTCCGACCCCGCCACCACGGCCCAGGCCATGTATGATATGTACACCATGGACCTGCGCGCCGACATCAGCCGCATCACGCAGCCGGTGCTGGTGCTGGGCGCGTGGGCGGCCTACGCGCAGTACGGCTCCACCAAGGAAAGCACCCGTGCCATCTTTGCGCAGCAATACGCCCGGCTGCCGCAGGCGCGTATCGAAATGTCGGAAGCCGGCCGCCATTTCCTGATGTACGACGACACGGCTTGGTTTCTGGCCCAGTCCGACGCGTTTCTGAAGCAGCCGGCCGTGGCGAAGAAGTAGCGCAACCTTTGCAGTCCGCGTCTCCCACAGACAATGGTTGAATCGGGGCGGGGACGCGAACGGCAACGCCCGCGCTGCCGGCCCTCGATTTACTTACCCCAACTCCTGCTCACCCCATGCCCCGCACCTCAGCCCGCCCCCGCCTGTACTGGATACTGCAAATCGGCGGCTGGGGCGCGTATGGCCTGCTGGGCGGCGTGCTGTCGACGGTTTTCGGCAAGTTCAAGCCGATAGTTATTCCCATCGAAATCATTGTGGCCGGGGCCATGCTGCTGGGCAGCCACCTGCTGCGGCTGTACCTGCGCGCCCGGGGTTGGACGCGCCTGCCGCTGGCGGCGCTGCTGCCCCGGCTGCTGCTGGGCAACCTGCTGGTGGCCGTGGGCAGCATGGCCCTCACCGGCGTGCTCGTGTCGCTGCTGTACTGGGTGGTGGACCCGGCCAGCCAGAGCGGCAAAGGGTTTCCGTGGCTGCAGTACGTGGGCTACACGGCCAATTCGTTTTTCTTTATGCTGCTGTGGTCGGCGGCGTATTTCAGCCTGCATTATTTCGACAACCTGCGCCAGGCCGAAATCGAGCAGTGGAAGCTGACGGCCGCCGTGCGCGAGGCCGAGATGCGCACCCTCAAGGCCCAGATTAACCCGCATTTTCTCTTCAATGGCCTAAACAACATCCGGGCGCTGGTGCTGGAAAACCCGGTGCGCGCCCGCGAGATGATGACGCACCTCTCCGACCTGCTGCGCTACTCCCTGCAGCTCAACAGCAGCGAGCAGGTGCCGCTGGCCCGCGAGCTCGAAATCGTGGCCCACTACCTCACCCTCGAAGCCCTGCAGCTGGAAGAGCGCCTGCACTTCACCCTCGACGTGGCCCCCGAGGTGCTGGCCGTGCAGCTGCCGCCCATGACGCTGCAGCTGCTGGTCGAAAACGCCATCAAGCACGGCATTGCGCCCCGGCCGGGGGGCGGCGGCGTCCATATTTCAGCCCAGCCCGACGGCCCCGCCCAGGTGCTCATCACGGTGCGCAACCCCGGCCGCTACCGGCCCAACCCCGCCGCGCCGGGCCACACCGGCGTGGGCCTGCCCAATGCCCACGAGCGCCTGCAGCTGCTCTTCGGCCCCACCGCCAGCCTCACCATTGCCGACGATGCCCGGCAGGCCGAAACCGTGACCGCCGAGCTGCGCCTGCCGGTGGCATCACCCACGGTACTGTCATCCTGAGCCCAGCGCAGGATGACAGACGATTTATTCTCTTCTACTCATGAACGTTCTGATTGTTGACGACTCGCGCCTGGCGCGCACCGAACTGCGCCACCTGCTCCAGGCTTTTCCCGATGTGACGGTGGTGGGCGAGGCCCGCCACGCCGACGAGGCCCGCACCCAGCTTCAGGCCCTGCGGCCCGACTTGCTGCTGCTCGATGTGCAGATGCCCGGCCAGACCGGCTTCGAGCTGCTGGCCACGCTGGAGGCCGCGCCCCACGTCATTTTCACCACGGCGTATGACGAATACGCCCTGCAGGCCTTCGCCGTGAATGCCCTGGACTACCTGCTGAAACCCGTGCAGGAAACCCGGCTGGCCGCCGCCCTGGCCAAAGCCCGCACCCGCCTCGCTCCGGCCTTGCCCGCCGAAACCCCGCCGCCCGGCCCGGCCGAGGAAGCCCCGCAGGCCCCGCTCACGGCCCAGGACCAGGTGTTTGTGAAAGACGGCGAGCGGTGCTGGTTTGTGAAGCTGGCCGACATCAAGCTCTTCGAAATCAACGGCAGCTACACCCGCATTCACTTCGACCAGCACCGGCCGCTTATTCCGCGCACGCTCCAGCAGCTGGAGGCGCGCCTCGACCCCAAGGTCTTTTTCCGCGTCAACCGCCAGCAGATTATCAACCTGAAATGGATTGCCGGCATCGAGCCCTGGTTCAGCAACACGCTGAAGCTGACCCTGCGCGACGGCCCGGCGGTGGAGGTGTCGCGCCAGCAGTCGGTGCGCTTCCGCGAGCTGCTAAGCCTCTAACGCGCCGGGCTCGCAGAAGATGAGGCGGTTGCCGAAGGGGTCGAGCACTTCCATTTCCAGCACCCGGCTGTTCCAGTAGGCCGGCCCCAGGCTGGGGCGCATGGGCGGCGCGGCGTGGTTGAGCAGCTGGCGATGGTAGGCGGGCAGGCCGCGAACTTCTACCCGCACAGTGGCCCCGGCGGCGCTGTCGGCGGGGCTGTTGCTCAGGTGCAGCAGCACGTCGTGGCGCGAAATCTGGAGGTAGGTGCGTTCCCGGTTGGGCTGCTCTTCCCAATCGATGTGAAAGCCCAGCCAGTCGATGTAGAAAGCAAGTGCCTGGGGCCCATCATGAATGAGAAATACCGGGGTAACCATGCGGTGAGGTGGCAGCGCGTAAGGATTGGCGAATGAGGGAATGAGAATATAATGATTTTCAGGAAAGATACTGCTGTGGGCCGATACTTACGAGGCGCGGCGGCAGTTGGCCTTGGCCAGTGCCCGCGAACTACATTTAGCCCATGATAGCACCTGCCGAATACGACCAGCTCGACGCCCTCGCCATGGCGGCCCTGGTGCGCCGCGGCCAGCTCACGGCCGCCGAGCTGTGCGCCGCCGCCATTGCCCGCGCCGAAGCCGTGAACCCGCAAATAAACGCCGTGGTGCAGCCGCTGTATGAGCCGGCCCGGCAGCGGGCCACGGCCGGGCTGCCGGCCGGGCCGCTGGGCGGCGTGCCCTTTTTGCTGAAGGACTTTGGGGCGCACTACGCGGGCGTGCCGCACACCTCAGGCAGCCGGGCGCTGCGCAGTTTCGTGCCGCAGGAAGATGCCGAGCTGGTGCGCCGCTGGCAGGCCGCCGGCCTCAACATCCTGGGCAAAACCAACGTGCCCGAGTTTGCCCTGATGGGCGTGACCGAGCCGCTGCTGCACGGCCCCGCCCGCAACCCCTGGCACCTGGGCCACACGCCCGGCGGCAGCAGCGGCGGCGCGGCCGCGGCCGTGGCGGCCG